>NZ_JBHUKY010000019.1:0-365640 GCF_042684125.1 Paenibacillus rhizoplanae | reverse complement strand
GCCGCCGCCGAATTCGGCGCCCGTCCGCACCGCCCGGGCAATCTCCTCCGGGCGGGTCACATCCAGCTCCGCTACGGCGACCTCCTGTCCCGTAGCTTCACGGATCGCCTGGCGCGCCGTCTCCAGCTGCGGCAGGCTCCGGCTCGCAATCGTCACCCTCGCCCCTTCACGGGCATACTCCAGGGCGGTCGCCAGCCCCAGCCCCTTGCTCGCTGCCGCAACGAGCACCGACTTCCCCTCAAGACCCAAATCCATTGTCCAGTCCTCCTGTCAGATTGGTTGCAGTCCCCTCCTGCTTCCTCCCATTATACATCGTATTCCAGTTCTTTCTTGGCCTGGACAATGAAATCCAGCGGATTCTCGATGGTGTCGGCCGCATATTCCACTGCACCAATCTTCAGACCCAGATTCACCTTGTATTTGCCGGAGAACTCCGAGTCATTCAGTTCCTGCAGCCGCTGTTTGATCCGCTCAATGACAATCTTGGCCCCTTCCCGGTCCGTGAAGAGCAGAAGTCCCCAAGTAGCATCCTCCTTGTCCAGCAGATACAGCGCATCATTGGTACGAATGCTGGACTGGCTGAGCTGGGAGACATCGTAAACGGCTTCAGACAGCTGCTCTTCCGGGATCAGGCGGCGGATCTCATTCCAATACTTCACCTTCACCACAAGCAGCGTCAGCGGGATTTTATAACGGACCGAGATTCCGGTGAACAGGCTGGCATCCTTCTGAAAAGAAATGCTGTTGCGCAGATCCGTATTCTCATCCACAGCGGCCAGATTATTCGTGCGCTTCAGCAGCCGTTCGTTCTCCGCCTGCAGCTCGCGGGTGCTTGCGGTGAAGACCCACAGCACCACTGTAAGCAGCGGGGTCATAATCAGCCAGAAGTACGTATCTACACCGATGGATGCGCCCTGGGTTACCGTCTGATAGACCACGAAGAAGCCGTAGCCGAAGACAAACGCCAGATTCAGCGTAAGCCCCGCCGTAACCGTAGTGAAATACGTGACCAGTGCCAGGATGAAGGATACATTCAGAATAATAATGTTCTGGATATAATGGTCCGGAGATCCTGCGATATATACGATACAGGCAAAGATCAGGACCAGAAACGCCAGGAAACCGAGATCCGAGGTCAGACTGCTGCGGTTACGTCTCACGCTTGATCACCACGTTTCTTCTTATGTTTGCGCAGCAGCAGAAGCAGCGCCACCACCACCAGCGTCACAATCATTACGGCCGCGATCACAAAGCCCAGCACATCTGTGCGCTCCACAATCTTCGCCACCGCCGAATCCTTGGCTGCCCCGGAGATCAGCTTGAAGCGGTAGGCATTAACCCCGCCATCCTTGTCCGTCACTACCCCGTCACCGTATACCTTCCATCGGTCCTTCTCACTCCCGATCAGCTTGGAGACGAGGAAATAGTTCTCGGAGCGGACACCCGTAACCGCCAGCAGGCCACGCCCGCTCTCATAGGGGGAATCCAGCAGCTGCAGGGTGCCGATCCCGGCTCCGTACTGCTCCTCAATAGCCATTTTCTCATTGGACAGCAGGGTGGAACCGTCCTTGCTGTATTTGAAATAGAGCTTGTCATTGTTGTCGCGGATCACCTTGTTATTCTTATAGGTCCCAATGGCAATGATATTGTTGTCCTTCAGATTACCCGCTGCTGCGCTATCGTTGTAGAAGTGGACATCTCCGGTATTCCCTCCGGCATACTTGCCCAGCATACCAAGGATATTGCCTAGGCTCCGGTAGGTGTAATCATCCCGTTCCTGCGGCAGTACCACAGCCACGCGGTTGAAGATGCCGTCCCGCAGGAACGGATAGGGATAATTGCCCAGCAAAAGGTCCGTGCGGTCCTTCGTGTTCAGGCGCATCATAGATTCCTTGCTGATATAGGCCCAGGGCATCTGCTCCCTGTTAGGTGTACAGAGGGCGCTCGCCAGCTCCAGATCAAAGGCCACCGTGACCGAGAAGTTGCCGGTGATCCCCAGACTCTGCGGCACATTCAGATTCAATACATCCCCGTTGGCCAGCTCCTTCGTCAGCTTCTTGCTGCCGATGGGCGTATTATTGATGCTCACCGTCACCAGGGAACGGTTGAAGTCCAGATTCCCGGCATAGCGGAAATCCAGGCTGATTCTGCCATCATCTGCAATGGAGCGGTTGGACGGCAGCGATACGAAATACGTCTGCTCCTGATGATTCGGCCCGGTGAGCTTGTCCCCCGTCTCTGTGAACGTTATATTCGTGCTGATCGGCGGGGCCGGGTCCGCTACATCAGTAGCAGCATCAACAACCTTCAGATCCTTGCTGATCTGGCCCATCCGTTCACTGCTGGCCATCAGCCTGCCGGCTTTGATCAGCAGGCTCTCATCCTTGGAGGTCACAACCAGTGTCGGCAAGGATTCCTTGTTCACCAGCTGAATGACCGCATGTGTGCCAAGGTCATCCGCCGTACTCACCAGCTTCTTCATCCGGTCCGGCAGATTATCGTACATGGCTACCAGCACTACTGCACGCTTGTCCTGGACAGTATCTTCACGATAAGGGAGCAGCGCAATGGTCCTGTCGTTCAGCGTATTGCCTTTGGCGAACCCTGAGAGGGCGTAGGTGGCGCTCTCCAGCTCTGCCCCGCTGGCCTTCTGCGGCACGGCGAGCAGGCTTTGGTCTGCTTTTACCGTATCCATTCCCGAGAATCTGGCACTGAAATCCTGAATGCCCCCCGTGATTGCCTTAGGCGTATATTTCACAGCAATACTTGAAGTATTGAACAGATGCAGCCAGCTATCCTGCGTATCGTCCAGATTACAGAGCTGATACCCCTCCGTATTGGTTCTCAGGTTACCCCGGATGCCCAGCGTATTGCTCCCTACTGTAAGGAACCCTTTCGGCGCCTCAATGCTCAGAATCTGCTCCCCGTTGTTGTCCCGGGACGGCCGGAAGGAATAGAACGGGATGCCGTTAAGCGACAAGGTTACACTCGACACCTGATCCTCATTAATCTGAGAACTCTGATAATGCAAGTTAATCCTCACCGTATCCACGTTCCAATAGTCCATTACCGTGAAGTACTGCTGCTGGGAGCTGGTCCCTCTCAGAGAGATATCACTGCCCGTGAACGAAGTTTCATACGTCTGCCCGGCTTCACCAGGAAGCCCCTCTGCCTGCGCCGCAGGGATTTGAACCAGGAAGAGGGAGAGGCAGAGCAGCGCGGTTATTATCTGTTTTTTCATCATGTTCTGTATCTCCTGTATATCTTATTTCTGGACCTCCGGCGCTTTAGTAACGCTCGGTTTTGTACCATTTGGCTTCCCGTTTGAGAATGACGTCTTTGAGATAGTTGTACAGTCCGTAAGCTGCAACCACCATCCAGAGCTGACAGTAAGAGACATACATCAACATAATAATCCACAGGTTCGACAGGCTCATCTCCCCCTTCTCCGTCGTCAGGGTCACGAAGATCCCGACCACGAACAGGACAATGGCAAGCAGCCACAGGAAGCTGCTGAGTCCGGCGATGGTGGTATGAACATACCCCATGGCATGTAGGACAAGCAGAACATCAGAGGTCACCAGTGAGATCAGGAGCAGGAAATAGATCGAGACATAATACAGAATATCGAAGCGGATCTTCGCGGCCTTCCGGTCGAAGAGGAGCGGAAGGTTCTTCACAATGACATAGATATTACCCTTGGCCCAGCGTGTCCGCTGCTTGAACCACACCTTCACCGTCTGCGGCTCCTGCTCCCAGGTGACCGATTTCGGCTGGAACTTGATCCGGTAGCCCATCATATAAATGCGGAAGCTGATCTCCGTATCCTCGGCAATCGCCTTCACATCCCAGCCGCCGATGCTCTCGACAATCGATCTGCGCATAATGAAGTTCGTCCCCGGGATCGTACAGAGCTTGAACAGCTTCCAGCGTCCCGCTTGAGCCATCCATTGAAAGGACAGGGTCTCAATATTAATGAACCGGGTCAGCAGGGTGGCATCCCGGTTGCGGGTTCTGAACTTGCCGATCACCGCCCCAAGCGTCGAATCGTTAATGATCTCTGCTACAAGATACTTCAGCGCTGTGCGCTCCGGTGTATTATCGGCATCATAAATGGCGATGAGCTCCCCCCGGCTGCGGGCGAAGCCGATGTTCAGTGCATTGGATTTTCCTTTGCCGCCTGTAACGGCATCGGTATTGATGATAATCAGATTGCGCTGCTGATTCCTGCGCTGGATCTCACCGAGCAGCTCCGCGCTGTTGTCCGAAGAATTATCGTTAATGACGATGATCTCATACCGGTCATGCGGGTAATCGAGCGCCAATAGGGATTCCACCGTTTTGCTGATCACGACGCCTTCATTATGTGCAGGGACCATGATCGTAACCACCGGATACTCACCTGTGATCTCCGGATCAGCTTCATTTTCAGTTTCAATGTAGTATAGATATCCCGCTATAATCAGCGCCACATTCACCAGCAGCAGTGACCAGATGCAGATGACAGCAATCACCATCAGCACGTCAGAAATCGTCATATTATTCTCCTAAGGTCGCTATTTTTTGCCGAAATTACCTTCTCAAATATTTCCTCCGGTACAGCCTGTAGCCGATGGTAAGCAGACCGCCGAACAAGAGCAGCGCTGACAGGATCACGATGATGAAGAATTGATTCTGCACGCTGAACAGCTTGTTGAAGCTGGTAGCCTGTTTCTCCTGGTACTCGTAGTCAGCGATAACCGTCTGAGGAGTATAGTCAACATTCAGCACGTTACCGTCCACCTTAATTACTCCATCAGCAGCTTCGAGGGTATGCATATCTGTTGTCACGGTATGGGCATCCTGCTTATAGTCTGCAAAGGTGTACCACTCTGCATTCAGTTCCTGCAGCATGTCATCCAGCCCGCGCTCATCCTCCGGCAGGTCAAGCGTAACAGCCATGCTCAGCGGAAGCTGCGGCATAGCCTTGCCTATTCTGCCGATTCCCTGTAACAATTCCGGCGGCAGACTGTATAATGCGGAAGCGAAGGCCGCCGAGGTATCCGTCTGCTCCATATAATGGGTCTCCCCATCAGGATAGAGTACCGCTGAGTCGAAGAAGCTCATGCCTGCGGTGGAATACTCCTTGTCATAGGTCCAGTATCCCTCGGCAGCGACACCCAGCGGCGCCACGCCTCCCTCTGCCAGTACATTGATGAATTGATTCATCTTCCCGTGCAGCGAACGGTCATTGGAATTGATCGGCGGCCGGACTGCCGGGGCGTTAACAACGATACTGCCGTTTCGGGCCTGAACCGTTCTCAACGCTTCCAGATACCGTTTCATCGCGGGGAAATCTGTATTGCCGAACACCGGCCGGATACTGGCGATGAAGGGAATTCCGCTCTGATACAGCCTGTCCGCCATCTTCTCCAGCAGCTCCAGATCCGAGAAGGGATAAATCTCCTTGATCAACAGGTACATATGGGGCTGTGCGGTGTAGTGCAGCCAATCCTTCAGCACATAGGCCGCAGCTATGGCAGTGAAATCCCCCTGCTTCAGATAGGGCACATAAGCGGTTCTGCCGCTTTTAGCCGCATAAGGCGCCTGTACTTCACCATCGTCCAGAGACCATTCTCCATACGTCCGTCCGCCCTTAGAGGCTGTAATATAGGGCATCTCTTCTACATCCGGCGTAACCCCGGTGAACCCGCCGATGGAGAGGCTTGCACCTGGCCCATGCCACATCCCTGTCTTCAGGTGCAGCGCCTGCTGCACTCGCGCGGGCGGTTTGTATCCAACATGCAGGACCGCCCCCTGATAATCTGCCGCATCCTGCAGATAAGCCTGATTCGTAATCTCAAGCTCATCATTATTCACAACAGTAATCACTCCAGAATAAGCTGACATGCTGCCCTGCTCATAATCAGATATATTCTTAAGCGTGACCTGTGCGCTGTAGGCTGCGAGCAGCCGCTGCAGCTCCGCCACGTTCCCTTCCCTGCCCGCGCCTCTGGCCAGGCCATCGAACAGCAGCAGAATGCGCTGAGCTGGCACTGGAGAGGCTGCGGCAGATTCGGCCCGGGCAGGCGGCAGAAGATATCCGGTCAGGAAGATCAGTACCAAAATGACTATTCCTCTACGTCTCAAATGCCAACCCCTCTGTTCAGAGTAGGATAATCCTGGGCCGGCAAGGCAGGCGGTGCAGCCGGCATGGATTTCCTCGATGAAATTCCGCGGCCGATCACGCTGGCTACGGCTTGGAAGGTGATCAGGTCAAAGGCTAAGGTGAACAGAAATTCATGCTTGGCAATATCGGCATCACCGGCTCCAATAATGGAGACTACAATACCCGAGAGTCCAACCAGCATGGTCGCCAGAATCACTAGCAGCCTCTGCATCCCCCGATAATCCCGCGAGCGGACCGCACTTACGAAGGATGGCATATAGATCCCTATAGTTACGGCCATCCAGAGGAGAATGAAGGCGAAGGGACGGGGGGCCAGCTTCTCCTTAAGCGTGCTATACGCTGTGAAGAAATGGCTCTGGGCCCGGAATTCCTTGCCTGCGGATAGCTCATAGTTCCCCATGGCAGCCGGTTTGATCTTATAGGCGCTTTCGGCGGCCGTATCAAGAATCGAGCCGAGCTGATCCGGATGGGTAACATAGTATTTGAGAATAGAGACGAAACCATACCGGCTGTAGAAATCTTTTTCCAGCAGCTCTGATTTCACATCCACGGTTCCGTATTGGTCATAGTAGGTATTCCCCTTGAGAATGGCGTACTGTTCATTGATCCCGAAGGATTGCAGCGCAGTCTCCGGATTCTCCGATTCCATCAGCACTCCGCGCGTCATCGCATGATACTGGTTAATATT
The DNA here is from genome assembly GCF_042684125.1 of Paenibacillus rhizoplanae. Lineage (NCBI taxonomy): Bacteria > Bacillati > Bacillota > Bacilli > Caryophanales > Paenibacillaceae > Paenibacillus > Paenibacillus rhizoplanae. Next base: position 358,783 of record NZ_JBHUKY010000019.1, on the reverse strand, counting down.
CACGAACTCTTTGGAGATATTAAGATAAGTGGCAATCCCGGTAAACATCATTAGAGCGGCGGAGGCAATGGTGATCCAGCGGAACAGCTTATCCCGGCGAATCCAGATTAACGGGATCGCAAGCAGGGAAATGACCATGCCCACAGGAGCGTTCTGCTGCTTGGAGGTCGTAAGAATCACGGTGCTGATCACCAGGATCGCCAGCATCGCGTAATCGTTGTATCTTTTACGGTACAGCAGCAGCCAGGAGGCAAACACCAGGATCATCGTGACCATCACCAAACTTTCACCGAAGAAAGAACTGAAATAAGCCGTATATCCCGTATCCCCGAAGATGAACACCGCCAGAACCGCAACCAGCATCCCCCGTTTAAGGGACATCTTGAGCGTAATGGCTTCAATCAGCAGGTAGATCGCAGCGACATACAGCAGGGTATAAATCACAGCTTGGAAGCGGATATCGAATACTTCCTTGCTGAAGAACAGCTTATTGAGAAACAGCGCAAGCTTAATGAACAGCGACTGGGAAGATACCACCATCGTGCTGTTCTCGTTATAGTATTGGAAGATTCCGAACTGCTTCACGAAATACCCGAAATAACGGCTGTCATAATCCGACAGATCGAAATATAAGCCATTGCTATATATAATCCGGTAATAGTCTCCATTATCCGCCATCCCCACATAGGGAAGGGTAAACAGCGAGATAATAGTAACCAGCAGAACGCCAAAAGCTGCAACAAACGCAGGCGTAACCCGAAGGCTGCCAAGCATCATTCCGGGCCGGGTGGATGTTTTTTCTAAGTTGTTGTCTATCATTCCGATTCCCCTTTTGTCATATTATGGAGCCTTGTAGGAATACGCCAGGAGTGCCATCAGGTTATCGAAAGAGTAGGCTTGCCGGGCAGCAGGATCACCGAACCCGCCATAGAGCGGACTCGCAGGATCTGTCACCCTGAATTCGTTCATTCGTTCAATACTGGACTGATAAAGTGAACTGTCGCCCAGCACGGCTCCAATCATGGCTGTGAGCGCATAGATTGCTGTAGAACGGATATCATTGGCTGGTTGACCTTCACGTGTATATTGCCCGAACAAGGTTCCCGCTGCGACCTGAGCTTTGATATAGCTTATACTTGCCGGCTTCTGACGGCCGGTCTCTGCCAAATGAAGAATAGTGAGCAGAGATTCGACGGAGTTAATGCCTTCAGAGCTGTATTTACCAGTCTTGTAATCGAAGCGGGTCTCATAGAATGGAAAAGAATCGGACAAATATCCCTCCTCCAAAATTCCGCTCATATTCATCAACAAATTCTCTTGTAATTCGCTAGATATCGACAATTTCTGCAATACACTCAGATCAATATAACACAAAGTTACCGATTCGTTTACCACTTTGTATAAATTGTCAAACATGTCAAACATATAATCTTTTTTGATGTTGTTTTTATAAAATCTTTTACCATATTTATCGGCTTCTCTAGTATATTCCGGTTGGTTAAACACCTGACCCGCTTCCAGCAGTGCCCCGATCATCCGCAGGTCGTCTACCGCTGCATTCACGTTGAATTGCTTCTGCTGCTTGGGACTGAAGCGGTAGCTGAAGCCGCCCTCCATATCGAAGGTTCTGCGGGCCTGCGTCCATTCCCGGTCGAACAGCTCCTGATTACGGGTCCGGACAGCGGCCTCCATTAGGAGGGATGCGGATTCGCTTAGAATCTCATGGCCTGTAGCCACTTCTGCCGATTCAGAGGTCTCCTTCAGATTCGTATATACCCCATCGGGTCCTGTAAGCTGCGTATTTATGAAATTGAATAGTTCCCGCTGTTCCAATGTAGGCTCAAGCTGCGGCGCTTCATCCGGCCGTATAGTCCCAGAAGGAGAGACCGCCGGAGTATAGCCGGGAGAGGAAGGTGCCGGACTGGACGAATTGCCGCCGCAGGAGGTTAGCAAGAGCAGCGACATCCCCAGAACAGCAGCCTTGCTATATCTGCTTCCCAATCGATCACATCCTTTGAGACAAGCTTAATTGAATTATCCATAATAATATAACGGTAATTATTGTCACATTATTAACTGTTTTATCAAACATTATGTGTCCATTTCATAGCTTTGGCCCTTTTCATCCTGAAAAAGAGCTGATTCCGTGTCATGACGACCGGAACAGCTCTATTGTGAATTGCCTTATGAAATCCTACAGCATGATCTAGCTTTCTTTTATTCTCCGGTACGTGGCCTCATCGGCGACGATGTAGAGTCTGGCGTCTGCCGGAATCGGCTGGCCAAGCTTACGGTTAATGCCCAGATCACCGCGGTCGGACAACAGGGTCGCCCCCTGGCGCAGCAGATCCTGAAAGGCCTCCCCATAGGTTGTCCAGCCGCTGCGCCGGGGGATCTCATAAATATCATCCCCGTGCTCGCGGCTGAGCAGCTGGGTGATCACCTCGGAATTGCCCTCCTGTAGGGCAGAGCGTACAGCCAGTCTGGAGATCGCATCATGGGAGAGCACGAACTCGTTCACCTGCACATGCTTGAAGTTCTGAATGTTCTTTTCCTGCATAATCTCTACGGTTGTATGTACCTGCGGGGCAATCCGTTCAATGCTGGAGGCGATCAGCAGGGACTTGCCGTCACTCAAGGAAGCTTCGTCGATACGGGTGTCGCTGAACACAATCGCCGCTCTGGCGCTCCCGATATTCGCCTTCAGCAGAATGTCATCGCTTGCAGCATCGCCGCTGATGAAGTGGACCTGCTCCATAGATTCCAGCGGATGCCGACCATTCTCATCGATAATGACCACTTTGCATTCCCTGTCGTAACACAGAATCTCATCCACTGCCGCCTGTGTCTTGCGGTTCCAGTTAATCAGCACCACATGATTGTGTCCGTGAAAAGTCAAGGTTCCGGCTCCTCTCCTGCGCTGCATCTCGCCCATGGCTTCAACAATCTTGCCGATCACCAGACTGAGCAGACCGATGCCAAAGATATATAAGAAAATCGTAAACACCTTGCCGGTGACGGTAGCGGCAAAGTAATCGCCATACCCGACAGTAGCCATGGTGGTCATTACCCAATAAAAGGCGTTGAACCAGCTATGAAACGTGTCCGGCTCCAGCAGGAAGGCGATGGTTGCGCTGAGAAGAATGAAAGCCAGAATAATAAAAGCAATAGACTTCTTCTTCAAATGAAGCAGCTTGCCGGATAATTGGATTATAAAATGCAACGCTCATCCCTGCCTCCCGGGTGAATTGAGCAGGCAGGCAGTAACTGCGCAGAACCCCTTACGGGACGCAGCCGCTGCCCGCCTGCCAAACGGGTCTACCTAAATAATCAGACTGCTGACCGCGAAGGCCGTCCCGATGAACACCATGCAGAGCATGACGCCGACCGCAACATTCCCCTTCTCCAGCTGCTCCGAAATCCGGAAGCCTGGAGTGAACAGCTCGAAGATCCAGTACGAAGCAATCAGGCAGACATACCCCACCGCGAACCACAGCATCATGAACCAGATGGAGGTATTGGTATAAGCGGCCACGCCAAGAATGACCGCCGTCGCCAGGAACTTGCCGCCAAATGCCATCGCTACCGCCACATTCCCCTTCTTCAGCTCCTCCATATCCTTGAAGGGAGTCATGAGCGCGAAGATTACCATCCCCAGCACTTGAAGCAGAACAATGGTCAGAATACTGACCACCAGATTAATTACAATCGTCATTTAGCCCACCCCCGAAATTTCGCATAGGCCGAATCATAGTCGGCGAAATCATGTACTTCCTCCAGCACCACAGAGACTTTCTTCTGCTTCTCCAGCGCGGTATAACGCTTGTCGTCAATCGGCTGCTTGATCCGGTTGCCGGAAGGCAGCTCCAGCACTGCGAAGTTTCTGGTCTTGCTCTGGTATTCCGTCTTGTACACGCCAACCAGATCCACATCCGTTGTGATGGATACCTTGAGATTGGCCAGATCCTCCGTGGCCGCCTTCTGGTCGGCATAGGACTTAAGCGTCGTCCAGGCGGACAACTTGATCTCATTCTTCTGGTCGGCATCCGTTACCAGCTCGGCGTCCATGAACTGAAGCGTCCAGATGGTGTCGCCTGTAGCATAATTCCCGTCATTGGGAAGCAGCTCATTATCCGGCAATACAGTCATATCGCTGCCGACCAGATCGCCAACCTTGCCCTCTACCACCCGGTAATCCCATGGCACACGTGATACATTATCCGTTGTATCGGTACCCGTATGAAATACACTGCCGCTATTCGCTGAACATGCACTCAGCAGCAGAACCCCCAGAAGCAGCATTGCGGTCAGCAGAACGCCCCTTGATCTACGTCCTGTCGCCCGCCCCTCTCTATCCTTGAACATCTTCAAGCCCCCTCACTCCTAGCGCGATAAAATGACTGGCATTGCCTGTGATCGGCCCGCCGGCCCGGCCAAGCAGCCCGCAGGGCGTTCCGTTAATGACGAACATGCCGGTCAGCAGATGCAGCTCGCCCTCCGCTGTCATGATCCGGGCCATTTCGGCCCTTTTCTGATAGACCACGGGGAAAAGCTGGCTGCTGTCATAGCCCTCTTCGTCCTCGATCTCAAGCGTGCCGCTGTCATCAAAGATCCGTACAGATCCGCCTTCGCGGCCGAATACAGATTTGGATACAAAGCTCTCTGAGAAGACTGCCTTATTGTACGTCGGCAAGATGTACCTGGATATGGCCTCGCGTTCCGGCTCCGTGAACAGCAGGCCAAGCTCGTACATTCCCCAGACAGCAGCCATCAGCCCCTTGGACTGGAGGATGATGCTATGCGGTCCGTTGAACAGCTGGAGCTTCCCGCTCTCAATGGCATAGGCCAGAGCCTCACCGCCTTCATCTACGGCCATCCACTCCTTCGGATACAGCGCGAACATCCGCTCTATGATCCGGTCCTCTCCGTCCTTGACCACACCCTCATCAATCGACAGATCCAGGCAATCGACACAGCGGATATCCAGTCCGCTATGCGCGGCCAGCGCTTCAATCGTCCCGCTGTCTTCCTCATGGCTGCCGTAGTCCACACAGGCTACCGTGTCCGGGCGCTCCACGCTCCAGGCTGCGGCCAGCTGCTGCTTCATGGCTGCATTCGGGCTCCCGATGCCTGCCTCTGCGCAGATCCATGGCGTAGCAATGGAAGCTTCCACATAGCCGGTCGGAGTATCCGCATTCAGCTCCAGCAGCTTGATCGTACCATCCCCCGCCACGGCAAAATCGAACCGGGCATACCGGCTGATCAGTCCCGGCTCCGGCAATGGGCAGTCATCCAGCATCTGCCACAGCACCGGGGGAATCCCGAGCAGGTCGTACAGGTCATGTCTGAGATGGACATAACGGACAGCTTTATCCAGAATCGCCCAGAGTGCTGCGGCGGCTTCCTTCAATTCCTGATAGGTCTCAATGCGCATCACAGCCACCGCATCCAGCCAGTATTCCTCGTCCTCCAGATCGGCCCAGGTGAAGCCCAGCTCATGCAGCCGCTCTACCCGGGGAGCGCGCTCCAGACCGGACTGGTCTATATACTCGAATGCCTGCTCCGCCTGGATCATCCGCCGAACCCGCTCTTGCCGGAGCGCACCGAGCTTTTGCCGGAGCTTTTACTGGAGCCGGATTTGGATTTACTCGAACCCAGCCCGCTTGAGGTGCCGCCGATGCCGCCCGATTTGGAAGAGGTATTCCTTCTGGTAATGGAGCCGGTGGATGAGGTCGAGGTCTTCGGCTTGACCACCGAGCCGGCCACCGGCTTGTTCTGGAATCGTCCGCTATTGTAGGAGGGCGGCTTATAGGTATTGCGTGTACCTCCATAATAAGTAGGCCTGTCATTGTACCAGCCTCTGGAAGAGTAGAACGAACCGCTATTGAAAAGCATGTGGTACAGAAGCACATCATCCCAGCCGAACCCCGAGTTATACCCGCCGTAATTGTTGATTACCGTCGTGCCGCCGGAGGTTACTGCGCCTTGCCCTTCCTGAACCTGTTCTTTCTGGTCTTCCGGATAGGGAATACTCCAGTCTACATTCTTGTCGAAATATTGCTTAACCTCCTCGGTAGACCAGGAGACCAGCTTAGGCTCCTCGCCGCCGGTGCCGCTTGCACCCGCTCCTCCGGGAATGAACAATGCGTTAGCCAGCAGCGCTATGCCGAGCGAGGTGGATAATACGCGGACCGGTTTGCCGTCCGGCGTGAACAGCCTGCTTATTGCAGGCTCTTTAACATTTTCGTCTTTTGCCAACTTAGGCCCTCCTTTCCTGGTATTCATCATTAACCTTCCGTACGCATGGGAACCAGCAGAAGCTCCAGCTTCCCTTCATCCACATTCAGCCGTCCCTCTACCGTCTCGAATTCGCGGCCGCCAACGACAATATAATTGACATGCTCCAGAGCCGTAACCATATTCATGCTCCAGACGCGCTCTTCAATCATCTGCAGGTTACCTTCAGGCAGCTTCTCGAACAGGATGACCTTCAACCCGTTATCCATTCTACTCCATCTCCTCTTGAATACTCGTATGCTTCTGATACGCTGCTATGACTCTTTCGTTTCAACTCCCGCAGCCTTGAATATGTATACCACAGGGTATAAACAATAATGACAACAAGCAGTAATGCAGTGCCATGCTACGGGCTTACAATACCTTCTGCACCCAGCTGTCCATGACCTGGTCAGGGCGGATGCCCAGCTCATTCTCCAGGAGCTCCTTGTATTTATCGTAGTGTGTCCTGAATCCGATGAAATCTCCCAGGTCGGCATAACTCCTCAATATCAGCCTGCAGAGCTGGTCGGAGTACGGATCTGCCGCCTGCAGATCCAGCAGCCGCTCCAGCGCCAGCCGGGGCCGCCCGGAGGACAGCTCATATTCGGCGGAATGGAGCGCCATGCGGATATACCGGACCTGCAGCTCCTTGCGCCGGATCTCTGCCCAGTCGTAATGATGCTCTTGCAGGTAGTCTCCACGGTATAGCTTCAATATATTTTCACGGCGCAGCCATTCCTCTTCCGACTCCACAGGCGTACCGGCATAGCCCAGCTCGAACTCCTCGACATCCAGCAGCACCTGCTCCTTGGTCAGCCTGTACCGCTCCTGCGAGAACTCAACAAGCACCTCCATATCCCAAGCCTTCAGCAGCTTGCGGATATGGTATACCGTCGTATGCAGATTCGCTACGGCTTTCTCCGGCTTGAAATCCGGCCAGACAAGATCCACAATGGTATCCTTGAGTACCCACTGGCCGCGGTTATGCAGCAGCAGGGCGAATACCTCCTGCGCCTTGCTGGTTCTCCACTGCATCTTGCGCCTCGGCTCCGTGCTGTCTATGAATTCCAGCCGGTGAAAGCAAAGGATCGACAGCTCCTTAACGGGTGCCGCAGACGCCGAAGGCTGCGGTATCTGCGCTTCAGAGCTCTCCTTGCCGACTTCCAGCCGCTCCAGTGTTTTGCTTAAGCGCTGGGAGGTCACCGGCTTCAGCAGATAATCCGCAGCATTGAGTTCAAAGGCTTCGATGGCATATTCGCTGTATGCAGTGATATAGACAATCCGGGTGCTCCGGTCTAACCCGGCGATGTATTCACCGGCTTCCAGCCCGTTCATCTCCGGCATGCCAATATCCAGGAATACGATATCCGCCTTCTCCTGTTCCAGATGCGCAAGTCCCAGGCGTGCCGAGGTGTATTTCCCCGTAATCGTAAGACGCCCATCCTTGAGGAGCAGACGCTCCAGGTGCTGCAGTGCCGGCTTCTCGTCGTCAATCAGTATCGCCTTCATCTGTCAGACTCACCTCCTCTTCGTCATTCTCAGGTGTCTTTAGGTAGGGATGGTGTACGATATGGCTGTCCCCCTTCCCGGTACACTGTCGATATTCAGACCTGCCCCGTACATCTTGAGCAGACGGCGCTGAATATTGCGCAGTCCGATGCCCCCCTCTGTCCGCTCTTCCGAGAGGACCTCCGCAATCTTCTCCGGAGTCATGCCTACACCGTCATCCGTAACCGCTACCTTGAGGCAGCCGGGCAGCAGCTCGACTCTAAGCCGTACCGTCCCTCCGGCCTCCTTCTGCATCAGTCCATGATTAACGGCATTCTCAACAATCGGCTGAATGCTCAGCGGCGGAACCATAGCCATCACATCCTCCGGCACATCGAACTCGATATTCAGCCGTTCATCGAACCGCGCCTGCTCCAGTGCCAGATAGGATCTGACCAGTCCCAGCTCCTTCTCCATGGAGACCGTCTGGCCCCGGTTCTGGAAGTCGAAGCTGCTCCGCAGATACTGGCTGAGGTCCAGCAGCAGCTCTGTGGCCTTGTCCGGGTCCACCGGACAGACCGAGATAATGGCATTTAGCGCATTATATAAGAAATGCGGCTTGATCTGTGCCTGGAGGAAGGCAATCTCCGATTGGACGGATACGCGGATCGACTTGCGCATATCCAGCAGGGTCTGCATCCGCGCCTTGAATTCGCGCACCTCCACCGGCTTGCTCAGATAATCATTCGCTCCGGCCTCGAAGGCTGCAAGGATATCATCGGGGCGGCTGCTCGCCATAAGCACCAGAATCGGCAGCTCGGACAAGGTGAATCGTTCACGGATGGCCTTGCAGAGCAGAAGACCCGGCATTTCCGGCATCACCCAGTCGGCAATCACCAGATCGAGCTCAGGATGCTGCTGGATGATCTGGATCGCTTCAGCTCCGCTGCTGGCCGTAATTACCGAATGGTTCTCCAGCTGAAGTACGCCTACCAGCACGCGCAGGTTAACAGGATCATTATCCACTACCAGAATGGAGCAGCAGTCTTCAGAAGGCAGCTGCACAGGTTCTTCTCCGGGAAGCGGGTACGAAGGCGCCGTCTCCCAGCCGTGAAGCTCTCCGAATTCCTCCTCCAGCAGCGCATTACTCCTCTTCAGGATCGGCTGGGTGAAGCAGAAGATGGAGCCGTGCCCTAGCTCGGAATGCACCTCAATCTCCCCGCCCGTCAGTTCTACCAGCCTCTGGGTAATGCTGAGGCCAAGCCCGTTCTCACGGTAGACCTTACTGGCGGCAGGACCGCTTGGATCATTGGCATCGAAGATCGTGCGCAGACGTTCAGGCGCAATCCCCTGGCCGGTATCCGTTATGATAATGGCAACATACTCTTCTTTAACCTCAGCAGACAGCGTTATCACGCCTCTGGGCGTATAATTCACTGCATTGGCGAGTAAATTATGCAGAATCTGGGCGAAACGCTGCTCATCTGTCTCCAGCAGCGGAAGCTGCCCCGGCAGACTCAGCCGGAATTCCAGCTGGCTGTTGCCGTAGACCTGACGGGTGACCTCCATAATGGAGGAAGCGGACATGCGGAGATCGACGGCCTGCCGGCGCAGGAAGAGCGAGCCGTGATTCAGCTTCGCGAAGTCCGACATATCATGGATAAGAGCCGTAAGCCGCTTGCCGGTAGAGACAATCGTGAGCAGTTGATCCTGCTGGGCAGCGCTGATGGAGCCGGCCGTACCCTGCGCCAGCACCTTGGCCATGTTGACAATCCCCTGCAGCGGCCTCCGCAGCTCCTGCGAGGTATCGGAGATGAAGTCATCCTTCAAGCCGTCAAGCGACAGCAGACGGCGGGAGAGCTGTTCCACCTCTTGGAAGGAGGCTGCGTATTGCCGGGTCATTAAGATCGCCTGCACGAACCCGAACAGGAGAATCTCGTAGGAGATGATGAAATAGCTGAAGGTCATGCCCATGAAGCTGACCAGATAATAGATGATTACCACACTCAAGCTCTCGATGCTGACCATCATCAGGAACATATTCTTCGGATTTCGCCGGGTACCCTGGACCATGGAGTAGAGTACGAAGCCCAGGCTTACCGGGCCCCAGGTCAGCAGCAGAACCTCCAGATAGCTGAACAGATAGGCCGGGACGAATACAGCAATCAGCAGCAGGAATGCCGTAACCAGCCTGGAGGCCTTAATCATCCCAATGGACATCGGGTAGTTCACTGAATTGGCGACATAGTACAGCAGATAATAATAGACCAGTGTAGAGGACGCAAGCTGCAGCTTGAGTATAATCTCGTAAGGGAATCCGGGCAGCGCTGTCAGGATGAGCTTTTCGCCATGCGTAAAAATGTAGACAAATGCCGCTATGCAGAACAAGCCCAGATACAATGTGACCCCCCGGCTCTCCCTTACCTTGGAGAACATTAGCAGGAACAGGGATAACACGAAGAACCCGATCAGTGCAGCCCCGTCTACAAACAGGGCAAATTCCCTGTGCTTCAAAATAGCAGCCTGATTACCGATCACAATCGGCTGAACGATCCCGCCTGACGAGTAGCTGTAGTTAGCCACCTGCACAATAATCTCCATGGTATCCCCGGTGACCGAGGCGAATCCCATAAAAGGCATGTTATTCTGTCTGCCCTCAGAGGCCGAGGCTGCCGGGGTTCCGCTGCTTCCAATCTCCTGGCCGTTCAGATAGACCTTACCGGCACTGCGGATGTTGCTGGTACGCAGACCATAGACTACCGCTTCCCGCGGGGTGATCTTCGCCTGGAGGCGGTATGTAGCATAGCCTTTGGCTCTACGCTCCCCCTGTTCGGAGATATCATCATTCCATTTCCCCGGAACCTGAATCATCGTAGAGGCGGCGGGGACCTCCTTACCTGCGTTCAGCGGATGGAAATCCACGGGCGACAGCAGTACATCACGGTACAGCTCCCACTCTCCATCCAGCTTCATAATGCCGTCGTGGCGGGAGTCCCAGGAGCGAAGGTCAATCACACCCTGCACCGCCTGGGGCCTGTCTCCCTTGATCTGTTGCGTCTGGAGGACCGAGAGCAGCGGAACGATCAACACCAGCACCAGACTGCCGAGAATGCTCAGCCAATACTTTCTCATGTCCTCTGCCAGTCCCTTCTAGTTGTCATTGTATAAATTATACAACAGCCTCCGTTCATCTGAAGCAAAAAAAAAGCCGAGTTCCATTTATTTCGGAATCGGCTGTTCATCTTATTAGAGTTGCGTGTGTGGAATATTTTACTTCGTTTCCGGAGCGGCGGCTGCAGGAACCGCACTCTCCTGAGTCTTCGACAAGAAGATATTCAGGATGATCGCTGTCAGCGACCCGGATACGATTCCGTTCTGCAGCAGCATTCTGGCGAATTCCGGCAGCTGGTCGAACATGGACGGAAGCACGGCAGAGCCGAGGCCCACCGCGATGCTGCAGGCGGCAATCAGCAGATTGCCGTCCTTGCGCAGATCCACATCGGACAGAATCGACATACCGGAAGCGGCGACCGAGCCGAACATGACGATCATCGCCCCGCCCAGCACCGCATTCGGCACCACTGTAGTCAGTGCCGCCAGCTTCGGCAGCAGCCCCAGCACGACCATAATTCCGCCCGCTGCAAAAATAACATTCCGCGTCTTCACCCGCGTCAGCGACAGCAAGCCGACATTCTGGGAGAATGCGGTGTACGGGAAGGCGTTGAACAGGCCGCCCAGCATGATGGCCAGCCCCTCGGAGCGCAGGCCGTTCACGATCTGCTTCTGCTCCACCTGCTGGTCTGTCGCCTTACCAACGGCAAAGTAGACTCCCGTTGATTCGACCATAGACACGATATTCACGATAATCATTGTGAAGATCGCGGTGATGCTGAACTGCGGCCAGCCGAAGTAGAACGGCTGTGCGACACTGACCCAGGAGGCTGTGGTCACGGTAGAGAAATGCACAATGCCCATGGCATAGCCGATCACAGTGCCTACTACCAGACCTACCAGCACGGATACTGAGCGCAGGAACCCTGTAGTCAGCCGGTTCACGGCCAGAATAACGAGCAGGGTGATCAGAGCCAGCAGCAGATTGCGGGGCTGCCCGAAGTCGGCGCTTCCCTGGCCGCCGGCTACATTATTCATCGCGACGGGAATCAGCGACAGCCCGATAATTGTGACTACCGAGCCGGTGACCACGGTCGGGAAGAACTTCAGCAGCTTCCCGTACACCGGGGCTGCCAGCACCACGAACAACCCGGAGATAATGATTGCGCCGTAAGCCGTCGCCAGATTGGAGCCTGAAGCGATGGCGATAATCGGGCTAACCGCCGTGAAGGTACAGCCGAGAACTACCGGCAGCCCGCTTCCGAAATATTTGCTGCCCATAATCTGCAGCAGGGTCGCCAGTCCACAGGTGAACAGATCCGCTGCAATCAGATACGCCATCTGCGTACCGTTCAAATTGAGCGCTCCCCCGACAACCAGCGGTACAATGACCGCTCCGGCGTACATCGCCAGTACATGCTGAAGCCCTAGGGCAAATACCTTCTGTTTGCTTAACATCCTGCACACTCCTTGAGTAATCCTTCATTATCTATGAAATGAATCTCACCCGGCGACATCGAAGCAATCCGCGCCAGGGAATACACCGGAATTCCGCGCTGCTCCAGCAGACCGCGTCCCTCCTGGAAGCTCTTCTCGATGACGCAGCCGACCCCGGCCAGCTGCGCCCCGGACTCTGCTACGATATCGCATAGCCCTACAAGTGCCGCACCGGTAGCCAGGAAATCATCGACAATCAATACGGTATCGTCCGGCCCGAGATATTTCTGCGAGATGCTGATCTGGTAGTCCTCCTGACGGGTGAAGGAGTGTACCGGTGCCGAATACACCGCTTCGGACAGGGTGATTGCCTTCTTCTTCTTGGCGTAGATGAACGGCACACCCAGCGCAATCCCCGCCGCCATGGCGAACTGAATACCACTGGCCTCTACAGTCAGCACCTTGGTGATCTGCCGGTCCCCGAAGACCGCTGCGAATTCCTTCCCGATCGCAAGCGTCAGCGCCGTGTCTACCTGATGGTTCAGAAATGAGTCCACTTTCAGTACAGTCTCCGATAGAATCAAGCCTTCTTGTCTAATGCGTTCTTCCAATACTTTCATTACAGCGGATCTTCCTCCTTAGAAATAAAAAACGGATAAAATAAAAAAGGACAGATTCCCTGAGTGTTTCTCTCAAGTGAATCTGTCCTTCTGGGTTTTTGTCCCTTGGTGGTGTAACACATATACGTGTCCGCATCGCTTGGACCAGCCCTTCCCGTGCCGCAGCACAAGAAACGGAACCCTAGATGCGCTATTTCACTCATAGTCGGATAATTACTGTGGTTATCCGGTAGAAACTTATGGGCCATATTCCCAAGATTATATGAGTTATGATGATGTCTGTTTTGAAAACCTTCGTATATCTTACACGCTCTAATCGCTGCTTACAAGCAAAATTTTAAGTATATTGCGGTGATTTCAAAGTTTTCATGAAACTAGACGCAGAAGTGGTTACAACTCCAAAAAACCTTGTAAATATCAGCTGTCCGGCGTTTTCTACAGGTCATCTATATCACTGAAGCCCTATAAAAGATATAATTATATAGATTATTACCCTAACTGAACAAAGGCGGCGGACAATGAGAATAAAACAACAAGTTTGGTTAGCAACATCAGCTTCTATACTGCTGCTAGGCAGTATGATTACTATATCTATCCTCTTTATGGAGGGTGGCTCGCGCCTGCTCGCAGCAGGAATGGGTGCGGGCGGCATTCTGGTCAGTATCGGCCTTCTTTACAGTATTCAGCGTAATATAGACCACGGCCTGAACCGGATCAAGGAGATCTCGCAGGATATTGCCGCAGACCAGCTTAACCCTGCTGCTGCGGCTACGGTGCGGAAGGATGAATTCGGGCAGCTGGCAGCTTCCTTTTTCGGGCTGGCGGCTGACCTTCACCATAGAACCTCAGAAGAGCGCGGGCTGCGGCTTAGAGCTGAGGAGCAGGCCTGGATTAATACGCAGGTGTCTGAGATGGCGCTGCTGCTTCAAGGCTCTGTCCAGCTGAAGACGGCCTCGCGTGTGTTCATCGGCAGGCTGGCTACCGCTGTCGGCGGAAGCTATGGGGCTATATATCTGAAGCAGGGCAGTCAGCTGAACTTCGCAGCCGGCTATGCCTTCGATGATTCCGCAGGACAACAGGAGGCCATCCCGCTGGGCAGCGGCCTGGTCGGACAATGCGCATTGGACGAGCAGATGATTGTTCTGTACGATCTCCCGGAGAATTATATCAAGGTCCGCTCCGGTCTGGGGGAGGCGGCGCCTTCCTCACTGATTATCGTTCCTATCAAGCATGAGCAGGAAGTTATTGCTGTTATGGAGTTGGCTTCCTTAAGCCCGTTCAGCTCCAAGGAGATGCAGCTGATTGAACGCACCGCACAGAACATGGGGGTGCTGATGAATACCCTGGCGGATGTCGCCAGAATTGAAGAGCTGCTGAGTGAGACACAGGAGCAGAAGGATGAACTGGAAGCTCAGACTGAAGAGCTGCAGGCCCAGACTCAGGAGCTGGAAGCTCAGACCGAAGAGCTGATGGCGCAGACCGAGGAACTGCGGATGCAGACTGAGCAATTGTATGACCAGAAGACAGAGCTGGAGATGCAGGCGGAGAGCCTGCTTAGCTCCAATGAACAGCTCCAGACGCAAATGCAGCTGACAGAGGAGCAAAAAGCCGAGATTGAGGCCCAGGCCGATGAGCTGAAGCAGCAAACGCAGGAGCTATACGCCTCCAATCTGGAATTGCAGGATCAAATGGAGATTTCGCGCCGGCAAACCATGGAGATCAAGGCTCAAGCCGATGAGCTGCAGGCCCAGACGAATGAATTGCTGGAGCAGAAAGAGCAGCTCCAGACTCAGACGGAAGAGCTTCAATCTCAGACTGAGGAGCTTCTATCCCAGACGGATACACTACAGGCCCAGACCGATGAGCTGCAGGTCCAGAAGGAAGAGCTCGCCGCCTCCCATGATCAGCTTCTGCTTCAAGTCAAGCTTACCGAGAAGCAGAAGGAGGAGATTCAGGAGCAGGCACAGGAGATCTTCATGGCCGCGCAGTACAAATCGGAATTCCTGGCCAATGTCTCCCATGAGCTGCGTACACCGCTGAACAGCCTGCTGATCCTCTCGCAGATTCTGGCCGAGAACAAGGACGGCAATCTGGAGGCGAAGCAGCTGGAATACGTCCATACGATCTTCTCCGCAGGCAAGGATCTCCTGCAGCTGATCGATGAGATTCTTGATCTGGCGAAGCTGGAGGTCGGCAAAATGACCCCTGTGATCGAGCCGGTCTCCCCGCAGGATCTCAGCAATCATATCTACCGCCATTTCGAGCAGCAGGCCAAGAAGAAGAACCTGCGGTTCGATGTCCATTCTGACAACCGGCTGCCTGATTATCTGATGACCGACGGCCACCGACTGCAGCAGGTCTTGAATAACCTATTATCCAATGCCATCAAATTCACACCGGAGCAAGGCTCCGTCTCCCTGTCGATCCGCAGCAGCGGCGAAGAGGTCATCTTCGCCGTCAGCGACACCGGTATCGGCATTGCCGCCTCCAAGCTGGACAGCATCTTCGAGGCCTTCCAGCAGGCGGACGGCACCACCAGCCGCAAATATGGCGGAACCGGCCTCGGCCTTACGATCTGCCGGGAGCTGGCTACACTGCTCGGCGGAAGAATCGAGGTGGATTCCGTAGAGGGCAAGGGCAGCACCTTCTCCCTGATCATTCCCGCCGTGGAAGCAGGAGAGGATGCCCGGACCCTTGCTGCCGCAGCTTCAGCAGCAGCCTCTCCTGAGATTCCGGCTTCCGAGCCTATCCGCCGCGAGAATCCGGCCTTCCGCGAGTCCTTCGTGCCCGACATTTCCATCTCCAATCCGAAGCTGCTGCAATATGCTGAGATGGATGATGACCGGAGTAATCTGCTAAGCGGGGATATTATTCTCCTGATCATCGAGGAGGACGCCGAATTCGCCGCCCGGCTGCTGGAGCTGGCACGCAGCCGGGGCTTCAAGGCCATCGTCGCCTTCCAGGGCGATCAGGGACTTGCCCTGGCCCATGCCTACAAGCCTGATGCGATCCTACTGGATCTGCATCTTCCCGTTCTAGATGGCTGGTCCATTATCAGCCGCCTGAAGAGCCGGCCGGAGCTGCGGCATATCCCCGTGCATGTCATCTCAACAGCTGAAGAGAACCAGCAGAGCCTGTCGATGGGCGCCTTGTCCTTCTGGAAGAAGCCGAATGATTATGCGGAGCTGGAAGCAGCCTTCCTTCAGATCGAGACTTATATCCGCCGTCCGGTGAAGAGTCTGCTGATTGTCGAGGACAATAAGATTCTGCGCAGCAGCCTTGTCGAATTCATCGCCCATCCCGATGTGAACATTATTGCGGTTGGCACCGGAAGAGAAGCAATGGAGCATCTGGCCAGCCATCATTTTGACTGTATGGTACTGGACCTGGGCCTCTCGGATATTTCCGGCTTCGACCTGCTGGAGCAGGTCAAGACCAACCGCAAGCTGCAGACCCTGCCGGTGATCATCTATACAGGCAAGGATCTCAGCAAGACAGATGAGCAGCGCCTTAAGCACTACGCCGAGAGTATTGTGATTAAGAACGTGCGTTCAATGGAACGGCTCTATGACGATACGGCCCTGTACCTCCACCGCAAGTATGCAGACCTTCCGCTGGACAAGCAGCGTCTGATTGAGAACCTTCATAATCCGGAGGCCGCTTTTGCAGGAAAAAGCATTCTGCTTGTGGATGATGATATGCGTAATATCTTTGCGTTATCCAGCGTGCTGGAAGGTTATAATATGGAGATCAGCTTTGCCCAAAATGGCAGAGAAGCCCTTGAGCATTTGAAGACCCACCCCGGCACCCAGCTCATATTCATGGACATCATGATGCCGGAGATGGATGGTTACGAGACGATGGAGCATATCCGGCTTAACCCGGACTATGATCAGATTGTCATTATCGCGCTGACCGCCCGCGCCCTGGAGGAAGACCGGGTCAAATGCCTTGAAGCAGGGGCCAACGATTATATATCCAAACCAATTAATACCACACAGCTGGTGAGCGTGCTGAAATTATGGTTGATTCAATAGGAGGCAGCATGGAGTATCCGATTAATATTTTAGTTGTAGATGACCGGGCAGACGAGCTCCTGTCCCTTCAGGCCTTGCTGGCCGATTCGCCCTACCGGCTGGTTCAAGCCCTCACCGGCATGGATGCGCTGAAATGTCTGCTTGAGCAGGAATTCGCCCTGATCATTATGGATGTGCTGATGCCTGGGATGAACGGATTTGAAACGGCGAAGCGGATTAAGATGCGTCAGAAATCACGGGATATTCCCATCATTTTCTTAACCTCGCTTACCTCCGAGCTGGAGAACTATATGATGGCCTACTCAGCCGGGGCGATTGACTACCTGACCAAGCCGTTCCATCCGACCGTACTAAAAAGCAAGATTGACGGCTTCGTCCGTCTCTACCAGACCAGCAAGGAGCTACAGCTCAAAACGCAGGAGCTGGAGACCGCCAACAGCATCCTGACCGAGCTGAAGGAGACCGCCGAGGTGGCCCTGCGAATTAAGAGCGGCTTCCTCGCCATGATGAGCCATGAGATCCGCACCCCGCTGAACGGGATTATTGCCATGTCAGATGTGCTTCGTTCCTCCGAGCTGTCCGCTGACGACCAGGAGATGGCCGAGATCATTCATACCAGCGGTCACGCGCTAGTATCTGTCATTACACACATCCTGGACTTCACCAAGATTGAATCCGGTAAAATGGAGCTCGATTACGAGCTCTTCAATCTTCACTCCTGTGTCAAGGAGACCGTTGATCTGTTCCGGGCGCTGGCCAGAGAACGCAGCCTGACCTTGGAGACCTCTATTGATCCTGACATTCCTGCCCTGCTTATCGGTGACCCCAACCGTTTGCGGCAGGTACTGAATAACCTGATCGGCAATGCCATCAAGTTCACGATCACCGGCGGCGTCAAAGTGCATGTCCATCTCCGGCAGGTCATGGACCAGCTGCTGGAGCTGGAATTCATTATTGAAGATACCGGTATTGGCATTCCGGCGGACAAGATGAACTATCTATTCCAGCCGTTCACCCAGATCGGAGCCACCATCAACCGCAAGTTCGGCGGAACCGGCCTCGGACTGTCCATCTGCAAAATGCTGGTCGACCTCATGGGCGGTAGGATCTATGCCAAGCCCGATGTAGTGGGCGGAGCTACCTTCATCTTCACCATCCAGGTCGCTGAAGGCCAGCCGGACTGAGTCCAACAGCATACAAGATACAAGAAGCTCCACCTTCAGATGATGAAGAGGGAGCTTCTTTGTTATGGGTAAGGATTATTGTAGAATGGAATCAACCAACTGTGGAAGGGGATGAACTCTATAGATGGGAACCTCCAGATTCCCTTTGTTCCAGCAAAACTTCGTGCTGCAAGCGCGAAGTACAACTCATCATTGGGAAGGCACTGGCCCCCTTTCCTTAAAGACATTTCGGAATGGCCGGGCTTATTACAAAACAAAACTCGGCCATTATGCTGTTGAGCGAGAGGGCTACCTCCTGTTAAATGAAGGGGAGCAGTACGCTATAGCCATTGAGTCAGAAACCGAAGTCGACTCTTTTTGTATATTTTTCAAGACTGGCTTTGCTGAAGAGGTTCATAGAGCCGTTCATTTAGGAATAGAGAAGTCCTTAGACGATCCATTTTCAGAAACAACGCACCCGTTGCAATTTTACGCCAAGTCATACCGCCATAGTCATTTGATAACTCCGCTTATCGAGAACTTCAAGAACTCCTTACCTGTACTCGGTAGCGAGAATCTCTGGGTCGATGAACAGTATCAAAATCTAATTCATGCACTGCTTAACGTCCATCAGAAGATTTCTCAAGAAATTAATACCGTCCCCGGCACGCGCCCTGCCACCAGGGAGGAGCTGTTCCGGCGGTTGACCGTAGCATACGAATACTTGCATGCGTACTACAACCAAAATGTGTCTCTTGAAGAAGTTTCAAGAGTCGCTTGTCTTTCTAAAAACCATCTGATCCGCAACTTCCGCCACTTTTTCAAAAGAACGCCACACCAGTTCATCCTCGAAAAAAGGATGCTTGAAGCACAGCGTCTCCTTGCTCAAACGGAAAGCAGTGTAACCGAGATTAGCCTAAGTATTGGCTTCGACAATGTCTCTTCCTTCAATAAGGTTTTTAAACAAAGAACGGGACTCTCACCCCGGATGTTTAGAAAAAAGTGATTTTGGAAAAGTAACGCTTCATCCGCACATGTTACATTTACTGCGTGGAACATACAATATAACAAGGGAGCGATATTGAAATGCATTCAGAATTTCAAATTAAAGGCATTGGGCAAATATCCATTCGGGTACATGACATGGAAGCTGCTACCCGGTTCTATCAAGATACCCTAGGCCTAAATCTGTTATTTCAGATCCCAAACATGACCTTCCTGGAGTGTAACGGGATTCAGATGGTCTTGGGTATTGCTGAAGACCCGCGATTCGATCATCCCAGCTCGGTGTTCTATTTCAAGGTTGACAATATTCAAGCATCGTACGAAACGTTAGTCGGGCGGAATGTACATTTCCTGGACAAGCCGCATAAAGTGGCTGAGATGGGTCAAACCGCAACCTGGATGACGTTCTTTCAGGACCCCGACCAGAATGTACATGCACTGATGAGTGAAGTACCTGTGTCTTAATAATCAGCATTCTCCCCTATTTGAAGACTCCACATGGAGAATAGGCCTAAACTCTGAATTTGGTCTAATGTATTACTTTTGTTTTACCCACTCTCTCGTTCATTATTATGTTGGCACGAAAAAAGCACGCAGACGACTGCGTGCTGTGCTGGCCAAAGTATACTCACATCAGACCATTCAAAGGGAATTATCAAACATTAGAATACAAAAGAATACAAAAGAATACAAAAGAATACAAAAGAATACAAAGCCACCTTATTAAAAAATAAGGTGGCTAGGGACTTTTAGCAAGCTACGCAAGCTTGGCACGCCGTCTTGGCTATTCGTTATTGTATGCGTCAATTTTAACTTATATTCGTACTAAAGTCAATCCATCTTAGATCCATTCATTTATTTTCGAATTTCCCATCCGTTCAAATAGAGCACAAGTAACATCATCATTACCATACTTATTTTCAATATTCCAAAAATTATGTAAAAACAACTTTATTTCTGTTAAATCAATATACATTCTTAACACTTTTAATACATCGAATAATTTAATTACATACTGTGATCTCATAGGTGATAAATGTAAATCAGAAATGATATGATTATTTACTTTTAAATTATGTGATGTCCTAAACCGATTAACCAGTTCAAAATGAGCACAGGAATTTCGTAGCTCCCTAATTATCTCTAGAGAGTTTATGAACTTCTCCTTCTCGTAGGGCTTCAAATTAAAATCTCTTAAAATCCCATCAAGCGTACGCTTTTTTAATCCATACATTAATATAATTAAATCGTTTAACATGAGTGTTTTAATGACAACCCAGAATGGTGGATTATTATAATCATTAATATATGAGAATTTCAGCTTACAATCATCAATATAGTTTAAACCTTGTATAGTTTCTTCTCTTTGTATATTTATGTTGAGAGATACAGTTGATCCTGAGGTTGTACTTACTGTATTAAGTGCAGCTAAAAGTGTTTTTTGGTTTGAGTTATAGAATGTACAGATGCCCGCTTTTACTTCCCTTATCGAAGAAGATCCAAAACGGCCAGTAAAGACTCCGTTTAGTATTGTCTTCGAAGGCTGATACGTTACAATTCCGCTAAATGCACCTCTGAATTTTCCTCTATACTTATAATTACTTCTAAATAATTTATGTGTTTTTTCTTGATCATTGGAATGGTAAAAATATTTCACATATTGTTTTGGACCATCAGTTAATCCTGGTTTATTATAATGATTTATGTCTATATAGTTGTTGTTTTCTGCCAAAGTTGAGCAATGATTTTTACAAAAATGATATGAGATTGTTGTTTTTAATTTAGTTTCAAACTCAGATATTTTCTTTAGTATTAGGCTCGAAAATTGTTTGTCAAAATCATGGAGCCTTAAAAAATTATCAAATGACTTTTTAGTATATTTCTTAGGTGATCGTTTTGCATCATCAAGTAGGAGTGTCTCATGACCATTTATAAGATCAAAATAGTTCTTATCTTTAAGATGTTCTTTAGCAGAGCTCAAATTATTAATTTGCAAACCCCTATTTTTCAATAACCGAATCTGATCAAAAATAGTATTAAATGCTTTGTCTCTTGGCACCAAAATCCCCCCTTCTAACTATTTTACAAAAATTTAGAATCTATTAATAGACAATATAAGTACTATAATAAATTTCGCCCTACTTATGATAGCTTCACCCTAACAGCAGTCCCCTGCCCCCCTATCCCCCCACCGCCGCAATCAGCACCGGCAGGACCAGGAAGGAGGCTAGCGTCGTCCAGACGATACAGCGCGAGACCAGTGCAGGCGAGCTGCCGAAGCGTTCGGCCAGGACGACGGAATTGACTGCCACCGGCATGGAGGCCAGAATCAGCAGCACCGCGAACAGGGTGCCTGTGATGTTCAGGGCGAGCAGCACCAGCGCGGCCAGCAGCGGAGCCAGCAGCAGCCGGACGGTCAGCCCCGTCCAGAAAGCCAGCTGCACATTGCGCTCCGTATGCGCGGCTCTGACCTTCACCATTTGCGCGCCGAGAATGGCCAGCACAACCGGCGAGTATGCACCGGCGACCATCGACACCCCCGAAGCCAGCTCATGCGGCATATGCAGGCCCAGCGCCCGCAGCAGCAGCGCCAGAATGGCGGCGTAGATGGCTGGCAGCGAGAAGACTGACTTCATCGCGCTTCGCACGGAGAACTGTGACCGGGCGGCAAAATACACGCCGATCGTATTCACGATCACCATCTGGGCGATGACATAGACCGATGCCTTGTCCAGGCCCAGCTGGCCGAAGGCCAGCAGCACCAGCGGCAGACCGTAATTGACGCTGTTCGTGAAGGTGGAGATGAGCGTAAGACCGGCGGCTTCCGGCGGAGCCAGCTTGAGCATTTTGCCAATCAACGTCGCCACGCCCCATAAGAGGAACAGATTCAGCAGCGAGAATGAGAGTGTCTTATAGACATCATCGAAGGAGATATCTGCCGTAGCCAGCGTGTCGAGAATAATAGCCGGACTGAGAAAATACAGGTACAGCGTCAGCAGAGGCTTCGTATCAAGCTGCTTATACCGTCCAAGCAGCGCTCCGGCGGCCACCGGAATGGACAGCGGTACGATGACCTCAACAAGTGTCGTGAGTACAGTCTGAATCACAAGCCAGGACTCCTCTATGTAGTAGTTATTTCTACTATAACCCTCCCGGCAGGGAGCGTCTAAGACAAGGAATCAATATCCTTGATAGCAATTGCCTATGGCAGCCAGACATACCCAAACCCCACAAAATGGGGAGTAAGCCTCGATGGTGACTCAAGTACTTTGCGGAGGAGCCCAAAACATAAAGAAAATCCCGCGCCCTTAAATTAAGGGCCACGGGATTCCGGTTAAGACTTCGGTTTACAGCATTTTGATCTCAAGCAGCTCGTATTTGATGACACCCATCGGGGCATTGACGCTGATGATATCGCCTACCTTTTTGCCGATCAGCTCTTTGCCGAGCGGGCTCTCGTAGGAGATCTTGTTGTCCAGCACATCGGCTTCCGCCGGCCCAACCACTCTATATTCGATCTTCTCCGAGTACTCCACATCATTGAGGATAACGATGCAGCCTACGCTGACTGTGCTCAGATCCAGATTGCTGGCATCCACGATCTGCGCCTTGATCAGCATCTTCTCCAGAATCATAATGCGGGTCTCCATGAAGGATTGATCCTCCTTGGCGGAGTGGTATTCGCTGTTCTCCTTCAGATCGCCGTAGCTGATCGCCAGCTTAAGCCGGGCGGCAAGTTCCTTACGCCCTGCTCCCTTCAGCTCTCTTAGCTCTTCCTCCAGCTTGGCCAGGCCTTCTTTGGTCAAAAATACTTCATCATTGTTGGACATGTATACAACTCCTATTATTTGCTCGCTTTATAGTATTCTAACTCATAATCGCCCAACATGCGAAGAGAAAGCGCTATAACGCATGATAAAGGAGTATTTAGGGCAGAGTCCCGGCTTCAAGCCTCCGCCTGCGGAGCAGGGGCCGCTGCAGGCTTGCCGTTGCCGCCTCTCAGGAGGAAGGTCAGCGGAATAGCCAGCAGCCCCACTGCCGTAGCGATCAGGAAAATATCCTGTACGCCCATCGTCATCCCCTGCGCTTTCATAATCAGGTAGCCTTAGCATAAGGCCGGTATTATCAATTATACTAGGTAGACATATGACAAAGTAACCGGTAAAGGACGGAATCTAACTATGGCTGATGAACAGAAGGACAAGCACCTCGAAGCTCTGAACCAGGAGCTGATTACGCTGATCCGCCACGGCTCGCTGGATAAGAAGCATGGCGGGCTGGACCGCTCCTCGTATACCCTGCTCCAACATCTGTCGATGCACGACAAGGTAGGTGTTAAGGCGCTTGCCGAACAATTCGGCCTCGACACCTCTACCATCAGCAGGCAGACGAGCGTCCTGGAGGCGAAGAACTATGTGGAACGGGTACCTGATCCGCAGGATGGGCGCTCCAGCTATTTTCAGCTTACAATGCTTGGTGCACAGACCTTCGCTGAGGCCCGGGACATCCGGCTGGAGCGCTACGGGCAGATCTTCGAGGACTGGTCCCCGGAGGATTGCGGACTCTTCAGCGGACTGCTCGCCCGGCTCAACCGAACTCTGCAGCAAAAATAGCACGAAGAGGATTGACGGATGCTGGCGAAGCTGGTAGATTAGATTAAATTAATCATACAAATTAACTCGGAATTACATTTTAGCCAAAGGGGCCGGTCTGCATGAACTTTATTTTCTTTTCCCCGCATTTCCCCAAGAACAGCGCTGAATTCTGTACGCACCTGCGGGAGCAGGGGGCCACGGTGCTTGGGATTGGCGATGCAGCCTATGACCAGCTGGAGGACAAGCTGAAATCGGCACTGACCGAATACTATAAGGTAAGCAATCTGGAGAGCTATGAGGAGATTCTGCGGGCTGCCGGCTATTTCACCCATAAATACGGCAAGATTGACCGCTTCGAGTCGCTGAATGAATACTGGCTGGAGCAGGATGCGGCTATCCGGACGGACTTCAACATCTACGGCACCAAGTCGGATTTCGTCCATAACCTGAAGCAGAAGTCCAAGATGAAGGACTTTTTCCACAAAAGCGGTGTTAGCACCGTCCAGTTCTCCACAGGCACAACGCGTGAGAGCGTGGAGAGCTTCATCCAGAGCGCCGGCTTCCCGCTGGTGGTGAAGCCCGATCTGGGCTCGGGGGCCAGTAATACGTACAAGATTAATAATGAAGAGGAGCTCCAGCACTTTTTTGACACGAAGCCGGAGGATGTAGCCTTCATTATTGAAGAATTCATAGACGGGGTCATCCTCACCTATGACGGGCTGGTGGACAGGGACGGGAATGTACGCTTCGCGGTCAGCCACCTGTTCGAGAACAGTGTGATGGACGTCGTCAATACGGACAATCACCTCTACTACTTCTGTCTGCGGGAGATCAGCCCGGAGGTCGAGGAGGCGGGGCGGAGCATTTTGCAGGCTTTTGACATCCGGGAACGGTTCTTCCATATCGAGCTGTTCAAATCGCACAAGGATGGCCGGATTATTGCCCTGGAAGTGAATATGCGCCCGCCCGGCGCCTGGATGACCGATGCGATTAACTTCGCCTATGATGTTAATATCTATAAGGAATGGGCCAGCATGGTTGTGCACAATGAGGTCGGCGGTCCATACGAAGGCAAATATTATACCGGCTATGCCAGCCGCAAGAATCATAAGCATTACGCTCACAGCCATGAGGACATCTACCGTGAATTCGGCGGGAAGATTGTTAGTTATGACGAGATTGAAGAGGTCTTCAGCAGAGCGATGGGCAACAGTGCTTATCAGTTCCGTTCACCCGAGCTTTCGGAGGTCAGAGACATTAGAGGCTATATTCAACAAGAAGAGGGATAGGATGTGTTAACGGATGAGGATTAGCTACCATAAGGAGTACAGCCACAACCTGGGCAGAGACATGGAGTATAAAATATACGGCCACGCCGGCAAACCGATGCTCGTCTTCCCCACCTCGCTTGGACGCTTTTATCAATATGAGGATTCGGGCATGATCGATACGCTCTCGTCCTTCATTGAAGCGGGCAAGCTGCAGATCTGGGCCTGTGACAGTCTGGATGAGGAGACCTTCTTCTCCACCCACTGGAACAACGAGGACCGGATACACCGCCATGAACAGTATGACAAATATATTGCGCATGAGCTGATTCCCGGCATCCTCCATGAGAGCAAACGCAGCAACGGCGGGACCGACCAGCGTATT
Organism: Paenibacillus rhizoplanae; assembly: GCF_042684125.1. NCBI lineage: Bacteria > Bacillati > Bacillota > Bacilli > Caryophanales > Paenibacillaceae > Paenibacillus > Paenibacillus rhizoplanae. The sequence continues at coordinate 333,395 of NZ_JBHUKY010000019.1, read as the reverse complement.
CTGATCTCCGGCTGCTCGATGGGCGCTTATTACAGCGCCAGCTTCTTTTTCCGTTATCCGTACTATTTCGATACCTTGATCGCCCTGAGCGGCGTCTACTCGACCTATTATTTCTTCGGCGACTATATGAGCGGGGACGTCTACCTCAATTCACCGCTGCATTACTTGCCGGGGCTGACGGATGAGCATTATCTGAACCAGTACCGCAGCAGCACAATTATCGCCTGTGTCGGTCAAGGGGCGTATGAGGACGAGATGCTGCATGAGACCCGGCTGCTTCAGGAGGTGCTGGGGCAGAAGGGCATTCCTGCACGGATCGACTACTGGGGCCATGATGTCAGCCATGACTGGCCATGGTGGAACAAGCAGATTCATTATTATGTGGAAGGCTGCCTGGGCTAGTGAAGCCGGGGCTTGAACGCGAATCCATTTGTAGATTTGCACAAAAAAAAGGAACTGCTGAAATCTACAGTTCCTTTTTTGTGAGACCACTGCCGCCTTGTCCTATGCAGGAACATGCTCCGAACAGAACTGTAGCAGCGCGGCTTGCTCATCTTCTTCCATATCGAAATCGAGCAGCTGGCCTGACGAGGTCTCCAGCAGATCGTAGCTGACAATGCTTGTCTGCTCTTCTTCCACTTTGACAATCACGCGTGCGGACACGCCGTTCTCCACGTACAGCTCATCATCCTCCGGCACATCAATATTCACGACGAACTCATATCGCTTGCCGCTTAGAATATTAAAAGGATCTCTTACGTTCTCCACGGTGTAGCTTGTAAATGTCAACAAGTTGCATTCCTCATTTCTCAATTCACTGCCAGATTATTGTAACACAGTATCTGCGGCTTTGCCTTTGGTCTTCTTGATTTGCTTGCTGCGCAGTTGTCCGCAGGCCGCATCAATATCGACGCCCTGCTCCAGCCGGGTGCTGACGCTGACGCCCTGCTTCTTCAGCGTATCGAAGAACGCACGCACCGACTCCCGCTCGCTCCGCTGATACTGGCTGTGCTCATCCACGGGGTTATACGGAATCAGGTTGACGTTCGCCAACTGGCGGCGGTCTCCGATTAACTCGGCCAGCTCCAGCGCATGCTCCTCGCGGTCATTGATATCCTTCAGCAGGATATACTCCAGCGTGATTCTCCGGTTCGTCTTCTCCAGATAGTAATCAATCGCCGGCATTAACTTCTCTATAGGAATGGCCCGGTTAATCTTCATAATCTGTGTCCGCAGCTCATTATTCGGGGCATGCAGCGAGATCGCCAGATTAACCTGCATGTTAGCGTCGGCGAATTCTCTGATTTTGTCCGCCAGGCCGCTGGTGGATACGGTAATTCCTTTGCCGGCTATCGCCAGACCCTTGTGGTCCTTGATAGTAATCAGGAAGTTCAGCAGATGCCGGAAGTTATCGAACGGCTCGCCGATGCCCATAACCACGACATGGGTCACCTTCTGGCCCAGACCGGCCTGATCCAGGTAATGCTGCACCTTCATAATCTGCTCCACGATCTCGCCGCTGGTCAGGTCCCGGCTCTTCGCCAGCAACCCGCTTGCACAGAAGCTACAACCTATATTACAACCGACCTGAGTGGTGACACATACGGACAAGCCGTATTTCTGCCGCATCATCACCGTCTCAATCAGGTTGCCATCCTGGAGGCGGAAGAGGAACTTCACCGTACCGTCCGCTGATTCCTGCTTCACGTGCTCTTCCATCGTCTGAAATACATAATGCTGTTCCAGCAGCTCTATGCATTCCTGATTCATTCCGTCCATCTCGGCGAAGCTGGTAATCCGCTTGCGGTACAGCCATTCCCAGACAGCGGTGGCCCGGGATTTCTTGTGGCCATGCTCCAGCAGCCATGCCGTCAATTGCTCCAAAGTCAATCCATAAATGGATTCTTTATTCATTTCATATCCTCTTTTCAAAACATTAAAGTTCAATCTATCTATTCTACCTTGACAGGGACATTAGCAGCAACAATACCTTATTGTCTCAAATTTCGTTTATTAAAACAAGAGGAAACACTGCGGAGTTAGGAGCTTTTGAGCCGGGAAAATAAAAAGCGCAGTCCGCAGGGACCACGCCTTTTCGCCAAACCTTATTTATACAGAACCTTCTCAACATTGTACTTCGCGCGAAGCTTGTTCACGATGTATGTCTCATAAATCTCTCTGTCCACTGGATCTTCGATGATACAGACTTCAATGCGGGTAACCTCGTCGCGGTGGGACTTCATTACGGATACATTGTCCTCGAAATGCTTCTTGATCCGCGGTCTCAGCTTGCGGGCCTTGCCCACAAACAGCAGCTCGTCCTGATCATTGTAGAACATGAAGATGCCGCCGGCTTCGCGGGTAATCAGGTGGAAATCGGTGAATCCGTAAATATGGCTCAGCTCAGGGTTAGCTTGCTTGTAAATAATAACTTCCGGTGACGGAATGGTAATGCTGATCATTAAGCTTCACTTCCTCATTGGATATAGAAATAAATAGTATCACAGAATGGGTAACGTGACTATTTCTATCTTGTGCAAATTACCCTTGAGCTATAAGAGGAAATTAAAAAATCCGGCTGCGCGGCTACAAATCATGCAGGTAATTGATCAGTCACTAATAATTACACTCCACTCTCAGGCCCATAGGTTACTTGCGCATCGGCTTCAATTCCGGCATGTTCAGCGTAAGCGCCATATTGCACAGCATCGAATTAGCCAGGAAGGTGCTCACCTTCACCTCAGGATGCGCAAACCCGGCAACAGTGAACTTACTCTCCATCAGACGAATGACCTCCAGCATTCCAGCCTGCATGGCCTGCCGGATCGCTTATTCATATAGGCCTCCCCTTTATGCCGAAGCATCCGCTCCAGCAACGATTGGTTATTGATCAATCACTCTTCATAGACTGATGAAAAGGGCAGCCCTTCGCTTCCGCTACCTCATGCTTCCCAGGGTCCGCCTGTTGCTTCTTCCGGTAGACGAAGCGCGGGCTTAGCTGCAAATCACGCAGCTTGTTATCATTCCAGATCGGCGTGGAGGAAGGCGACATCGGCGGGATCAGCCAGCCCCATTTACCGGATACCTCACGCCCCTGCTGCTTCTCCTGCTCCTGGAAGCGGACGAACTGGTCTGCCGCTGTATGATGATCCACAATACTAACCCCCGCTTGCTTGAAGGAATAGAGGACGGCACGGTTCAGCTCCAGCAGCGCCCGGTCCTTCCACAGCGAGGTATTAGTGGAGCGGTCAAGGCCCAGAAGATCAGCCACCGCAGGCAGACGGTTGTAGCGGTCCGTATCGCCGAAATTCCGCGAGCCGATCTCCGTCTCCATGTACCAGCCGTTGAATGGCGCTGCCGGGTAACGGATGCCGCCGATCTCCAGGCACATGTCCGAGACAATCGGAACGGAATACCAGCGCAGCCTTAGCTCCGTGAATTGCAGGATCTCCGGGTGGCTGAGCGGCACCTCCTGTACAAGTCCTGCCGGGATAGGGAAGCAGCGGGGTTCCTCCCCGCCGATGCTGATCACGAGCGGCAGAATATCGAAGTCCCCGCCGGTACCCTGCCAGCCCAGCTTCAGGCAGACTGCGGTGAATTCGTCCGAGGCCGGGTCACCGGCACGCGGATGCTCCCCGTCCCCGGGATAACCGGCATAGCGGATGAGCTGATGATTCCAGATCCGGATGGCATGGTCTTGCTCCTCTTCACTGCGGAAGACGGTAATGACCGGCCGGATACGGCCGCCGTTATTGGCATGCTTCATATGATGCAGCAGCGCCTCCGCGACCTCCGCTACAGTCTCTGCTCTGCGGGCGTCAATCACATCTAAGGAATGCCAGAATAGTCTTCCGATGCAGCGGCTGTTATGGCGCCAGGCCATCCTTGCTCCGTGCGCCAGCTCTTCTCCCGTATGCCTGTATGTACCTGTGCGCTGCACCTCTTCGCGTATGTCCGCCAGACGCAGGTCCCGTTCGCCCTCTGTTAACCCCAGTTCCTGATAGCAGGCCGTGATGAAGGACTCCGCCTGCCGGATCAATTCCTGGGTGTCATGCTGTGGAACTGTGTATTTCATCTTCTCTCTCCTATCCGTGCGTTCCCTGCTACAGTACCCTCAGCGTATCATCTCTGCTCCAGCTCTGCCAGTCTGGAGATAATCCGTCTTTTGCGGTAGAGCATCCGCGCAGCCTCTGTGACCTCTTCAAGCGTCTTCCGGTTGAGGTAAGCGCCGAAGAACATACCTGCGACCGGAATGGTCTGGAGCAGTTTTTTCCAGCCCCAATTGTCGCGGTATACAGTCACTACCTCCTTCCAGCCCTGAATCCTGGACACGGTCTCCTTGGTTGCGGCGAGAATGTTGCCGTCCCCGCCTGCCTGCAGATTCAGCTCCTTCAGCAGCGTGCGCTTCCCCACCACATCGGAGGAGGCGAACTGCATCACCTTCACGGTGAAGATCCGCTCCGCCTTATCGGTCGGATCGTAGCCATAACACAAGCCAATCTCCTGAATCGCCTTCAAGGAGAGGCCCAGGACGGCCGGAATATCCGCAGCCAGTGTGAAAATCCCGCCGAAGCCCGTGGTCGCCCCCTGCGCCGTAGCCGTATTCCGGCTTCTATCCGCAAGCCGGAGCGCTACGGCATCCATTACAGCCAGCGGGAACGGCCCGTCTTCCGAAGCGCCCGCCGCCCGGCTTGTCTCTTCCATCAGCTTGCCCACCTTGCGCCCGGCCACCAGATAGTTGCCGCCGTTCTGGATGTAGCCGCCCAGTTCATCGAGCAGCCGGCCTACCTTATCATGGATAACCTTTGGCGTAATTGCATCAAGCAGCTTGAAGGGCAACCGGGTAATCCGGTCCCAGATCATCAGCCTATTCTGCTCCTTCTCCCACTTGGTAATCTCCTTAAGCGCGGCACGCAGCATCTCCGGTGTCTCCGGAGGACTCCATGAACCGGTGTTGTCCGCTTCTGGCATAGGTATGTACCTCCCCTGAATGGTCTCGTCATTACCTTATAACCTTTTTTACAGCAAATGATTGCACAAGCCCCCATTCGGGCCTCGGATACCATTAACAGCAAACAGGCACTCCCGGATCAACTCCGGGAGTACCTGTTCACCTTACCCTGGTTCAGGCTCTAATCCTGGGACTCGCCTGCCTGCCCATCCAGCGAAGACAATCTGCGCTTCTCTTCCTCCAGCCTCTCTTGGACCAGCTCTACCCCTTGTCTGCCGACCGAACCTTCCGGGGCATGGCGCACGGCTTCCTCAGCGTGCTCCAGGCTGTTCTCTGCCTGATCCAGCATCTGACTGGTCGGATGACTCGAAGCCTGGGTTACAGCGTTGTGCAGCTTCGTCACCGCATCATGCGCCTGATCGACCGTACTGTTGGTACGCAGACTGGATTCGTAGTGCTTCATAAGATCCTTCCCCCTCTATCACAATGTCCGTACTTCTGTAGGATGGATTAGGGAAGGAAATCTTATGCGGATTGTAGGCGCGGGGTTCACCCGGGGCGAATATCTAACTGGTAGTGGCGGGCAGCAACTGGCGCTACGTGTGAGTTGGGGGAACAGGCTGGGGTCCGCAAATCACGGTACTGGGGGCTGTGTGCGCCTGGGCGGGTGGAGGGGATTGTCCCCTTTTCGCACACTCTTTTTCCATGCGGACCGTACGGTCGTTATTACTCTCAAAACCGTGGCCTTGCGCTCCATGCGGACTGGAGAGACCTTATCCCTCCAAAAGCAAGGCCGAATTGGGCCAAATGGGAGTAATAAAGGCTCTGGAGTCCGCATGGGTTCGAAAACAGGCTGATTTCTGGAAATAACGGCGCTGGGGTCCGTACGTACCTGAGTGGCGGAGGTTATGAAGTTACAGCGCCCAGGTCTGTGTGTACTCGAGTGGTGGTGGCTATGGAATTACAGCGTTGGGGTCCATATGCGCCGAGTGGTGGTGGGCCTGGAGTCCGTATGCACCCTGGCGGGTGGAGGGGATGGAATCCTAAGCGGCGCCTACACCAGGAACATGGCGACAATCGTCATGGCCGCCAGACCCAGCAGGACCGGCTTCAGATTGCGCCGGGCCAGCTCGAACGGGCTGACGCCGCAGATCGCAGCGGCGGGAATGAGCGCCCACGGAATCAGGGTGCCGCCGCCGACCCAGATGGCGGCCACCTGCCCAAGGGCGGTCAGCGTTGCCGCGCCGGAGTGGATCGCGGCGGCGAACAGCCCGGCAATCGAGCCGGCCAGCGAGATGCCGGAGAACCCGGAGCCGTCGAGGCCGGTGATCGCGCCGATCACCGTCAGCGTTACGGCGGATGCCGCCCCGTTCAGCGGCACGTGATCCGCCAGGGCCACGCCCAGGTCGTTCACGATGCCGTGCGAGCCGTCCGGCAGCACCTTGCCGTACAGCTCGGTGAAGGCGGCGTCGCCCAGATAGAAGAAGGCGGCAATCGGGATGACTGGCCCGAAGACCTTGAAGCCGAAGATGAAGCCTTCAATAAGATAGGCTGTGATTTTTTCCAGCCCCTGCCCCTGGCCGCGATGGGCCAGCAGGGTAACGACAATCAGGATCAGCACGGCGGTTCCCCCGACCAGCGCGGTAGCATCACCGCCTTGCAGGTGAAGCACGAACATGCCGGTCACATCCAGCAGGAAGAGCAGCGGAATGGCGATGGCTAGCCCTTTTCGCAGACGGTCACTCATGAGGACTTGCCCTTCATCGTCCGTCCCCGCGTCAGCCAGCGGCTCTATTGCTCCCGGCGAAGCGACCAGGCCATCTCTCCAGGTGCCGTTCTTCTGGTCCCGCTTCATCATCCAGAATGCGCTTACCGTAGTGACAATCCCCATCACAACAACCAGAGGGATACTAGCTTGCATTACACTGGACACCGGAAGACCGGCGGCATCCGCCGTCAGCTTCGGAGCGCCTTGAATAATATAATCGCCGGAGAGGGCGATCCCGTGCCCGAACAGGTTCATGGCTACCGCTGCGCCCAGCGCAGGCAGGCCGACCCGGACCGCCACCGGCAGCAGAACTGCCCCGACCAGCGCTACCGCAGGAGAAGGCCAGAAGAAGAACGAGGTTACCATCATAATCAGTCCGATTCCCCAGTAGGCCATCGCCGGTGTGCGCAGGAACCGGGTGAGCGGCGATACCATCGTCTCGTTGATACCTGTTATAATCAGAATCCGGCTCATCGCCACGATAATGGAGATAATCATTATAGTGCCGAGCAGCTCCTTAGTCGCATAGACAAAAGAGTTAAAGATCCCCGACACCGACCCGCTAAGCGTCGCCGTTGCCAGCAGCCCGAGCGCCAGAATCCCGGTCACACAGATCATGGTTGTATCACGCCGCTTGATCAGCAGCGCCAGAATGAACACAATAAACACCAGATACACCCAATGAATCGCAGTAAGCTGGATACCCATTAGCCATGCGCCCCCTTTCCACTTACAAATAGCAAGCAGGTGCTATATGCTATGCAGGAGGATAGGCCATTGTTCGCCTCAGGGACGCGGAGGATAGCAAAAAGACCCCCGCCTCCACATCACATGGATTCAGGGATCTTATTTGCGGATTACACGCTGTTACCGGTGCCTGCCTGCTCTTCTGGCCCGGAGGAACGCGAGCTGCTTGAGTCTGTCCTGATCGTATAAGCTGCCCGCGATTTCCGGTTGCCCGGTATGTAGATGGGTAATCTCCTGCACTGCTGCCGGTCTAGCGGCGTCAGGAAGAAGGGTGGAGGTGCCGTCCCTGTGAACAATCAGGCTATGGCCGGGCGAGGGGTACGGCTCGCGCACATACTCGTCAAGGTAGCCATAGACCTTACGCTGCATCACAGGATCTTTGCTCATCTGCTGCAGAATATTCGGAGCGATTACAAGCTCCCGCTGATCCCTCCGGTCTCCTGCATTAGTCTTCTTCCCCTTGCTGCCGCCTTTGGCTACCGCCATAATTCGGACGGACAGACCGTACCTTGCCTTGATTCTGCGTGCCTGATCCTCAATTGCCGCTCCCACAGCCGCCATCATCTCCGGGAAGCTGAGCGAAGATGACCCGGCTGAAGTGTGGTCCGCCTGTTGCGATGAGCGGGTCAGCGAAGCGGCGTTGATTCGTGATATGGGAATATACATCGGACGTTCCTCTTCTCGCGCGTAAAGTTCAGGACAACTCTTTATCGGCGAAAAGAGGAGAATTACTTATAAAGAGGCTATTCCTTAGCCAATGCGCCCGCTGCCGCATCCTCGCCCCCAAGCCGCCCGGAGGTGAAGGAGTAACCCAGTCCAACTCCGTTGCCTACATAGGTATCATTGAAAAGCACCCCTTCAGACTCCACGCCCACGGCATACAGTCCTTTGACCGGCAACCGCTTATCATTCAGTACCTGGAACTTGGTATTTACCAGCAGACCGCCAACCGAACAGAGGTTGTTGATCTCGGCAATAACGGCGTAATAAGGCCCGCTGCTGCCCATGGGAACCAGATATTCCTTCGCCTTGCCGAACTCCGTATCAGTGCCCGTCTTCGCTGCTTCCTCATAGAGCTTGAATTCAGCGGCAAATACTCCAGGGTCCATCCCTGCATTCTTCGCCAGCTCCTCCAGCGTATTTCCCTTGAAGCCATCGCCGTTCGCTACCATGGATTCGAAGACTTTGTCGGCATCCTTCCAAGGCTGCTCCAGCGTGAACTTGTCTTTATAAGATGCATAGAATTCCGGCGGCATACCCGGCAGCTTAGGTGCCTGAAGCCCCTTCATTCCCTTGGTCTTAAGCGCATCGAGCTGCGCCTGCGAGACAATAACCAGATGATAAGCTCCGTTAAAAGCACTGGTATTCGCTGCCGCAACCGCAGTCAGCGTCGCCGCCTCATCTCTGAATCTTGCGCCCGAAGGGCCGACATTCATCAGGGTTGGCAGGTAAGACAGCATCATCGGATAGCTGGCTTCAAACGCCTCGTACTGTGTCTTCAGCTTGTCTGTAGCTCTGGCCAGCGTCTGGTGAAGCATCTGTCCGCCGAAGTTATCCGGCACCTTCGCGCCGATCTCCCAGGACATCTTCAGCCCTTCGCCGATGTTCTGCCCAAGCCCGCCATTAAGGCCTTCGAAGCCAAAAGCTTCCTTAACCATCTCTTTATTCCCGGCATACCCGCCGGTAGCCATTACAACGCTTGCCCCTGCAATCTCCAGGGTGGTTCCGTCAGACTTCTTAGCAACGACTCCGGTCACCTCTCCGTTAGCGCCAGTCATCAGCTTCTGCGCGGTGGCCTCCGTGATCACCTGTCCGCCGCCCTTCTCTACGGATGCTGCAAGCATCTTGCGCAGCAGCTCCTGGCGGGTCTCATAAGGAGGCAGCATATGAAGCTGTTCCCCGGCGAAGTTAAGGAAGGTAGTGGTGTAGCCCTTGCCTGTCAGCCAATCGTAGGTCTCGCCCGACTTCGTGACGTACTGGCGGATCGCCGCCGCATCCACGCGCCAGTGATTGTTCACGATCCAGTCGGCAATCTCCTTCTCGACTTCTACTTTAAGCCCGCTGCTTACTGCGGCGGAGGAGTTGTAGAATTTGCCCGCCCAGGACAGGTTGCTCGCGCCGCCGATCGTCGCTGTTTTCTCGATCAGGATCACCTTTGCGCCCTTATCAGCTGCCGATACCGCTGCCGACACACCGGACGCACCTGCACCAACCACGACCACATCTGCGGACAGCTGCTCGGTCTTGCCTTCTCCCGATTTCACTACAGCCTTTGTTTTAAAAGCCTCCACATTGCCGCCCGCCTGCTTAAGCGCGTCTTCCACAGCGGTCAGAATCGCCTTGCTCGACTCGGACGCACCGCTGACGGCATCAATATTCAGGGTCTGGCCGGATAGAATCTCCTCCTTGACCTTGTTGATCGCCTCCACCCCGATTCCGGCGGTTTCGTTCTGGCTGACCACATTGATCCCGGTAATGACCGAATGATCGTCAAGAGTTACCTCAACCTGAATCTTGCCGTCCTTGCCTTCGGCCTCTGCTTTATAGGTTCCCGCTTTGAAGTCTGCCGGTACAGCACTTGTATCCGCTGGCTGTGATGCCTGCGGCGAAGCGGACGGCTGCTCTGAGGCTGCCGGTGCGGCGGAATTGTTACCGCTGCAGCCGCTGAGGAGCGACAGGACCAATACCAGACATACGGTGAATAGAAACACCTGTTTTGTTGCTTGCTTACGCATCAATTTCTCCCCCTGTGTGGTTAATGCAGCCCCGTTTCTCTCTCTAATAGGACTGCTGACTACCGCTCACAGTGTAAACCTTGGTACTGTACCAAGGTCAATGAACAATATGTGAAACTTTTCTCAAAGTAGGGCGGACCCTTCATCCGATTCTACCGGGATATTAATCTCCAGATACGTTTTGCTGCCGTTATTCGTGCGCTCGGTGAACAGAATTTTACCGCTGATGTCCCCGCTAATCTTATAATTCCGTGCCTTCACATAGTCCAGCATGAACCCGAACGCTCCCCGCTCCAGGTAATCCTCGTGGCCGCTGACAATGACGGCAGAGATGCAGGTCGCCGGCTCCAGAACCTCCACGCCATCGTTCAAGCAGACCCCGAGCTTCTCCTGATCCTCCGCAAGCAGGCCAAGTCCCCAGCTATACTCCAGATCCCCTAATCCACAGATACATTCGCCTGCCTTATTCTCAACCCGGAAGGAATAAAAGGTGAACGGCAGCAGCTCCATCCACGCCTGGACCGTGTCTTTGAGATCCTCCTTTTGCAGCAAATGATTCTTGTTCGTCTGCTGAATCCGGTACATCCCCGGCACCTGCTTCATCTTGCACGTATATAGGGATGCGCCGACCTGCGCCAGCTCCGCCTGAATCTCCTGAATCTTGCCGAGCAGCAGCGTGCTGCGCCGGATCTCCTCCTCCAGCTGCATACCCGCAGCAGCAATCGACTCCACCACTTGCTCACACGGCGCGTCCTTGATCAACCCGGCCACATCCTGAAGTGGAATCTGCATGCTCCGGTACCATCTGCTCGTCAATAGATTCCGCGCATCCAGATCGTTGAAATACCTGTAGTTATTATGCTGATCCTTCATCGGCCGGACAATATCATGTTTCTCATATAAGCGCAGTGTATCTGCCGTCACTCCCAGAATGGATGCAAATTCACCGATTGAATACTTCATCAGCAGCCCCCCAGCTTACTTGATCGCATACGTTCATGCCTATCGTTCATGTAGTTAATGATAGAGGGTTTGGCCGGGAGACATTGTGGATTATGTCACACCACTTCTGCCGGAGGACCGGGAGGAGCTTTTGCTGTCGCAGGTGACGGCGGCATGGTCTATACTTGAAAGATACGGAAGAAATTGACGAACGGAGGCGGCTGTCATGCCCGCACAGCTAACAGACAAGGTCGCCGGCCTGCCCTTAACGCCTGGCGTATACCTGATGAAGGACGGCCTGGGCCATGTGATTTATGTCGGCAAGGCGAAGCAGCTGAGGAAGCGGGTCCAGTCTTATTTTTATAATAATAAGGGACATTCGCCCAAGGTGAAGCAGCTGGTTAAGCATATCCGCGATCTGGACTACCGGCTGACCGATACGGAGCTGGAGGCCTTCATGCTGGAATGCCAGCTGATCAAAGAGATCAAGCCGATGTATAACCGCAAAATGAAAAATCCGCTCGCCTACAGCTATATTTCCATCGTGGACAAAGCGCCTTACCGGCAGATTGAGATCGGCTACGAGCCAAGTACAGAGGCGGGCAGCCTCGTCTATGGCCCTTATACCAGCCGGAGTACGGTGGAGAGAGCGGTGCTGGGCATCAAAGAATCACAGCGCATTCTGTGCAGCAGCCCCCATTCCCGCAGCTCCCGCTGCCTGAACCATTCGCTGGGCCTATGCATCGGCATGTGCGGAGGCGGGGAGGCAGCAGTGCTACAGTATGAAGCCGTCATAGACGAGATGATCTGCTTACTGGAAGGCAGAGACAGCGGAATTGTAGCCGGACTGGAAGCCCGGATGGAGGAAGCTGCGCTGCGGTTCGACTTCGAGACCGCCGCCAAATTCCGCGATTATCTGGGTGCCGTCCACTCGCTGCTGCAGAAGGAGCAGGTGATCGAATTCACCGGAGCGAACAAGAATATTATCGTGCTGGAGCCGGTGGACGAGCAGTCCCATAAGCTGATCCTCATCAAGGGCAGCATGATCCTCTACCGCACCCTGCTGGCTAGAGACGCGCTGAACGAGGGGCAGCTCACCGGGATGATCGCAGCATCCGCCCGGGAGGTCTTCCGCAGCAGCAGCCAGACCGCCGCTACCGAAGAGATGAGCCGCCACAAGATCGACGAGGCACAGATCATCTACAGCTATCTGAAGAGCAGCTCCAGCCATTATCTGCTCGTCCCGCCGGAGTGGCTGGAGGATGAGGATGTAACGGGGTTAGAGGAAGGGATAGCGGAACTGGTTCAGTCTTCAGTCTTGGATATGTAGCACTTGATTCTGCCTCCCCCTTAATACACCGCCTGTGGCGCAAACTGCCCGGTGCCTTTTAACGTATAGTCGTAGAATTCAAGAATCAGCCTGTTCATCGTCTCTATACAGTAATATTTATCGATATCCGCCTGCCCGCGCTGCAGCATATTCGCAAGTATCGGGGAGAACAGCGGCAGATCCGTGAGACTCAAGTGCTTGGCTCCCTCAAAATGAACGGTATACGCATCCTTGAAGTTCGGATTACCGGTCTTATTCGCCGCATAAGCCGAGTTCTTGCCGAGCTGTCTCCACACATCGTCTGTATAGATGTTCAGCAGAGGTACGCGGTAAGGCTCTTCTTTGGCCACCAGATCATTCATCTTCCGGTCATACACCAGCTCGGTGAAGAACGGGGCGTCCAGATTGACGACGGCATCCACATCATTGCGCTCCCGGGCGAGCGCCACGCTTGCCGCACCGCCCATGGAGTGGCCGAATACGCCAATGTGCTTATTGTCGATCAGTTGGTATACAGGTTCCTGGTCACTTCCCGCCTTATCCAGAATCGTATCGATTACCAGATTCATATCCCCGGTTCGCAGCTTCATCCATTTTTGCGTAAGGCCGTACAGCTCTTCCACGGTGTATACTCCGTCTTTATTGGAGTCGTTAACCTCACGCATATATTCTGCATTAACCATAGTGACCTTCCCGTCCGCGCCTTGTGTATAGAAGGAATGGTAAGGATGATCGATGGATACCACAACATAGCCGTGACTGGCCAGCTCGGTGAAGGTTGAAGCGTTACTCTCTCTAACCCCGAAGGCTCCATGAGAAAAGACTATCAGCGGATACTTGCCCTCCGCATGGCCCGGATACCAGAATTCCACATTCACCCGCCGGTGCTCCCCCGTATCTGTAAACTCCTCCACTCGGGTAGTGTCTGTATAGGTGTAGACAGCCGTTCTGACCTCATATTTCCCTGTTACTTCAGGTGTACGGTACTGCGGGAATAGAATAGGCGGGATAAGTGCAATTAGCAGCGCCACAGCGGTTAGCAGCCTTTTCCACACCCGGGTTGAACGCCTGGACGGTCTCACGCCTGTCTTCTTGCGGATCAGATCAACCGAGCCTTTCAGCGCAAAAACAAACAGTAATACCGCCAGTAATACCCAACTGAAGCTCCAATCGATAACGGGGGACCATGTCAGAATAACGAATACAATAAACAGGGTAATTCTAATCCAGCTTATGAGCTTGATGCGGCTGTGCATAGAGATTCTCCTTTTCGCGTGAGGTGATGAATTCATCATAAAAAACTGCGAAAAGGGTGTATACCCATTTACGGTAAGCTGTAGCTACAGGGCAATAAGATGCATAATACCCCCGCGCGGCACTCCCTACGGAATTACTCACGGATGTCCTGCTTCACCGCCTTCAGTCGCTCATTAATCTGCTCCGCTTCCTTCTTATCCTTCTCATAGGACAGCAGACGGACAATGGCATAGACTACAGCAATCTGCAAGACAAGCAGGAGTGCAGCGGACACACTGGCCACAACTCCAATCAGGCTGGCAAGGGTAATCAACAGAAGCTCCAGCAGGAGAAAATGAATAACGATTCTCACACGCATCGCCTGCTCACTTACCTCGTCAGGAGCGTACAACATCAAGCCTGTCAATGCTCCGAGCAGGGAGAAGCCCATAATCGTATAGATGGATGTCAGGTCAAAGGCGAGTTCCGGCATGAAAATCTGCCGCAGCACCGTAATGATAATGATGATGGATGCGAAGATAACCAGAAAATCGCGGATGATGTCTTTGGCAACCTCAGAACGCTTCAAGCTGTAATCCCCCTTTATAATCCAAGTCTTTGTTTCAGTACGGGCACATACTGTCTTGAAATGACTACACGTTCCCCATTATCAAGCAGTGCTGTGAACCGGCCGCTGAGGGACGGACGCACGCTTTCGATCTTGGCGATATTCAGAATCGTGGATTTGGAGGCGCGAAAACAGTTCTTGTCCCGGCACAGCTCCTCCAGCTCATACAGCTTCTGCTTCACTTCATGCACCTGGTTCTCGCTGTAGACGAATACTTTGCCGTCCACGGCTTCGAAATAATAGACGTCACTGAGCTTGATGCGGCTGACCCGCTCTTCCTGTACTCCCAGCAGGACCAGAGTCTCTGCCTTAAGCTTATGTACTATCTGACTGATTTTTTCATTTGCTTCATAGCATCTGATAATGATTTCCTCTTGCTGCTCCCTGCTGATTTGCTCGATGGAAATTCGGATAGGATCACCTGCGATAATTCAGATTTGAAGGTCTGTTGTACTTGACAAAAAGCTCGGTTAATAACATAATAATAGCAAGGATTTGCTCGCACGTTGTGTACGACTAAATCCGCATCTTAAGACATTCGGTATCTAGCTCAAACGTTGTGTTTGACTTAAATACCCAATGTCTTAATTTCATTGTCATAACTGCAACATTTTATGGGTAATATAGTATTAGGTCGCACGTTGTGTACGACCATAGAGAGGAGATCGCACGTTGTGTGCGATCTCCTCTTATTTATTTGTATTCCCACTTGATTATTTTTTGGTCCAGATGTCTTGAGTAGAAATCCATAATCTTCTGCTGATGTCTCTTTCTTGGCTGAAAACCATAAACATTACGAAAATAGACAGAGGCAATAAAGTTAACCATATCGGCAAGCTGTATTAAATTACAATTTTTATCATGTGATAGTTTTACTTGTAGGTCTGGATAGACCCTTCTATTTGCAGGATTTCTTAACGCGTCCCCAAAATTATTCATTTCACTGGGTTTGCCGTCATCACATATGACGAACGCATGAGAGTCTGAGGCATCTAATTCTATCGAGATACATTTAACAAGCTCTGTATATGCGTGGATGTGCATCCGATTATGATTAGTCTCTCCTGTGTTAGTTTGGTACAAGGCCTTGTTCACGATGGCCGCAACCACTTTAACATCAGTCACTTGAAGTAGAGCTAACAAATTATCGACAACAGCGAACCTCTCAACATCAGACAAATTATAATAGAAGTCCTCACCGTCAATAAACGCCTTACCATGAATTTCAAATTTTCTAAAAAAATCAATACTGGGGAATTGCTCTACTGGAATACCATGGATCTTTGATTTTATATCCTTTTCAAGACTATCCTTAATTTTTTGAACCTCATTATGTAGATAGACTTGGTAGTGCGCAGGTACGAGCACACCAGCATAACAAAGAACAGGTTGATTTCTCATATCCCCGAAGCCATTATTTCCGGACTCGTCTGTATAGAACCCATATAATGTCACGTTAGTTCCTGCTCTCACGTTTATTTTCCGAAAAGGAATTTTTAAGCTCCTCTATTCCACGTTTTACAATAGCAAGATCCTCGAAATCAAGAGCAGTAAGATTGGACAAATTGATTCGCTTTAATTGTTTATCATAGGATTCAAGGATTGAAGAAAGCAACTGTTCAGCAACTGTCCCACCCTCAAAAGCGGTGTCAGCTTTCAATTCCGTCTTTGTATTACTATAAGCAAACTTCCCCCTACCAACTTTAAGCACTTCATCACTAGTAATATGAAGGTTCCATAGGGCTGCACGTATACTCGCAGGGTTTCTTCCAGGATATCTATCCACATTAGCATTAATTAATGACTGAAGCTGTATGGGTCCTCCTGCATGGTTTTTTAACAGCTTAATCGCATATTCCCGATATTCATCAGTTGCAGTTAAGTAGTTTTCACTGTTCAAATTTAATTAC
The DNA here is from genome assembly GCF_042684125.1 of Paenibacillus rhizoplanae. NCBI lineage: Bacteria > Bacillati > Bacillota > Bacilli > Caryophanales > Paenibacillaceae > Paenibacillus > Paenibacillus rhizoplanae. The sequence goes on along the minus strand of NZ_JBHUKY010000019.1, from coordinate 317,148 downwards.
TCCTCCAAGAAAGAATTAATGCAGTAACTCCATACTACATTAATGATAATTAATTGTAAATACATTCAATCAAACCATTTTTTCATTCAGAAACAAAATCACCCTGCACGTGAACGATGCTGGTGCCTCATGCAGCGCATAGGCAATATTTCACGTACTTCCATCCGTCCTGCTTTCTAGCCACATACCTTGTCCACAAGAGAAGGAAACTATATTTACCTAAACAACAAATAAAAAAGCCATCCGCCGGATACTCCGGTACAGACAGCCTTATATAAGCTTAGTTGTTATGATACCGCCCTCTAGGAACGACCAGCGGGGAACCGGAGACCGGGTCAGGGATGACTGTGCAATCCAGTCCGAAGATCTCTTTGACCCGCAGGCTTGTGATGACCTCTGAAGGCGCACCCTCCGCAACCAGCCTGCCGGAATGCAGTGCAAAGATATGGTCGGCATACCGGGCAGACAGGTTGATATCATGCAGGACCATGACGATGGTGGTTCCATGCTTGCGGTTCAGATCGGTGAGCAGGTCCAGAATCTCCACCTGATAGGTGATATCCAGGAAGGTGGTCGGCTCATCCAGGAACAGGATATCGGTCTGCTGCGCCAGGGCCATCGCAATCCAGACCCGCTGCTGCTGCCCGCCTGAGAGCTCATCAATATTACGGTTAGCGAATTCGGTGATATTCATAATCTCCATCGCTTCGGCCACGGCCTCGTAATCCTTCCGGGACCAGCCCCCAAGCAAGGATTGGTGCGGGAATCTGCCGCGTCCCACCAGATCGGCAACCGATATCCCTTCCGGCACAATCGGTGATTGCGGCAGCAGCCCGATGACCCGGGCCAGCGCTTTAGCCGGAATCTGCGAGATCGGCTTGCCGTCCAGCGTCACCCGGCCTGCGGTATGCTTGATCAGCCGGGCCATGGTTTTGAGCAGGGTGGATTTCCCGCAGCCGTTGGAGCCGATAATCACACTGATCTGACGATCCGGGATCACCAGGTCTATCCCATGAATAATCGTCTTATTCTCATAGCCCGCTATCAACTGCTCAGCTCCAAACACATGTGCCTTGTTCATTATAATTCTCCCTTTCGATTCATGCGGATTAACAGGAAGATCAGATAAGGCGCTCCGAGTAATCCGGTAATGATGCCTACAGGGAATCTGTACTCAAAAGCAAATTGTCCAATCAGATCGGACGCCAGGACCAGATTCACACCCACCAGACCTGCGGGGATAATGCTGGAGGCACCTGTACCCACCAGTCTTTTGGCGATCGGTCCTGACAGGAAGGAGACGAACGCAATGGGTCCTGTGGTAGCCGTAGCAATCGCCACCATGAATACAGAGCTGACAATCAGTGCAATTCGGGTCCGGTCTGTGCGGACTCCAAGCGAGGTAGCCGACTGCTCCCCCAGCTCGAGAATACTCAGATGCTTGCCCAGCAGTATGATGACAGGCGAACAGATCAGCACGATGATCACCAGCGGCGGAAGCTCGCGCAGCTGTGAGCCGTTCAGGCTGCCGGTCAGCCAGCGGACCGCTGAAGGGATGTCCTTCTCGGAGCCGATCAGCAGCAGGTAGGAGATCACGGCATCCAGCATCGCCTGAAGGCCAATTCCGATCAGAATTAACCGCCCGATGGAGAAGGTTCTTCCCCTGGAGAGCACGTAGATCAGGAGCACGGTAGCAAGGCCAGCGATTACCGAAGCAACAGAGACTACAGCTCCGCTGGCTTGCAGGATCACGATGCAGTATACCGCTGCCGCACTTGATCCGGAGGTAATGCCAATAACATTCGGGTTCGCCAGCGGATTGCGCAGCATCGTCTGGAAGGTGTACCCGGCAATACCGAAGGCGAATCCGGCAAAAAGACCCGCCAGCATCCGCGGCAGCCGGATAATATTCACGGCGAAGGAGACACCCTTCAGCTCTTCGCCAGAGAGCGCGCGGATGACCTCAGAGGCCGGATAGATGGTATTCCCGAGCAGAAGCATCGCGCAGCACAGTACACAGGCAAGTACTGCAAGCAGGCTGGTAACAATCAGGCCCCGGCGGTGTCTCTGACGTCTGCCCGCCATAATGAATTCAATCGTTTCATTTCTCATAAGGATCGCACTTTCGACTTCATCGCTAATAGAATCAGGATCGGTGCCCCTACAAAGGCTGTGACCACACCGACTTCAAGCTCTCCGGGGCTTCCAATCAGCCGGCCGCCTACATCGGAGACGGTCAGAATAATAGCCCCGGTGACCGCTGACATCGGGATCACGAACCGCAGGTCCGAGCCGAGGATCAGACGGATTACGTGAGTGGACAACAGACCGATGAACCCGATAGGCCCGGCCAATGCCGTCACCGCTCCGCATAATAATACCCCCGCCAGCGCGGCGATCAGCCGCAGCGTCCCTGTGCGGACCCCGAGTCCGGTCGCCACATCATCGCCCAGAGCCAGCGCATTCAGGGCCGGAGCTGTAATGAAGGCAATCAGCATGCCGATCAGCAGGAACGGAAGGAAGGTTGTAATGCCGCTCCAGGTTCCCGCACCCACACTGCCCACCTGCCAGAACCGGAACTGGTCCATGACGTAAGCGCGCGGAATCATGATGGCGGTAACCAGAGAGGACAGGGCCGCACTGATCGCAGCACCCGCCAGAACGAGCTTAATGGGCGTGGCTCCGCCACGCCCCATCGAGCCGATTCCGAATACGAATACCGCTGTAATTGCAGCTCCGGCTAAGGCTAACCATATATATTGGCCCGCAGTGCTTATGTTCAGGAATGCAATTCCGCAGACCACGAACAAAGAAGCTCCCGTGTTCACCCCGAGGATGCTGGGATCAGCAATCGGGTTACGGGTCACCGCCTGCATCAAGGCTCCCGATACACCGAGCGCCCCGCCGCACATCAGGCTGAACACCGTCCGGGAGATCCGCTTGCGGACCACGTTTGCCCCATAGCTGTCCACCTCTGGACGGAATAGCCCGTCAATCAGCTCATTCCAGCCTACATGACGGGCTCCCAGTACCAGTGAGGCAATGATGCACAGGACCAGCAGGACCATGCAGCTCACCAGCACCAGGATGAAATTCTTCGGCATATGCAATTTTAGCTTGTTATCGTCCGAGACCGGTGAACTCATCATTTTATTTTATCAATAGCTCCCCCAATTAAGGCAAGGTATTCGTCAATCGTATACGCTATGGACAGCGGGTTCGGTGTTCCGGCAGCTACCAGCGGAGTATCACTGTCGATAAAAGCTACCGATCCCCGTTCAATGGCCGGGATTTTGCCGATCAGTGAATCTGCCTGGAGCGTCTTAAGCAATTCGTCATTTCCATAACCCACGATCAGATCCGCATCATACAAGGCTTCCACATTCTCGGAGCTTAAGCTGAGCGAGTAGCTGGTAGGGTCTGTAATCTGTTTGGTAATACTCTCGGGATACGTCATGCCCAGCTCATACAGGAATGCGACCCGGGAGTCCACAGGTGTATAAATATGCAGTTTCGACAAATCCTCAGCGGAGAAATTGACCCAGACCACTTTTTTGCCGGCAATCTGCGGATATTTGCTCAGCTTGTCCTTAACCAGGGCTTCGGTGTCCTTGATGAGCTGCTCGCCTTCAGGCTTCATGCCCATGCCTTCTGCGTTCAGCAGCACCTGCTCGCGCCATGTCGTAGCCCAAGCAGCCGTCGGGTAAGCTACCACTGGAGCGATCTGGCTCAGTGTCTCATAGTCTTCCTTCGTCAGGCCCGAGTACGCGGCCAGAATAACATCCGGGTTGGCGTCAGAGATCGCCTCGAAATCAAGACCATCCGTATCCTGGAACACATTCGGATCGGTTACATTCAGCTCCTTGAGCTTATCTGCGGTCCAAGGCAGCAGTCCGCTGCCATCCTGCACGCCGAAGTTCGCAGCCGAGAAGCCTACAGGGACAACGCCCAAGGCCAGAGCCACATCATGGTTAGCCCACTGCACAGTAACTACGCGTTCCGGCTTGCTCTTAATGACAGCTTCACCAAGCGCATGCTTGATGGTAACCGGATAGGTCACAGCATCCTGCGCCGCTGGTGCTTCTGTGCTTGCCGCTTCGCTAGTTGCAGCTGCTGTCGGTGCAGGGGAAGGTGAAGCTGCTGAATTCGACTGGTTAGACGAGCAGCCTGCCAGCACTATAGTTAGCGCTAATGGAATGAATAATGTCTTGAAAGAGAACTTTTGGGTACGGTTCATGTGTGGACCCTTCCTTATCTAAATAGGTTTTTTATACGATAATGAGAATCATTATCGATAAATATATAGGTGTTTGGACAGGTTGTCAATGTAAAATCTGGATTCCAAGCTCAACAAAAGCCCGCAAGCGGCACCTGTTACAGTGAGCCGCTTACAGGCTTGATCTAATCCTGGCCTAATATAGAAGGTTAACTCTTGTCCACAAAATTATATGCTCTTAGTCAAGGTAATGGACTGATCGGCGTTGCCCCATTGTACGTTCCAGCCCAGCAATTCGGTGATGAAGCGGAGTGGAACTACGGTTCTGTTGTCTTCGTTCACAAAGACTTTGGCGCCGACGGATTTTCTCATGCCGTTGACTTCCATGAAGTCTTTGTTCATCCAGAACACAAGTGTGTCGTTGCCTGCCTTAATGGTAACCTGCTGAGCTTGTTTGTCCCATTTCACATCCGCCCCGATGCCTTCACTCAGATAACGAAGCGGGATGTAGGTCATTCCATTCCAGATGAATGGCTTAGTATCCATTTGAGTTACTTGTCCGTTAATGTTCAGGACGGCGCTGCCCACTTTCATCCAGACTTTCATCATGGAAGCAGGATCTGCTGGAGTTGCAGGTGCGGGTGCTGCTGCATCCTGGAACTTGTCGTTGAACTGCGTCACAATTGCATTGCCCAGCGCTTGGCCTACACCGAACATTGTCTTGTAGCCCTCGCGGTTTGTCTTGTACGAAGCGTCATAGTTGCCCGCTGCATACTGCGTAAGTACCTGCTGCACTTGATTCTCGTGGGTGGTCAATGCGGATTGCCCCGCTGACTTCGGCAGGTTGCCTGCTGTAGCCGAATCAAGGAAGGCTGCAAATTCAGTGGTGAAGCCAGCGATACGCGTTTCTACTGCTGCTTTTGCCGCAACATCATTGTTCTTCACTGCCGTTACGAAATCAGCCTGGGCATTCACATGATTCGTTACCCATATCTTCTCAAAAGCCGCTGCCCCTTCTGCACCATAGATGGAAGCAATGGCTGCTTTGAAGTCCGCCGTATTCATAGCTTCGGCTGCAATCAGCGCATTGGAAGCCGCTCTTCCGTCATATTGCTCCTGCATTTGCAGGACGGACAGAGCGAAGTGTTCACCCGCTAACTGGTTGAGTGCGGATCTCAGATCAGCAGCCTTGGTATCTGCCTTGGTATTCTCGAATTTAGCAGGCATTTGCGTAGTAATCGCACTGGACAAAGCCTTGCTGATGCCGAACATCTCTGCGTAACCCTTACGGTAGGCTTCATACGCGCCTTTGTAATCACCGGCTGCATAATCCTCGAACACTTCCTGGACATGGTTCTCATGACTGCGGATAACCTGCTTCGCGGCAGCTGCCGGAAGCTTGCCCTCTGTTGCCGTACCGAGGAAATTTCCGAACTCGTCTACAAAGCCGCTTACTTTATCTTCTGCAGCTTTGACAGCTGCGGTGTCCTTACTCTTCGTCGCCTTCACCAGATCGTCGGTGTACTTGTTATGTGCGCGGAAAATCCGTTCAAATTCTGCTGCGCCTGCATCGCCGTACAGTGAAGCAATGGCGGGCTGCATGTCGAGCGCGTTCTGATCAAGCGCCTGGTAAGCCGCTGCCGCATCCTTGGTGCCTTCGTAGGCCTTCGTCATTGCGGTTACGGCAAGGGTGAAATGCTCGGAGAGCAAATAATCCAGGCCCGCTCTCAGCTCTGCAGCCGGTGTATTCACCGAAGCCTTCATCATTGTGGCTGCCGGAGCTGCCTCCGCACCTGCCAGTGCAGGTATCATCAAGGTCAAGCTCAACATCGGGACGACCAGTTTCTTCATCTTCATCTCACTTCACTCCTTAGGTTGGTTTCATATGTGGTGTTCACGTTGCCTGTTTGTCTGTACATACACTGAAACGCAGGGGATTCAGGTTTGGATCACAATCCCGGCTAAAAAAATTAACACCATCCCCAACCTTCGCCCCCCAATCCGCTTGTATCTCCAGCCGCAGCGCGGCTTACACCGCCTTTGACTCCCTATGATCTACATCCGGCCCGCGCGTCTCCCGCTCAGATCATGCAAACGCAAAAAAAGGCTGCCTGCCGGTTGCAAAACAACCGGTATAGGACAGCCTCTTCTCATAGCAGGCCCTGCCAGAGTATAACTGGCGGGCTTGTTCAACCAACAGTGATTAACCCAGCAACGCGCGTACGCCTTCACTCAGCGGGGTAAGCGGACGGTTCAGCAGCTTCACGAGGTCGCCGCTCTCGATATTCAGTGCGCCATCACGGATGGCTGCCTGAATGGCAACAACGATCGGCAGCGCTGCTTCCGGCACGCCTGCACCGGCCATAATCTTCGCATAGGCGGTGTCATCCACCTGCTGCACAGCAACCTCCTGGCCTAGAACCTCGCCGACCACTGCTGCCAGCTCTGCCTGAGTAAGTGGAGTACCGGACAATTCGTAGATGACACTCTCACGGCTCTCTCCAGCCAGAACAGCAGCAGCCGCTTCAGCATAATCGCCGCGTGTAGCCCAGCCTACCTTGCCGTCTCCGGCGGAGGTCAGCCAAGGAGCGCCGGCCTTCACGGCCTGAATGGAGCCGACTTCATTCTCCAGGTACCAGTTGTTGCGCAGGAACGCATACGGAATACCTGATTCACGGATGAACTCTTCTGTCGCACGGTGTACCGGCGCCAGGAACAGGGAGCTGTTATCGGCCTCGCCTACACTGGTGTAGACGATGAAGCCTACACCTGCACGGACAGCTGCGTCTACAGCTGCCTTATGCTGGCGGATACGGGTGTCATTGTCGCCGTCAGCCGAGACGATCAGCAGGCGCTCCACTCCGGCAAAAGCGGTATCCAGCGTCTCCGGATGATCGAAATCACCATGACGCACATCTACGCCGCGGGCCTTCAGTGCTTCTGCCTTCTCCGGGTTTCTGACACTGGCTACAATATTCTCAGCGGGTACGGTCTTCAGCAGAGTCTCTGCTACGATGGAACCAAATTTACCTGTTGCTCCTGTTAATGCGATTGTCATCTCATATTCCTCCATTTGGGTTCTTGTATTTCAATCTCAGCTATAAGCTCTCGTTGACATCGGCAATCATCACTCATGTAACCATTGTAGTTACAAGTGAGCCGGATGTCAAATAGATTATAGGATTCACCCAACTGTCTTAAAATATCGGTAGATCTGCTCCAGCTTCTTGCTCTGCTTCCCCTTCTTGCTCTCCATGTTACCGAACTCGAAGAACTTCACCTTACGGATGCCCACATAGTTGAACAGGGCCTTGCGCATCAGAATCTTATGCGAGTTCCCCAGCCACAGCAGCGGGTAGTGGGTGGGCCCCTTCATGCTGGAGATGCAGACCACGCTCTTCCCCTTGAGCAGCCCCTCCGGCAAAAGCCCGCCCTTATCCCGGTAGGCGAAGCCCGATGCGAACATCCGGTCGATGTAGCCCATCAGCATCGCTGGCGGGCGTCCCCACCAGATCGGATAGACCAGGACGATCTGATCGGCCCACAGCAGCTGCTCCCTGTACTCTGCCAGCTCCGGTTCCCGGTACATATCCCGTCTGCGCCGATTCTCATGGAACACCAGCACCGGATCGAATCCGGCCTCATACAGATCAAGCACCTTAACTTCGGTAATCTTCGCATTCTCCTTGCTGCCGCGCAGTACTTCCTCCAGGAAGGCATAGCTCAGGCTCTTATGGTTCGGATGGGTGTAGATCACAAGTGTATTCATCAGTGGTATTCCCCTTTAGTTGTCATTTGATAACCAAAACATAACACAGCCGTAAATTACTTGTCAAATGATAATTGTTTTTTGATAATTATTCTGGTATCGTGACCTCTGAGGTGATCTTATGGACAACAACCATCTATTTCAGAAATTCATAGCCTTTACTGCTGCCGTCCATCAAATAACGAACGATATTTCCAGAGATGTGAATTCGGACGGCTTAACGCCGCTGCAATATAAGATTGTTGAATACATCGCCGTTAGCCAGCCTGTCACGCTCAGCGAGATCAGCGACTGCATGAACATGTCGATGCCCAATACCAGCCGGGAGCTGAGGAAGCTCAGCGAAAAAGGGCTATGTACCCGCATCACCGATCCCGCTGACCGCCGCAGGCAGGGAATTACGCTCTCCGCCGCAGGCGAGACGTTGATGAATGAGGCCTTTGGACAGATCGCTGTCCGGTTCGAGCAGCGTATTGCGGCCCTGAGCGCTGAGGAACGCAAAGAGACCGAGCAGGCGCTCGATCTCTTGCAGCAGAAGGTATTTTATTTGAACTAAGAATACATCCTATCTCCATACATGAGCGGTTATTTCACAGCGACGCCCTTCGCGGGAATCTCCGCGGGGATCTCTTCCTTCCGCCGGATGAAGAAGGACAGGATCAATGCAACCACTGCGGCTCCTGTCGTGACCATGGAAGCTACATTCATCCCGTGAATTAAGCTATGGACATCGCCCGTCTGCTTCACGCCGCCGCCGCTGTAGGTCATTATAGTGACAAGCAGGGCGGTTCCGATGGAGCCAGCGACGGTACGCAGGGTGGTATTCACGGGAATCCCGTGGCGGATCAGGGCGGGCGGCAGGGAATTCATTCCGCTGGTGATGACAGGCAGCAGGGTCAGGCTGACGCCGACCATCCGCAGAGAGTAGCCAACCATCAGGAACGTATAGGACGTATGCTCCGTCAGATTCGAGAACAGTAACGCAGAGATGACCGTCAGGCTGAGTCCGGTAATTACCATCGTTCTGGCACCTATTTTATCAAAAATCTTCCCCGCGATAGGGGACATAATACAGATCAAAATCGCACCGGGAAGCAGCATCAGACCCGACTTCAGCGCGGAATAGCCAAGCATGGTCTGCATATAGAGCGGCAGCAGGAGCTGTGCGCTCAGCATGATAATCATCAGGATCATACTGATTACAGTAGCCAGGGTAAAAGAGGGACTGGTGAACACCCGCAGCTCCAGCAGCGGATTCTCCATCGTCAATTGCCGCCAGACGAAGAGGCCGAGCGCAATGAAGCCGACTGCGAGGGAGATAAGCACCTCGGTGCTCCCCCATCCTTTGCTCCCGGAGACGCTGAAGCCATACAGCACGCCGCCGAAGCCGAGCGAGGACAACGTCATGGATAAAGCATCGGCTTTGCTTTTCACCTGTGGCGTAACGTTCTTCACGAGCAATACCCCAAGGAGGGTGAGCAGCAGCGAGCAAGGGGCCAGAATATAGAACAGCAACCGCCAGGAATGATTCTCCACGAGCCAGCCGTTCAGCACAGGTCCGATCGCCGGAGCGAAATTAACCGCAAGCCCGATCATCCCCATCGTGAACCCCCGCCGGGCAACCGGGATCAGGATGAACGTCAGTGTCTGCACCAGGGGGAGCATGATGCCCACTCCAACCGCCTGCACGACTCTTCCCGTGAGCAGCAGGCCGAAGCCCGGAGACACCGCGCACAGAAGCGTTCCCGCGCTCAGCATCCCCATGGCGAAGACGAATACCTGCTTGGTGGTGAACCGCTGAATAAGAAAAGCCGTAATAGGAACTACAATGCCCGTAACCAGGGCAAAAGCGGTCGTTAACCACTGCACGGTACTCGCAGATATCCGGAACTCGCCCATAATGTTCGGCAGTGCCGTATTCATCGAGGATTGATTCAGCAGCCCTGCCATAGTTCCGATAATTAGAATAGCCATGATAAGGATCGTGCCCTTCGGTGCCTTTTCCATTTCCGTTCCCCTCCACTACATAAAATCTGCAATAATAAAACTCTGCAATTTCGCCCGGCTTAGGTCTGGTCGACATACCGCCACCAGGCAAGCGTGCCTATGAGGCCAACAGCGCCGGTGAGAAACGGAAGCATACGGCTAACCAGCTCCAGATGTGTGCTCTCCTCTCCTGAGGCACCGCTGAGCAGTCCGGGAATGGCCCACGGAATATACTCTACAATGCCCAGCGCCCCGCCGAACTGGGCGATCACAATGGTAAGCAGGACGATGCCCAGGGGATACAGGAAACCGCGCCCGATACAAGCCATCCACGCTACAGGGATGCTCAGAAAGATCACCATGAGACAGATCTGTGCGTACCCGCTGAATCCCTGAACAATGACCTCCAGACTCCATCCGTCCAAGCCGGTAAGCCATGCCGTGATGCACCCGGATATGAACATGAACAAGGATAGAACTTCACATAATAACGTAGAAACAACAATCTTCGCAGCGGCCACCCCATACCGGGACAGCGGCAGGGCCAGCAGGTCCTTCACCGTGCGGTCCGAATATTCCCGGCCGAAGCTCCAGCTGTACACGAACCCGAAGCCGATCAAGCCTCCCATGGAGACGATAATACCCAGCTCCTTCAGAAACCCTGCCATATTGATCTCACCCTCAAAGGCGCTCTGGGAGCCAATGGTCCCGGAGAACACCAGTCCGATCATTACCGGCACCAGGATGCTGACCACCAGCGAGATCACGAACAGCCTGGAACGGCGAAGCTTCAAGACCTCCACCCACAGGGCCGATAGCCATTGATTCATCCTCTCACTCCTCCTTCAGATCCAATGACTCTTAGAAAATAATGCTCCAAATCCTCTTCCTCCACCTGTATCAGCGTAGGCGGCATATCCGCATACACCAGCAGCTTGGAGATATGTTCCGGGTTCGTTACGGCTCGTTCTTCCTGAAGCAGCAGTGTGCCCTCTGCGTTCTGTTGCACAGCATAGCCTGCTTGAGTCAGCCTGCTGCGCGCGCTTGCCGGATCGCGGGTCTGCACCAGCAGACTCCTGCGGAGCAAGGGATGAAGATCCTCCACATCCGTCTCTTGCAGCAGCTTCCCTTGATGCACGATGCCAATTCTGCTCGTCAGCCTGGAGACTTCGCCAAGAATATGGCTGGAGATAAAAATCGTCACTCCCTGATCCGCCGCAAGCTCCCGAAGCAGCTCCCGCACCTCCACAATCCCCGCCGGGTCAAGCCCGTTCGTCGGCTCATCCAGAATCAGCACCTGCGGATGATGCAGCATGGCCTTGGCGAGACCCAGCCGCTGCCCGTTACCGAGGGAGAGCGTCCCGGCTTTGCGGTCCCGGTAAGCGGTAAGCTGGAGCCTGTCAATAATACTGTCAATGGCAGAGCGGTCCGGGAAGCTCCGCAGTCTGCGGATAATCTCCAGATTCTCGCGGACCGTAAGCTCAGGATAGGAGTAGGGAGTTTCGACCATGTACCCCACCTCCGCCCACAGCTTATGGCTGCCCGCATCGACCCGCCGTCCGAACAGGTAGGCCGAACCGGAATCGGGGCGGATCATGCCCAGGAGCATGCGGATGGTTGTTGTTTTGCCTGCTCCGTTCAGCCCCAGGAATCCGTAGATTTCGCCCGGGTTGACCTCAATTGACAGCTGATCTACAGCATGATGGCTGCCGAAATGCTTGGTTAATCCTTCTGTCTGAATGATTGCGGTCATCATCATCACTCCTATGCTTTATTTAAAACTAACTAGTTGTTTATATTTAGTCCAAAGAAACAGCCGCCCTTACAGTAAAGACGGCTCTATGACGCCATGGATAATAAATTGCACAATCTGCTGTGTAGTCTGTTCTCTAATCTGCGGAGAGTCCGGGCTGCCAAACAAGTGCTCAAATCTTGAAGACGACTGCAGTGTCATAGCAATCACGTTCATGATCAGCATCGGAAAGAGCGCGGGGTCCAGATCCTGACGAAGGATACCGTTCCTCTGGGCGGCCATGGCAAGTTCATGCATCTGAGGATCATCTTCCGGACGGTAGGTAATCTGATTCCAGGTCTTCCAGCCCTCCGCAGCTTCCCAGAAGAGGATTCTCAGGTAACTCCGGTGCTCCAGCAGGAAGGAGACGGTCTGACGAGTCCAGTACTCCAAGAAAGTCTTGAATGCGGACGCGTCCTGTAGTACCTGCTCATCCTTCAGCAATTCGCTGATGAACGAGCCTGTGATCTGTTCGCCAGTCTGGTCCGCCCGCTTAACCACTTCCGTATATAGCCCTAGCTTGTCGCCATAATACTGATAAATCAGGCTTTTGTTGTACCCGGATGCCTTCGCGATGGCATCAATCCGTGCCGCTGAGTAGCCGGACTCGGCAAAGATCTCCTCTGCTGCATCCAGAATAATCCCCCGGGTGCGGGCGGCATCGTATATTTTGGCGTTGCGTTTGCCCCCTGTTGTGGTTATGGTTTCCATCTCCTTTTTTCTAACTAACTGGTTAGATTATAGTCTGTACCTTTGCGGACGTCAAGCGGGGCTCTTGCAGGCCTTGTCTGCTAACCGTTACCAACAATTGGCACAGAACCAATTCACACCAATAACGTCTAACAGGAGAGAGTTAAATCTATCCATAAGGTGATGAATCCATGACAACAAGAACAACTATGCTGCTGTCTCTGCTTGGACTGGCCCTGTTATTACCAGACCGCGTCCATGCAGATGCAGCCCCTTCACCCCAGCCCATCTCCATCTACCTGGACGGGCAGCAACTTCAGCCGGAGACCCGGCCGCTGAACATCGGGGGGACCGTACTGGTTCCTATGCGCGGCTTGTTCGAAGCCCAGGGGGCTGAGCTCTCTTGGAACAATGCAAGCAAGACGGTAACTGCCGTCAAAGGCGGAACTGCACTCACCTATACCTTAGGCTCGTCCACAGCTCTGCTGAACGGGAAGACCGCTCAGTTGGCTGTGCCGGGGCAACTGTCGCAAGGCTACAGTATGATTCCCCTGCGCTTCATCAGTGAAGCCCTAGGTAGCCAGGTGAGCTGGGAGCCGGCTTCGGGCTCCGTCATGATCTCCTCGGCAGCCGCCTATGAGACCTCGGTCACCTGGGGGGTCAACCTGCGCAGCACCCCGGATGCCGGGAGCAGCGCCACTAGCCTGGGCCTGCTGCCCGCCGGAAGCAAGGTCCATGTCATCCGTGAGGTTAATGCCCTCTGGCTGGAGGTGCGGACTGCGGATAATGGGAGAGGATATATCTCCTCCAAGCCGAAATTTACGGATTACAGAAGCCCTTCCCTGCTGCAGAAGCAAGGGGAAGCGCTGATCGCCTCCGGTCAACAATACCTGGGTGCCCCTTATGAATTCGGCGCTTCTCCTGACCAGACGGATACATTCGACTGCTCTTCTTTTGTGAAGCGTGTATTTGGGGATACGCTCGGAGTTGAGCTTCCCCGTGTCTCCTACGATCAGGCACAGGAAGGCCGGAAGGTTGGCATGGACGAGCTGCGCACCGGAGACCTGCTGTTCTTCACCGCCAGAGGTCTTGACATCGGACACGTAGCCATCTACGCCGGAAATAACCGGATACTGCATACCTACTCCAAGGAGCAGGGTGTACATATGGAGGATTTCGGCAGCAAGTGGAAGCAGCGGTTTGTTACCGCGCGGCGGATTCTATAACGGGGGAGAGAGCATTCGGCAATCCCCTGTAGGAGATGGGAATAAGTTCCTTATTTCCATCTCTTCCGCTCTTGCTTCATGCTATGCTATGCCTTGCGCACAAACTCCGATTTCAGCTTCATTGCGCCGAAGCCGTCGATTTTGCAATCGATATCATGGTCGCCTTCCACCAGCCGGATGTTCTTCACCTTGGTGCCTATCTTCAGAACGGACGAGCTGCCCTTGACCTTGAGATCCTTGATCACCGTTACGGTGTCCCCGTCAGCCAGTACATTCCCGTTAGCATCCTTGATTACTTTCTCTTCTTCACCGCTCGTACTTCCTGCATCCAAAGACCACTCATGTCCGCATTCCGGGCAGACCAGAAGCGCTCCGTCCTCATAGGTGTACACAGAGCTGCACTGCGGGCAATTTGGCAATTCATTCATGATTTCATTTCTCCATTCCTGCTTAAGCATGTGTTATAGGGATAAGTCTGTCTAAGTTTAACATATAACTTGATAATACTCAGTTATTAAATTAATATCTAATTAGATGTTAATTTAATAACAAGGTGGGATTATTATGATCCAGTTAGAAGCTGTTACCGAACCACTGTCTCTGGAGAGTCTTGACATACAAGCCTCCATCCTGAACTCACAGCCTGAATTCAATCTGATGGTAGAGCATAAGCCTTACCTCGAACCGCTGGAGCTGCAAGCAGAGAACCGTAAGAACCTCGTCATGGGTGAGAAAATGCTGTATATCAAATTCCGTGATCATACCGCCGGTCTGCTCACCTATCTTCCTGACTACGGCCCGGATCACTATCCCTGGATTGGCCTTCTGGTAATTCACCGGCAATATAGCCGGCAAGGCTTAGGGAAGGCTGCCGTGCATGAACTGGAGAGAATACTTCAGCAGCAGGGCTTACAAGCCGTTAGGCTGGCTGTCCAGCTCGAGAATAAGGCCGGTGAGGCATTCTGGACCCTGAACGGATATGGCCGGATCAGAAGTGCCACGGATAACCATGATAACCAGGTGGATGTCTACGAGAAGCAGTTTGGATGAGCGGCGGGAGTGGTAATAATTAGAAGGTAGCTTGTATACGTTATAAATGACCGTGAAGGAGTGAATGAGGGCATGAATAAATTGGAATCAGAATCGGAGCATAGCAGCAGCCTGCCTGCCGCTGAGGCCGTAGATGCCATAGAGAACCTGTCCGGTGTCCATCCCGGATACCGCCGCGCCCATGCAGCGGGAGTCTGCTGCCGCGGCCTCTTCCGCCCGAGCGGACTGGGGAAGGAATTCACGGAGGCGGGACATCTTCAGGAGCAGCAGGTGAATGCCGTTGTCCGCTTCTCGGGCAGCTCCACCGATCCGGTACTTGCCGATCTGCTCTCCCCTGCTAAGGGGCTGGCTGTCCAGTTCGTCCTGCCGGATGGCGAGGTTACGAATCTGGTTGGAGTGACCGTGCCTGTCTTTTTTGCGCGGACCCCGGAGTCCTTCATCGACATTGTACATATGGCCCACCGGTTGCGGACCGGGACACTCGGACCGATTGAGCTGATGAAGGAAATTGTCAGCCACTTCAGCGAGAGCAAGGAAGCTCTGCTCGCTGTGAGACGGCTGAAGCCGCCTGCCAGCTACGCCGAATGTCACTATTACTGCATACATGCTTATGTGCTGGTCAATGCAGAGGGCAGGCAGCAGCCTGTCCGGTTCGAATGGGTTCCTGAGACGGGCGTGCGCACACTGACGCTGGAGGAGGCTGCGCAGCAGCCGGACCGCTATCTGGAGGATGAGCTGGAGCTGCGCTTCAAGGATGAGCCGGCCATCTTCCAGCTGGTCGCTGTTCTTGGGGAGGAAGGCGATGCTACGGATGATCCTACCCATGCCTGGCCCGGGGACCGACGGAGAATCGATCTCGGGCGGCTGCATATTTCAGAGATCATTCCCGATCCGAAGGATCTGCTCATGGACCCGACAGCCCTCACAACCGGCATGCTCCTCTCGGATGACCCGATTCTTAAGTTCCGCAGCGCGACCTACGCCGAATCTTATGGACGGCGGATCGAAGGAAGATAGCAGTTGCCTGCTGCGGCAGACATATACCGGCCCAGCGCCAAAGGGACAATGCGCCCTTTGGCGCTTTTTGATTCAAACAATGTACTTAGTTGGTTAATGGATAGTAATCCGGTTACAAGAGAGAGGAGTGCAGTATGCAGCAGGCCATGGTCATCATGAACCCGTCATCCGGCAAGGCAGAGGCGCGGGATTATATCAGAGCAGCGGAAGAGGTGCTGCAAGGCGCAGGCTATCAGGTTACCGTCCAGGAGACCGCAGGGGAAGGAGATGCCACCGCCTTCTGCCTCCAGGCATGCGCCGAGTGCTATGATCTGGTGGTTGCCATTGGGGGAGACGGGACGCTCCACGAGACGATGAACGGCCTTGCAGATCAGCAGCACCGCCCCACACTTGGCATTGTACCGATGGGCACCGTCAACGATTTCGCCCGCGCGCTGCAGATTCCGCTTGTTCCTGAAGAGGCCATCCAGAGCCTGGCTTCTCCCCGGACCCGAAGAGTCGATATGGGCCGGCTGAATGACCGGCTGTTCGTCAATGTGGTAGCCGCAGGCTCTCTGGCAGGCTCCCTCTCCTCGGTTAGCTCCGAAGACAAGAGCCGGCTCGGGTTCCTTGCTTATCTAAAAGAGGGCATTAAGGAGCTGGCCAGCAATACTGCACATACCCTGACGATCACTCACGACGGGGAGATCTGGGAAGGCTCCTCCCCGCTGTTCATTGCGGCCCTGACGAATTCCGTGGGCGGCTTCGAGAAGCTTGCCCCCACTGCAGCTGTAGATGACGGCCTGCTCCATTGCTTCATCGTCAAGGACCTGCACCTGCTGAATTCCGTTACGGTCAGCATCTCCCTGCTGCTCGGCAATCTGCGGAATCATAAGGATATCATCTACTTCACAGCCAAGGAGGTCTCCGTCCGCTCCACTGAGCAGGTACAGACGAATGTGGACGGCGAGCAAGGTCCGCCGCTGCCGATCTCCTTAAGCACCATTCCGCGCCACATTCAGGTCGTGGTGCCGGAGGACTGACCGGCTCAGGCGCCTCAGGCGCTCCAGGCTACAGAATATAGGAATCCGTGAAAAGCCTCTTCCTCAGCTGATTCCGTGCAGCTCTGCGAAGTCCTCACCGAGCGTCCATTCCAGACGTCTGACCCATTCACGCTGCACCTCCTTGGGCGCTATTTGCAGGCGTTGCAGGATATTCCATACCCTGTACAGACTCGCCGCCTTCATCTGGGGCGCAGTGAAGGATAACGGGTTAACAGACAGATAGCCCCGCATGAAGGCAGTGTTGAGCAGCACGGATTGTACGGGATAATGGTGCTTCGTGAACCAGCAGACCCAGGCTACATCATTCAGCGGGCTGCCCCATTCCGCCCATTCCCAGTCCAGCACATGCAGCAGATCATCGGCTTCACAGAGCAGATTATGTACTCCGTAATCGCCATGGGTCAGGACCCACGGAAGCTCCCCGGCCTCCGCAGCAGACAGAAAGTGAAGGGACTGCCTGCCGAGAGCGGCGGGGACGAATTCCAGCTTCTGAATCACCTGACTGAGTGCAGACCTGTTGCTGAGCCGGATCTCTGTCTCTTGCGGCTGATAAGGGCGGGAATGAATCTGGGCAGCCAGCAGCTGGCCCATTCTGCTGTAGATCCGCTCGGCTCTTGTCCAGTCCCTGGCATCCAGAACGGATTGGGCGTTCCCGCCCTGCATGCAGTCCATGATGATGATGCGCATCCCCTCCATCTCCGACACCTCATGCACCACCGGGGTATCACAGCTTCCCTGCACCAGCCGCATCACCTGAACCTCATTGAGGGTGTCTTCATTGGACAGATTTGTTATTTTGGCTACAAGCGGCGGCTCCGCCCCCGCCATCAGATAGGTGAGATTCGTATATCCCCCTGTCAGCCGCTTCAGCCGGCAGGCATATCTTGCTTCCAGACCTCTGATGATGTTCTCAATCATGATATGAATTCCTCTCTTTTCCCTTCAGTAGACCCTATGCCAAGAATATCACATGCTCCATTTCATTACAGATTAAGCTATTCTGCACAAGCAGATCTATGGTGCGGTCCGCACTGTACGACAAAGAGACCGGCAAGAGAATTCCGGCCAGTCTGCTTGGGCCATGCCTTATAGCGGTCACCCTGCACAGCCAAATACCTGCCCTGAACGGGCTTATGCTTGTAGCCTGGCCGGAATGTACAGCTTGTGGATCAACACTATTTGACCGATATGATAGGCATTATGAGTTGCCGCATTGCTGATGATCTCCCACCATACAGCCGGTACCGGGAACCCGTTCACCTGCTCTTCCAGCCCTTCCTCAGACAGCAGGCTCTGCCAGTTCAAGAGCGTCTGCAGCAGCCTTCCGCGCAGCTCACTGAACGCAATATCTGCCGGAAGCCGGAAGCTGAGGTTATTATCCTTAACCGGAGGCAAAGCGTCCATATGCCCTTCGCGGTACCGTGTCTGCCAGGCTTCATTCCAGTACAGTAAATGCTGGGTAAGCTCAGCTATGCTGCTGACTCCTTCAACCGGCTTCCAGAACGCTTCCTCCTCGGTCACGTTCTCCACAGCCTGCATATAAGGAAGATGCCAGCTGGGATCGTTGGCCCCGGCCAGCAATTGATTGGCAAGCACATCCTTGGCATGAACCATTCCTTCACTCTCCTCTTTTTCGCATTTTGTTATATTCTAAGTAAAGCCCCCTTCCCCTGCCGGGAACGAGGACTTCTCTACTGGCTGGAGGGCTTGTATTCGCTCAGCTTGCCGTAATAGACTAGATGCAGCCGGTCACTCTGCCGGAAGTCATCCGGGGTGACGAGCGCAGGCAGCTTGTTCCACAGCTTAATGCCCGAGCGCTCCAGAATCTCGGCAACGAACTGCGAACAGAAATAGGAGTTGCTGAACTCCACCGGCTCCTTCAGCGCAATGCCGATGACGCCGAGGATATTGTAGAGATACTTCTGGCGGCTGCGGATGAAGACCTGGAGCACCCGCTTCATTTTTTCAACCTCACGGTCTGTAACCTGAAGCTCGTAGATGACGCAGGTCGTCTCCGGGTATTTGCTGTAGGTGCCTGTGCGGATATCCTCCTTCACGAACCCGCCGTTCAGCGGATTGGCCGGATGCTTCCTTCCAAAGCTATATAGCTCGGACAGCTCCCGGTTAAATGAGATCGAGGCATGATTATACGGCGCTTTGGTATAGCCCTGAATGAGCCTCGTGAACAGCGTTCCCGTATTGGTGAGCATGATGTACACTGACCGGTCTGCTGACATTGCAATTTTCCCCTTATAATCTGTTTATAGGCCTTTTGGGTAGTGATCCCATAACTCTTTGGAATCCTGCACATAATACAACATTATGCTCATGAAATGAGCTTAAATCCAAAATTGTTGTCTAAAAGACAGCATTTCGCCTTCTCCAAACGGCTTAACGGGATAATTCCTGTATTTGATGCAGCAATCCTCTCGAACACCCGGTTACCAATGATTCAGAGTTGTAGAACGTACAACATTTATGTCTGTAGTGCCTACTAAGGTCTCTATACTGCACAACGAATCAAGTGTAAGCTTCAAATTAAGCTGGACGCTCCGTCTATTTTAGCATAAAATCCCTGTATTGAAATGCCACTCCGAGACAAGTTGGTGATTGCAAGTGGACCGCTCCTTATTCACACTAGTTCTGATCTTTGCAGCTCTATCGGTTATACATGGACTGTATCTTGTGGTCAGCAGATTGCAGAAGGACAAGGATTATACCGGAATCGGCTTCCGCATCAAAACCTGGTGGGGCATGCTGTTCATCTTCTGCCTCGCTACCCTGTCCAATTCTGTCGTGTCCCTGCTGTCCCTGATGGTGCTGAGCTTCTTCGCCCTCAAGGAGTATTTCTCCATGATCCGGACCAGAAAAGCGGACCGCAGGCTGTTCCTATGGGCTTATCTGTCCATTCCGCTGCAATTCTACTGGGTCTACATTGAATGGTACGGGATGTTCATTGTCTTCATTCCGGTCTATGTATTCCTGCTGCTGCCGCTTCCCCGGCTGATCAACAAAGGGACCCTTGGCTTCCTGCGCAGTGTCAGCGCTACCCAGTGGGGACTGATGCTGATGGTATTCGGACTGAGTCATCTGGCTTACTTCCAATTCGCAACGCCGGAGTACGGGGCAGGTCTGGTCCTCTTCCTGGTGGTACTGACCCAGCTCAATGATGCCGTTCACTATCTGGCTTCGATCTACTTCGGCAGACACCGGATCGTCCCGACCGCAAATCCCCACCTGACCTGGGAAGGATTCGTCTGCGCGTTTGTGGTGACAACAGCGGTCTCCTATCTGATGTATCCTCATCTGACACCGCTGAATCCGGTCTTCGGTTATCTCTCCGGCATGCTGGTCAGTCTCAGTGGATTCTTCGGCAGCCTGACCGTCTCCGTGCTTAAGCGGGATCTGCTTATCGGGGATGATGACAAATTCGCCGCACTTCAGACAAGCTATCTGAGCCGCATCGACAGCCTCACCTATACCGCACCGGTGTTCTTCCATGTAATCCGCTACTATTTCGACTTCATGTAGCCGCTGGGCATACCCGCTTGTTACCCCGAAGCGCAGCCAAACAGAGACTATCCGCTCGCGGATAGTCTCTGTTTGGCTGCGGGGATGCCGCTCACCATACTGCTTATTCCTTGCTTGCCCCTGCATTGGCTGGAGCCGTGGTGCCTGCATCGGCAGGTCTTGTCGTGCCCGCGTCAGCCGGCGGCGTTCCTCCTTGGCCGCCCGGCCCGCCGCCGGTCCGGTTGCCTCGCCCTCCGCCGCCCGCTCCTCCCATCCCGCTTCCGCCTGTGGTTACACCCGATGCATTCACCCAGGTCACCGGACTGGTGATGTCAAAAGCAACGAATTTGCCGCCCCCGCTGTACGTCCCGCCGGTATTCAATCCGTCTGTTGCTGTTCCGGTAGAACTGCCGCCGGTATAGACCGTATAAGAGCCGCCATTCAGCTCTGGAGCGCTGACCACTACGGTCTGGAAGCTCTTCGCTGGAGTGAAGGTCAGGATGCCCTTACCGTCAGCGTCTTCCAGGTGAACCATCGTTCCGGCCTGCTGGGTCTCTGTGAAGCTGATGCTTACCGAATGCTGACTGGAGTCCCCGCCCGGAGCCTGTGCCATTCCTGATGCACCTGCGGCTACCAGGAACCCGCCTGTGATGTTGAAGGCTCCGTCATAATCCAGGGCACCGTTGCCGGAGTTCTCGGGGCCATTCACAATGACGGTGCCGCCGGTCATAGTTACCGAGCCGTTGGAGTCCAGGCCATCGCCTGCGGCATCTACAGTCAGGGTCCCGCCGCTAATGGCCAGCAGGTTGCTGCCGGTGCTGCTGAACGTATCATGAGCCTGCGTTCCTGCTGCCGTATTAGTATCGTTGCCTCCGGCCACATTGACTCCATCGTCTGTAGCTGTCACATGGATCTCACCGCCGGATATGGTGATATCCGCCCCTTCTATCCCTTCATAGCTCCGCGTAATATTGACGGTGCCGCCCGATATCGAGACCAGAGCATCGGCGTGAAGCCCGTCATCCCCTGTAGTGATCTGGAATTCCCCATCCGTTACCGACATACTGCTGTTGCTGTGCAGCGCATCATCTGCGGCATCCACCGTGAAGCTTCCGCCGTTCACCGTCAGGACGCCGCCTGCCTTCATCCCTTTGGCGCTGACGGATTCTGTCTCCGCCGCTGCTGCGGTGCCACTCTCCACTGCTTGGGGCTGGTCAGCCGCCGGCTCAGCATCCATCGCAGGCGGCGTACCCCCTTCTTCCCCGGGAGCAGGGAAGGCTCCATCCTCCGGATGCTGACCGAAGCCGCCGCCCATTCCCGGCCCGCCCTGATCGCCGGTCTTCACTGCGGCATTCACATAGCCGCCTCCAGTCACCAGTGTATACGTGCCGCCGTCGATGACAGCAGCGGTCTCCGCTTGAAGCCCGTCATTACCGGCCGTAATGTCGAAGGTTCCGGCGGCAATAGCGATGAAGCCCTTGGCGGCATCCTTGTCATTCGTTGATTTGATGCCGTCGCCTTCTGCATGAATTGTAATACCGCCGTCCTGTATAGCTACCAGGTCCTTACCGACAATACCGTCATCTGCTGCCTGCACTTCGATCGTGCCGGACATGATTTTGAGATCATCCTTGCTGGTGATGCCATCGTTATAGTTGCCGGTTACCGTCAGCTTGCCGGTGCCGTTAATCGTCAGGTCTGCTTTGCTGAAGACCGCCGCACTTGGCTCATCCTCAGCTCCGTCTGCGAACACGTACGCAGCTCCATCTGTCACACTGTTATCCGTCCCTTCCTGCAAGGTGATGACCACTTTACCGGCTTCCTTGATGTAGAGCGGAGCACTATCACTGTCCGTCAGGTGAGCGCCATTCAGCACCAGCCTTACGGTCCCTTTGGCCTGCTCATCTACGATAATCTGGCCGTCACTCAGTGTGCCGCTTAGCACATAAGTGCCTGCTTCCGTAATGGTTACTGTGCCTTCTTGCACCGTTGCGCCTGCACCGTCTACCACAGCAGTAGTTCCAGCCAGAGTTATAGCAGTCGAATCTGCTGCCGTCCAATCGGTTACTGCATCTTCTTCCTCCCAAGCCACAAGATCCGCTGCCTTCACACTTGCCAGCTGCACAGCGGCAGAGGTACTGCTCTGCGCGGCCGAAACTGATGTACTCACGTTGTTACTTGTATCAGATGGCGTAGCGGCTTTTACACTGCATGCTGACATGACTGCGGCGCATAGCAGCACCAGTCCTATCCGGCTGCCTGTTCTGAAATTCTTCATCGGTCATCATTCCCTTCTTGTAGCGGATTAGTATTCGTTCATGACAGGTGCCATGGTCAGTGAGAGATCCAGGTTCCCGTTACGTGTGCGGATGGCGTCCAGCAGCTCCTTCTGGCTCGTCTGCTCATCAATCGTTACAGCGTAGACCAGCTCATACAGGCTGCCCAGCTCAGTAGTTCTGATCTTCTTCAGCTCGTAGGCCACATTAAAGGCGTTGAAGACCTCCGCGAAGGCTTCCTCATAACCCAGATTCTCAGGGATCGTTACCTTCAGTGTCTTGTGCATCGCCTTCTTAAGTCCAAAGCCCGTACGGTTAAGCACGGCCATCAGAACGCAGAGGATAAGAGTGAAAAAGACCGCGTAACCGAAGGCCCCTACCCCGCAGGCCAGCCCGGAGGCCATGGTGAACAGGACAAAAGTGATATCCTTCGGATCACCGGGAGCGCTGCGGAACCGGATGATCGAGAAGGCACCCGCCAGGCTGAAGGCCCGGGCCACATTGCTGCCGATAAGCAGGATGATGATCGCTACAATGACCGGCAGCAGAACCATAGTCAGTGTGAAGCTCTGTGAGTATCCCGCAGGGCTCGTCTTCATGTAGGTGAAGCTGATCAGCCCGCCGAGGATAATGGCGATGACGATGGTTAAGGCAGCATTCATGAACGTTAGTTCCGAAGTTGACTCAGCTACGGAAAATATCGAATCAAGCATAGCAGACACACTCTCTTTCTGATTGGCTGGTTCGCAGCATTTTTTTATATTCGTTGCCGTATTTGGAGAAGCTGGTGCGGTACATCTGATGCTCCGACAGCATCCTGGCCAGCCAGACCGGAATGGTCTTCTCCGCCTTCACTTCCATCAGCCATTGCCCCGGCTCCAGCAGCTCCTCGCCATACACGCCATGCTCCATCTTCAGATCATACCGGCGGCAGCGGATATTGGTGTCGAAGGTGATGCGGAGGTCCCGGTTGTTTTTGCAAAACATGGCTTTGCGGTCATAGGACAGATACAGCTTCGGCTGCAGATCATAGCGGGTCAGCAAGTACTTGATCTCCCCGATCACCTGCTTGTTCATATAGCTCTCGAATTCAGGCTCCCTGCCGCTCTCGATGAATGCATAGGCTTCATCCAGCTTCAGCGGGGTTCTTCTTTTGTTGACCAGGCCCAGCACCTTCTTCTTGATCTCCAGATAGACTCTGGTGTCGCCTTCAGGAATGCCGTAGGCTCTGATGCGCAGCTTCTCCCTGTACTTCGGCTTCGCCAGGCTGCTGCGGATCAGGGAATTCTGCGGGGTGTCATAATACAGATTGGTGATGGAATAATATTCGTGCTGCTTGTTGTATGCATCAGGCTCCATATATTCCAGCAGTTCGTGATAGAGCTTCAGATAGGATTCATGGTCGAACAGATACTTGTTCTCGTAACGGTTGAAGACCTCAATAGCCATGGGGATCAGTTCCTTTCAGGGGTGTAATGGGTGCCGCTTGCTTATAAATGTATCTTAGCCTCCGAACCTTTAGTGAATCTTAAATGGATTAAGGTTGATTAAAGGTCACCTTGATATAATGGCACCAGCGGCAAATACATTACTTAAGAAGAGGATGAGCCAGCCCATGAGAATATTAATCGTAGAAGATGAGGTCCATCTGGCGGAGGCCTTAACCCAAATCCTCAAAAAACACAATTATTCGGTAGACGCGGTGCATGACGGCCGAGCCGGTCTCGATTATGCGCAGAGCGGGATCTATGACCTGCTGCTGCTGGATATTATGATGCCGGAGCTGGATGGAATCAGCGTGCTGAAGGAACTGCGCAAGGACGGAATCTCCACACCGGTTATCATGCTTACCGCCAAAGGGGAGATTACCGACATGGTGACCGGACTCGATCATGGAGCAGACGATTATATCGCCAAGCCGTTCGCTTCGGAGGAGCTGCTGGCCCGTATCCGGGCTGCGCTGCGGCGTAAGGGCGAGGTGATTCCTGACGATGCTCTGAAGTTCGGGGATCTGGAGCTGAATACGGCCAACCCGAAGCTGACGGTGAAGGGCAAGGAGATGAAGCTGAATCTGAAGGAGACGGAGCTGCTGGAGCTGCTGATCCTAAGGAGGCAGGCAGTCACCTCGAAGGAGCAGATCATTGAGAAGCTATGGGGGTTCGATTCCGATGCGGAGCATAACAACGTGGAGGTCTATATTTCTTTTTTGCGTAAAAAGCTGGCCTTCCTGAACTCAGAGGTGCGCATCAGCACGATTAGGGGCGTAGGGTATGTGCTGGAGGGAAGTGCCTGATGTTCAATAAACTCCGAACCCGGTTCCTGATTGTCAATCTTGTCACCATCTCCATCATCATGCTGGTGGCCTTCGCCGCCATCTACATCTTCACGTACCGCAATGTGCAGGGAGACATCTATATGGCGCTCCACCGGATTGCGGACATGCAGCAGCGGGGTCCGGGCGACGGACAAGGCCCACGCGGTTCAGGTGGCGGCGGGGCAATGCCCGCGGGCCAGGGGCCGATCGACCCTTACCAGCCGGAGCGCTCCGTCTCGTTCACGGTGCAAACAGATGCCAGCGGCACGATGACCGGCAAAGAATCGAAGTTCACGATGGATGATGAACTCTATAGCGCCGCGCTGAAGGAGGCGCTCAGTCAGGGCAAGGACACCGGCCAGTTCACGCTGGACGGCAGCCGCTGGATCTTCATGGTAAAGCCTGTAAGCAGCGGACAACAGTTTGTCTTCATGGACATCACCGCCCAGCAGCAGATCCTGACGAACCTGATCTATACCTTCGCGGCTGTCGGCCTGCTGACGCTGGTCATCCTCTACTTCACCAGCCGCTACTTTGCGGGGCGCTCGATTGCGCCGGTGCGGGAGGCTTTTGACAAGCAGAAGCAGTTCATTGCCGACGCCTCCCATGAGCTGAAGACGCCGCTGACGATTATTAACACCAACGCGGATGTGCTGCTGGCGAACAGTGAGGATACGATCCGCAATCAGGCAAAATGGCTGCAGTATATCAAGTCCGAAACGGAGCGTATGACGCGGCTGATAGGCGATCTGCTGTACCTGACGGAGATGGATGACTCCCGGACCGGGAAGCTCCACAGCAAGTTCAACATGAGCGAGGCGGTAGAGAATATTATTCTAACCATGGAGGCGGTCATCTTTGAGAAGAACGTCTCCTTCAGCTATGACCTTCAGCCTGAGCTTACCGTACACGGCAGCAGCGAGCAGATCAAGCAGGTGGTCATGATTCTGCTGGATAACGCTGTGAAATATACGAATCCTAAGGGCGCTGTCCATATCTCCCTCCATAAGCAGAACAGCGATGTCCTCCTCTCCGTCTCGAATACGGGGGAAGGCATCGCTGCTGAACATCTGACGCGGATTTTTGACCGCTTTTACCGTACGGATACCTCCAGAGCGCGCAAGCAGGGCGGCTACGGGCTGGGTCTGGCTATCGCCAGGTCCATTGTGGACCAGCACAACGGGAAGATCTATGCGAAGAGCGTAGCCGGAGAGTCCGTGACATTCTATGTGCAGTTGCCTTGAAGGGGCAATCGGTTATAATGGGGACTTATGTGAAATCTATTATATTCCAGGAAAGGTGTGTGCTTATGCCTTCTATAGGACCCGATCCAAACGCAATTTACCCAAATCCCCAGATTAAGCAAGTCCGCTTCATCAAAAATACACTGACCCGCCCCAACATCATCGCCGGAGACTTCTCTTACTATGATGATCCCGACGAGGCGGTGACCTTCGAGAGCCGTGTTACCCATCACTATGAGTTCATCGGCGACAAGCTGATTATCGGCAAGTTCTGCGCCATCGCCAGGGGTACCGAGTTCATTATGAACGGCGCCAACCACCGGATGGGCTCCGTGACCACCTACCCCTTCAACATTATGGGCGGCGGCTGGGAGCAGGCCACTCCTGCACTTGCCGACCTGCCCTACAAAGGCGATACTATCATCGGCAACGATGTCTGGATCGGCCAGAATGCCACCATTATGCCTGGTGTGACCATTGGCGACGGGGCAATTATCGCCGCTAATGCCACCGTCACCAAGGATGTTCCCGCATACCATATTGCCGGAGGCAACCCGGCCCGGATGTTGCGGCAGCGCTTCGATGACGAGCTCATCGCCCTGCTGCTGGAGCTGAAGTGGTGGGACTGGAGTTCCGGGAAGATTAGCGCCCATCTGGAGACGCTATGCAGCAGTGATCTGGAGCAGATCCGGGCTCTTGCAGGCCTAGACTGAAACGAAAATAAGGGGTGCCTTGTCAGCTATGTACTAGCTGGCTGGGGCACCCCCTTCAATATTGTTGCTTTAATTGATTTCCAGATAATCAATATAAGCATCCCAAGTCCCGTCATCGGCGGTAACCACCAGCTCAATCACCTGATTGCCGGTTCCATGGCTGACATTGCTGATCGTATAGACCGCAGGGCTGCTTCCGCCATAGTAGAAGGTCCCCTTCGTCACCCCGCCGATCTTGAGGTCCACCCTGGCCATATTGGCGTTATTGGAGGCTCCGCGCAGAGAGAAATTATGCGTGCCGCTGGCGAAATTCTGGGTGTACTTCACAGAATCATTATTCGCGTATAGGGCGACTCCAGCGAAGGGGGAGCTGATGTTAGCAGTGTATTGACCGGCCTTGGTCATGCTCTCCGCCTCTACCTTCGTTGCAGCGGGGCCAGGACCATTGCCGCCATCAGGCGCAACCGCCCTGCCGGTGCTTGGCGAGATCATGCCTGAACACAGGCCGCGGTTCTTGAGGTTCTGCGCAATCTGCGGAACCGCCTGGAGCGTGGGCTGATACTGGTCATGCATCAGGATGACATCCCCATTCTTCATCGTGCCCACAGCGGCCACGATCTGGGCAGTTCCCGCTCCGTTCCAGTCTTGCGAATCCACGTTCCAGAGCACTTCAGTCAGGCCGTTCTGGGCCTCGATGGACTTGAGAGTCGCGTTAGTAGCCCCGTACGGCGGACGGAACAGCTTCGGAGCAGTGCCGGTAATGGATTGCAGCGTCTGCTGGGTATTCGTAATCTCCGATGAGATCTGGGAGGTGCCCACCTGTGTCAAATTCGCATGCGACCAGGAATGGTTGCCAATCCACATCCCTGCGTTCTTTTGGGCGAGTACTAGCGAAGGATTGTTCTGTGCATTCTGCCCGACATTGAAAAAAGTGGCGCGCAGGCCATTCTGCTGCAGAGCATTCAGCAGGTTCGTCGTGTTGCTTGGATTCGGCCCGTCATCATACGTTAGAGCTACATAGCCGGCCGAGCAATCGGCAGCGAACACCTTCTCCCCGCCCACCGCCAGCGACCCCATAAATAAAGACACGACCAGCGACCCGATGGCGGCCCATTGGATGACTTTGGATTTAATTTGGATTGAATACATGATTCTGCACGCTCCTCTCAAATATAGATAACGTTTACATTTGTAACTATAACAATTATTCCCTTTTATGGCTAGCTGTAATTCTCATAATCTGGAAGAATAAATAGTAGATAGTATGCGATGACCCCCTACCACGACGCCTGCCAGCCAACAAGTGGAATAGCGTATCTTAATTCGCCGATTTTGGAGCAATCCAGGGAAGCAAGTGGAAAAACTCCAACTACTATTGTCCGTTTCGGCTTCTTTGACTGATATGTGATCATTTAAGTGCTGTTTTTCCAACTCTTGCTGTAATACGGCCCATTCGTTCTTCAGCAAGTGGAAGAAATCCATCTAATTCCGCTCCCCGGCTCGCCTTCAGAGCGGCGCTTCTCATCAGCATTTTCCGCCCCTCGTTTCGCCTTCAGCGAAGCACTTCTCAGCAGCATTCGAACGAATTCAATAATTTTCCATATTTAAGGCTGTCCCGGATGAATAGGTTATCATTTTACCCGTATGATATAAAGTTCGACTTTATCAAGAACCATATAAGAGGAGGAAGATGAATGACCTTTGGTTTCAGGACACTGGGGAAAATGCTTTTGGCTTTAACACTGCTTGCAGGTACCGCCGCTATTGCCGGACAGCCGGTGAAGGCTGAGGGGGCAGCGAAGCTTTTTTATCACACCTCGGGCAGCCGGATTGTAGATTCGCAGGGGAACCCGGCCGTATTCAACGGACTCAACTGGTTTGGCTTCGAGACACCGAACTATTCCCCGCACGGATTATGGTCGCGCTCCATGGATGATGTGCTCGATCAGGTCCGCGCAGAAGGGTACAACTTGATTCGCCTGCCGTTCAGCAGTCAAATGTTCGATCCGGCTTCACAGGCCAACAGCATTGATTATGCCAAAAACCCGGACCTGGCCGGTCTGACTCCCATCGAAATTATGGATACCTTAATCGAAAAAGCCGGCCAGCGCGGCATTCAAATCTTCCTGGACCGGCACCGTCCCGATTCCGGCGGACAATCGACGCTCTGGTATACCGCCGCTTATCCTGAATCCCGCTGGCTCAGTGACTGGGTGATGCTGGCTAACAGATATGCGAATAATCCTACGGTAATCGGTGCTGACCTGCATAATGAGCCTCATGGCACGGCAAGCTGGGGGACCGGTGATCTAAGCACAGACTGGCGGCTCGCAGCTCAGCGGGCAGGGAATGCAATCCTTGCAGTGAATCCGCACTGGCTGATCATCGTCGAAGGGATCGAGCAGAATGTGCAGGGTAACACCAGCAAGTACTGGTGGGGCGGCAACCTCACCGGGGTGCGGAATTATCCGGTAACGCTTACCGTTCCGAATCAAGTGGTCTATTCTCCGCATGATTACGGTCCCGGGGTGGCGGAGCAGCCGTGGTTCAGCGATCCTGCTTTTCCGGCGAATCTGCCTGCTATATGGGATCAGACCTGGGGTTATATCAGCAAAGAGAACATCGCTCCTCTAATCATGGGTGAATTCGGAGGCCGCAGCGTGGATACTCTCTCGGTTGAAGGGAAGTGGCAAAATGCCCTGGTCGATTACATCGGCACGAATGATCTCTACTGGACCTACTGGACACTGAACCCCAACAGCGGAGATACCGGCGGTCTGCTGCAGGATGACTGGGCAACCTGGAACCGGCCGAAGCAGCTCATGCTGAACCGGATCATGAAGACGGTCACCTTCCCTCCTATTGAACAGCCTGGAGGCCCAGGGACAGGACCTGTAACCGCCACTCCGCTCTACCGCAGTGATGAGACCGGCAACAACGTGGGCTCCATCCGGGCAAGTCTTCAGCTGAAGAGCACTTCCACCGTCCCCGTCCCGCTCAGCCAATTCACGATCCGTTACTGGTTCACCCAGGACGGCAGCTCCGCACACACCATGGAGATTGACTACGCCGTTGTTGGCAAAAATAATATCCAGACCACCATCGTCCCGCTCGCGGTCCCGGTCCCTGATGCCGATGCCTACGCTGAAATCTCCTTCAAGGACGGGGCAGGCAGTCTGGCTGCTTCCGGTTCGACCGGAGAGATCCAGTTCCGTATTCATAAGGATAACTATGCGAATTATAGCCAGGCCAACGATTACTCCTTCCGGCCGCAACTGACCAGCTTCACTGCCAATGACCGGATCACTGTATACCATAACGGAACGCTGATCTACGGCGTAGAGCCCTAACCAAGCGGAAACGGCTACGAGGCTGTCCCAAAAGCAGGTTTTCTACGGCGGAAGACAGTTCTCTTCATTCTTAAAACCACAAAAAGTGAGCAGAGCAGCGATTCCCCCATTCGGAGGATCGCTGCTCTGCGTTTTTGGTCATTGGGGGCTCATGGGAAATCCGCCCGTGATCAGCGGCATTACCCGCTCCGCCAGTTCGGAGGAAGACTCTGATCTTCCCTCCAGATTCCAGCGGTAGGTTACGCCATATAAGGACCAGCTTAGCAGGGTGGCGGCAGTTGCAAGCGGCTTCGAATCTGTAGCCGCAGCTGATCCGGAGATCAGCTGCAGGATAAGTTTCTCGAGATGCAGCTTAATATTCTCCTCAAGCAAGAGAGCTACAGAATCATATCTTTTGAAACAGCGGTGGCTGTTTTCATGATAATTACATAATGCTACTATCAGCTCTTGAAGCGTCTTCTCGGTCAATGGTCCTTTGGCATCGACTTTATGGAGGACCATATTCGTAAAGGCATCTAACAAAAAGGCTTCGAACAGCGCATATTTATCCTGGAAATGGGCATAAAAGGTGGTCCTGTTAATCGTAGCTGCTTTGGTAATGTCGCCGACGGTTATCGAGTTGAAGTCCATGATATTCAATTGCCGGACGAAGGCATCCAGAATTAATTGACGGGTCCGAATCACCCGCGGGTCGTTCGGATTGGGGGGAAGTATGCCAGCCATCCAAGGAGCGCCCCTTTCAGAAGAGATTATAATCCTCTTATTATAAACATGTGCTCTGTACACAACAAATAGGATCTGCCAATACGACAGTTTTTCCGGCTTCTAGCTTAAGCAACAACTTGGGCAGTTTGTTGGTTGAAGGGAGGATTGGAGCTTGTTACTATTGCATTCATACCCCGCTTTGAGAATAATCATTCAACCTACAGGAGGCGTTAACCATGGCTAAACAACAGGAGCAAATCCATTCACTGGAGACCTTATTTGAACCGTACACGGTTCAACAATTAACTATACCCAACCGGATTGTAATGTCACCGATGGCGCGTGCTTTTTCACCGGAGGGAGTACCGGGTGAGGATATGGCAGCGTATTACCGCCGCCGTGCTGAGAATGGGGTGGGGCTAATCATCACCGTTGGTATGATTGACCATCCGGCAGCAAGCAGTGATCCGGGACTGGCTAATCTCTTTGGTGAAGCCGCTCTGAACGGCTGGCGTGAAGTCGTCAGACAGGTTCATGAGGCCGGCGGTATCATTTTTCCGCAGTTGTCACATATGGGAATGATTCGGTCCATGGGTTCCCAGCCTCACCCGGATGCACCATCAATCGGGCCATCAGGACTCGACATGCAGGGGAACAAGATAAGCGGGCCGATGACAGAAGAAGAAATTGCCGGGGTCATTCAGGCCTATGCCGATGCGGCAGTGAATGCACAGCAAGCTGGCTTCGACGGAATAGAGCTCTCCGGCGGTCACGGCTGTTGATTGACCAGTTCTTCTGGGAAATAACCAATCAGCGGACGGACCGCTATGGCGGCGATTTCCTGAAGCGTACCCGGTTTGCAGCCGAAGTTGTCCAGGCCGTCCGCGCTGTAGTCGGACCGGATTATCCGATTTCCATCCGGTTGTCCCAGTGGAAGATGGCGGATTACACGGCGAAGCTGGTGGATACACCGGAGCAGCTGGAGCAATTCCTGGATGTGCTGGTACAGGCAGGGGTGGATATTTTCCACATCTCGACCCGCAGGTTCTGGGACCCGGAATTCGCGGGCTCGGAGCTGGGTCTCGCCGGATGGGTGAAGAAGCTTACCGGGAAGCCGACGATTGCCGTTGGTTCCGTAGGCATGGACAATGATCCCGCTGAAGGCGGGGATGCAGACCATCAAGGGATGGAGGAGCTGCTGAAGCGGCTGGACCACCAGGAGTTCGATCTGGTAGCGGTTGGACGCGCACTTCTGGGTGATCCGGCATGGGCGAAGAAAATCCGTGAAGGCAGGTTGGAGGAAATTCAAGCCTTTACTCCAGAGGCGGCGGCCCAATTGTACTGAATCATAGATAATCTCCAAGAACTGCTCTACTCCCCTTGCTCTGCCAAATAAAACGCACGGGAATGAGAAATTCTCTCTGTACCCGTGCGTTTTTTTTGATTATTAACCCAGATCACTCTGCCTGTTTCCCCAGCCTGGCCCGCATCTGCGCATAGGCCTCCGGGGTGCCGACATCATCAATCGTCCCCTCCGTATAATAGGCCCGCATCTCCTGGCGGGAATGCAGCCACTCGGGGAAATAACTCGGCGCATCCGGGTTGCCCCCCTCAGCCAGATAACGGGAGAACAGCGGCAGCGTAGACCGTTTGTAGATGTACAGCGCGAATACGCCAATGTTCGAGCGGGGCGCCTGCGGCTTTTCCTCTAGAGATAAGACCCGCATCTGCGCATCCAGCTCCGCCACACCGATACTGCGAAGCTCAGCCGGATCATCCACCTTACGGACAAGAATACAGTCGGTACCCACCTGATGAAAATACTCCAAATACCCCGCAAGGCCGAATCCCAGCACATTATCGCCTGCCAGAACCAGCAGATCCTCCTGCGGCTGTTCCCGCTCCAGCACAAACTGGATATCGCCAATCGCGCCTAACCGGCCCTCAGGAGAAGAAGTGCCATCGTTCAGCACCCGAACCGGCTTCAAGCCCTGATACTGCTGCTGCCACTGTTCAAAAGCATGGAAGAAGCGGTCATTCGTCACAATGAGAATCTCCGAAATCTCCTCCAGCACCTCCAGCCGGGCGGCCAGCAGATCCAGGATCGTCCGGCTCCCCTGAACAGGCAGCAGCGGCTTGGGGGTATCCCGGGTTAACGGATAGAGGCGGGTGGCATATCCCGCTGCCAAGATTAGTGCAATCATCCCTTGTTCGCTCCTCTACTCTGGCTTGGATGCGGCAAACAAGGACTCGGACAGCAGCCTCATTGTTTGTCTGTATATGGTATGGGCCGCCTCCACATCACCCAGGAACCCTCCCATATACAGGTGGATTACACCGTGCAGCGATGCCCATATGGTGCTGACGAGGGTCCCGGTCTCTTCCTGATCCGAGATCTGTCCTTGCTCCTGGGCAGTGCTGATTAGAACCAGCAGGCGGTGTATGGCGGTCATCGTCCCCTGCATACTCTCCGCATCCGGCTTGAACTCGGCAAAAGCCCCTCCGAACATCAGCTTATAGTAGCTAGTATAGTCCTGTCCGAACTGCCAGAACGCTTCGCCCAGATCCAGCAGATGCCGCAGCAGATCTGGCGACGGCGGCACCTCTTCGAAGCGCTGGGCCAGCAGCTTGCAGCCTTCCAGATACAATTGCTGGGCCAGACCCTCTTTATTGACAAACAAACTGTAAATGATCTTGGTGGAACAGCCCATTCTTTGCGATACTCTGCGCACAGTGACGGCCTCCGGCCCCTCTTCCTGCAGAATCGCAGCGGCCGCATCCACCACAAGCTTACGGAGATTCTCCGTATTTTGCAGACGGGCTTCCTGATATGTTTTTAATACCCGCTCCGTTGAGGGTGCAGGTTTGTCTTCGCTACTGATAAGAATCACCTTCATTCGGTTATCATGTTATGGACCAGCAACAGAGTTGCCGGGTTCTAACAGGAATTCTAAACATTTGAACATAGGTTGTCAATTGAACCCTCGCGCTGAAAAAAAAGGAGTTGACACAGGCGCGTCCTTTTGGTTACTATGATTCACATAGGAAACAGTGTTACCAAAACAAAACATTGTACCAGAAGGAGTAGAACTTATGAATATTAAAGGAAAATGGTCGTTGATCACCGGGGCCTCTTCGGGAATCGGCGAACAGTTCGCAAGACAGTTAGCCAAGGAAGGCAGTCATCTGGTGCTGGTAGCCCGAACCAAAAGCAAACTTGAGGCGCTCGCATCCGAGTTGACGCGCAGCCATGGAGTCCAGTGCCGGGTTATTCCCCTGGATCTATCGCTCGAAGGCGCTGCCGGAGAGCTGTACCGTCAATGCCAGCAGCTTGGCCTGAGTATAGATCTGCTGGTTAACAATGCGGGCTTTGCCACCCACGGCCTATTCGAGGAGGTCTCCGGCGAACGGCAGCATGAAGAAGTGATGCTCAACGTCACCGCTGTAGTCGATATGACACATTTATTCCTTCCCGGCATGCTCCACAGAGGGGCAGGCGCGGTGATCAATGTCTCGTCCACCGCAGGCTTTCAGCCGCTGCCTTATATGGCTGTGTACGGGGCGACCAAAGCCTTCGTCTTGTCCTTTACCGACGCCCTGTGGTGGGAGAATCGTAATCGCGGCGTTCAATTCTTCGCCCTGTGTCCAGGCTCGACGGAGACTAACTTCTTCAACGTGGTGGGTACGGAGGATGCCTCTGTCGGCGGCGCGAAGGATTCGCCGGAGCGGGTAGTAGCCCTTACCCTGCGCGCTATGGCCAGAGGGAAACAGTACGTGGTTCCGGGACTCCGCAATTACCTGAGTGCCCAGATTACCCGGTTCATGACCCGCAGACAAAGTCTGCGGCTGGTCGGAGGTATGCTTCGCCCCACACAATCTAAGGAGGATCTATAATGTCCACAGTAACCAATCCACGTAAACGTTCCACCGGTCAACACATCCGCAGATGGAGCTTTGTCCTGCTCGGGGTCATTGTGCTGGGAATCGCCGGATTCCTGCTGATTCCTGCCCCGGTGGAGCCCGCTGTATGGTCTGCACCTGCCGCGCCTTCTTTTGAGACGGAGGGTCCCTGGAAAGAGAACCCTAAGCTTAGCTCCGCAGAGCTTGTGACAGACCGCGCGAAGTTCCCGGAATTTATCACTTTTGATGCTACGGGGCGGATTTATACAGGCGACTCTGACGGCACAATCTACCGGGTGGCCTTCGATGCGGAAGGCAAAGCGCAGCCGGCCGAAGTGTTCGCCGAGACCCAGGGAACCCCTAACGGGCTGAAATTCGATGCGGATGGAAATTTGATTGTGGCGGATATTCAGAAGGGGCTGCTGTCGATTGACAAGGATGGAAAGATTGAAGTGTTGGCCACTGAAGTAGATGGAGGACCGATCTATCTGGCGAATGAGCTGGACATCGCGCAAGACGGATCGATCTATTTCTCCGATACCTCTAACTATGGGAAGGTCATGTTCAAAGAGATCGCCGAGAACAAACCGCATGGACGATTGTTGAAATATGATCCGCAGACCAAGCAGACAACCGTTCTGCTGAAGGATTTGTATTTCGCCAACGGAGTCGCATTGTCTGCCGATGAAGATTTCGTGCTTGTTGCTGAATCGTACCATTACCAGCTGACCCGCTATTGGCTGAAGGGGCCCAAGCAAGGCACCTCTGATCTTTTTGCGGAGAATCTGGCGGGGTTCCCGGACAATATCACCCGGGATGCTCAGGGACACTTCTGGGTAGGGGTATTCACGACCCGTCTGGCTTTTGCCGATTACATGCATAGTCACCCCTGGGTAGCAGCAACGATGTCCAAAGTTCCGCAGTCCCTGTTGAATGGAGCAAGTGCCCCGGTGAAGCACGGACTAGTCGCAGAATACGGACCCGAAGGAGAGCTGGTGAACAGCTGGCATGATCCGGAAGGAACCTTGTATGGCATCACCACTGCCGTAAGCCACGGGGAGTACTTATATCTCGGAACCGCACCAGGCGGCAGCCAGGGAGTTCACCGGGTGCTTTTGAAGCCGTAAGATTGTTACATTAATCCACTCTGCTGCCGGGTTTGAGGCAGTCCAAATAGCAGCCCTCTCCGGCAGGAGGGGCTGCTTTTTATGTAGAGTTACCTTTTAAAATTTCTCTTAACACATTTGTAGCTAATCGAACGTTATCGCTGTTGGACTCACGAAGCATGAATCAGATTAACGCCTAAGGTCTCAGCAATTTTGGATAAATTCAATAGCGATACATTCTTTTTGCCCCGTTCGATTTGTCCTATATAGGAAAAATGAAATTTTTTAGGATAATTATGGTAGAATCGAAGGTGAACGGAGGAGAACCATGAAACGATTCCTTGCCTCAAAAACTTTTCTAATCACATCTATTCTGTTCAGTCTGCTATTCATTGTGAATCTGACTGCAACACCTGACGACACATCCATAGATATTGTACTCAGCATCCTCAAATCTGTCTTAGCAGGAGTGATAAGCGGATTCTTGATTGGCGGATTGATCTTTCTTTTACGGAAGAAGAACAAGATTTGAACCTAACTCCACATGCACTCAAACAATTTGACCAAGGCACTCCTGTAACAATCCATGATATCCCCCGGCCTGTTCGTCTGTCAGCCCTTCCCGCAGTGCTTCGAACAACGCCAGACAGCGCTTGAAATTCCCGTCATGCCTGGACTGGTGGGCCAGCCTTAAAGATTGCATTGTCCAGTCCAGCCCCTCCTGCAGTCTGCCTGCCCGTCTATGATATAGAGCCAAATGATAACAATAGCTGAAATAATGCGAGAGATTATCTGCATCTTCATAGTCCCCAAATCCGGCACTCTGCTCCGCGAACCTATGCAGCAGATCGTCCACATCCAGCCTATAATGCACCGCAGCCTGCACAATAGTCCCTAATCCCGGCAACAGCTCTTCAGGATTATCCTGCAAGAACTGGGTATACCCCTCCAGAAACTCCATCCTGCCGGACAAAATCTCCACGATATACAGGTTGGCACGGGCCAAATACCTGAATTCCTCGGCAATCTCCTCCCCTTCTCCCCCTAACTCCTCCATCCAGCCAAGCTCGGCATAGCAGTATATCGTCTCTCTTGCCTCGTCATACTTCTGCTGTTTCTGATAGGCAATGCCCTGCATCAGATGACTGAACCCGAAGTAATACACAAGCGGACGCTGCGTATCCACAAGTGGTACCGGAAGCCCTTTAGCCTTGTGATACTGCCGCTCCTCATAGATACACTGCGCGAAACTGTAAAGAATACCCGCCGTGTTCAGCATCTTGTCCCAGTCCTCTAAACGATATGCCATTTCCAGCATTTCAACGATAATGTCCGGGTTAAGTAATTTCAGAATGGAAGGGCGCATGGATGGGGCCTCCTTTTATATCCATTTCCAATTAATTGTATAGCCGAATATATATTTGGTCAATATAAATAGTACATTTAAGTACTAATATTATATAAATTACTTTGTCTTTGATTATCTGTAATGGTTAACATACCTCTTCTAACCTTAAGTGGAGGTGATCCCATGAATTTACCAGAAAGTGTTGGAAGTCGGATACGTGAGCTTAGAAAAGCAAAAGAATGGACCCAAGAACAGCTGGCGGAAGCTGCATCACTTCACTATAGCTATATAGGCGGGGTTGAACGTGGAGACCGTAATATTTCTTTGGAGACACTGGAGAAAATAATAGCTGCCTTCCAAATTCCCGCTGAAGAAATTTTCCGTTTCGAGGATCATACCGACCGCCGTAAGGCGTTAGATGAACATATG
Source organism: Paenibacillus rhizoplanae (assembly GCF_042684125.1). Lineage (NCBI taxonomy): Bacteria > Bacillati > Bacillota > Bacilli > Caryophanales > Paenibacillaceae > Paenibacillus > Paenibacillus rhizoplanae. Next base: position 279,464 of record NZ_JBHUKY010000019.1, on the reverse strand, counting down.
ACTCTGATTAGCGGTAGGAGTACATACGAAATCGAAGCGCTCACCAAGATCAATCGGGAAGTGATGGCTACACTGGATAGCTCTGAAAAAAAAGATGACAGATGAGTCCAAATCCGAGCTTGTAAAAAGAATCGGAGAGCGCATTCGGAAAATACGCAAAGAAATGAACCTATCGCAAGAGCAGCTTGCCGAACGGTCAGGTTTACATACGAATTATGTGGGACAAGTTGAACGTGGAGAGAAGAACCTCACGCTTGAGACTCTGGAGAAGGTAGTTGGCGGGTTACACATATCGTTGGAGGAATTGTTCCGCTATATTGGACCCATGGAGCAAAAGGATGCTCTTAGTCAGATTATAGAGTTGCTTGTTGAACGTTCGTCAGTAGATCAGGAGATGGTACTCCGTATATTAATCTCTATTTTGGAGTGGGAGGACAAGAAGCATACTCTTTAAAAACACTACTCGGACTTTAACGCAATGCCATAAAGTGTTCCTTTCTCAGTTGGCTGGGCGTCGCAGACACCCAGCCTTACATTCCCCCTGGAGTCAAGGCAATCTCAGGACGGCCACCATAGAATCACCCATTATTGTTCCTCTGGAATATCCACAATAATATAATTTTCCTTCAGCTTAGGTTGAGGAACCTCGGCTTCTTTATAAATAACCTCATTCCAATTCTCCTTATTCATCAAACCATACCCCGTGGAAGTGATATGAGGCATCCAGCGAAAGCCTGCGAATGTCGTAGCTGTAAAATCCGGTAAGGAACCATTCTCCTGCGTAAGGGAGCGGTTGATGAAATACAGGTTCTCTTGCTTGCTGGCCTTGTCGCCAGTAAGAGCTTGCCACTTAAGGTAAGCTGTATTCTTCGTCAATTGATAATAACGGATTACATTATTATTGACCTCGATGAACCGGTCTTTGGTCTTTGCCGGAAAATAATATTGGAGACTGGCGGTCTCCACAGAGGGTTCAAAGTCCTCCGTGAGCTGTGACACTCTGGGAAGATTAATCGCAGCATTCCTTGCCGTGCTTAACTCGCTGCTCTTCAGATCAGCCAACAATTTCGCGCCTGGTTTTGACACAAATGCCGTTTGGGTGTTGGGATTCCAAGTTACGGAACCGTCCAGAGCTTCGGCAACAAAACGTAAAGGAATCATGGTCTTGCCATTATGAATAAATGGAGCAGCGCTTAAGGACACAGAGGCTCCATTTTTCAGTGCTGTTCTATTATTTATGGTCAACTGCAGGCTGGTGCCGCTCCCCTTCACCGTTACCTGCTTAGTCGTATTATTCCAGGCAAACGTTAACCCGCCCAAGCTTTGGAGTGAAGTCAGGCTAAAAAACACCTGATTATTCTTATTAAGAATATCTTTGGTCTCTAAATCGTTATTATTCACAACTACTTGTGTTCCTTTTGGAGCCGGACCCGCTGCGGACGCCGTATGCGCTACCGGTGCCAGCAGCGCAGCACATAGAATAACAGATGAACCTAGGAGTAACTTCCTCATCATCACAACCTCCTGAATTTTACATTCCTTTATAGTAGAGACGCAAAAAAATCCAAAAAGTTCCTAGTCTAATCCAGCTCCGCACGTGAGAACAGATCGCGGATGAGCGCGTCATCCTCGCAAGCCTGCTTGAAGGCAGTCGCAAAGGCGACAAGTGCATCACTGTCGGAAGAATAGGCGCAGAACATACCCGCCTCCGGGTCAAAGTGGATTATGCCTGCCATCTCAGGCATCTTTTCCACCAGGAATACCGCTGCCAGCGAACCCCAATCATACCCGTTGCCCTCGAAGCCTTCCTCTTCCCGCGCTGCAAAAACCTCGGCCTTGTAGCTGCCGGCGTTCAGGATTACCGACTTCCCGCTATCCTGCTCTACTATAATGAAAGGCTTCAGATCCACAGCATCCGCGATTTCTGCCTGCTTCAGCTTCTTCAGCAATTGTTCCTTCGCCTCATCCGTGAACCGGAGCGCCCCCTCCGTCTCCACGATCATTCCCTGCCGGACCTGGTCATCCAGCCAGTCCGAGATGAAGCCCGGGGCATATCCGCCTGTGCTGAATTCACCGCCGAACGCGATCATTTTGGAATACACCTCAAGATACTGGTCACGGCTCGTATTCGGGTAAGCGCTGGTATAGAGCCAGAACTGGAGATCATACATCAAGGTGGAGCGTTCGTCCATGTGAAGAGAGAAATGGCCCTTCTCCTCTACGATGGCGGTGCAGATCTTGCGGATAATCCCTTCTATACCGTCCACTTCCGTAACCTTATCGCACAGCTCCTGAAGCAGCGGAGAGAACGGCGCGGACGCTACCTTCTGCAGATCCTCCTGCTTATCCTCCTCCGAGGTATCATAGACCTCCTCGTTCACCAGCCCGCGAATGAAAGTCTCATAGTCCGGGGCCAGGAAAGTAATCTCATAGTTGCTCTCCTGGTCCACATGAATCACCTCAGGTTCCCCTTCCGGGCCGCAGTGACGGTAATCCAGCATGATGACATCATGTCCCGCGGAAGGACAGTCGCCGAAAACCACGCCGATATCGGGGTAGCCCCACTCCTCAATCATGAAGCGGCTGCCCAGCTCCCCGCAGAGGGAATAGCTTTTGTCACGGCCGATCCCGGCAATTCCCGAAATGGCGACATGATCTGCTGACCAGGAAGTGGGTTCATTCACCGGAAAACACGTATTGAGCGGAATCCCGCCGTTATGCTGCTTCATCATGGCGATGTAAGAGGCCGGCAGCTTATAACCCAGTTCCTGCTCCACAGAGGCAATCAGATCGTCACTGGGCAGCGGGGACACATACTCCTTCAAGGCATAATCACTGTCCTCCCAGAAGTCCGCGCAATAGTCGAGGAATGCACCAAGGTCTCTACCGCCACCCTCTCTATTCACCTTCAAGGCCTCCAGCGCTTCGGCGCGTCTTGCCTGCTCTCTTATCTCACGCCGTGCGCCTTCCCGGCTCCACTCCAGCATTCTCGCAGTATCCCCGTCTCCCGGCTCCAGCGCCTCCGCACGTTCAAACGCATGAATAGCCTGCTCATACTGCTTCAGGTGATAGTAGGAATATCCTATGCGGAATTGCCACAGCGGATCATCCCCGCCTTCCTTGGAGATGCTGAGCAGGTGCTCCAGCGCCTCCCCGTATTCACCCAGGTTATTGTAAGCTCTGCCTAATTGGCCGATACACTCATAATCTCTTGCATCCGGCGGAATCTCCAGAATACGGTCCACAATCTGCTGATATTCATCTTCATCATGCCAACGCTTCACCTGTTCCAGCAACGCCTCATCCATGCCTTTGGCCCCCCTAATTGGACACTGCAAAACAAGCCTGTCCCCTATTCCGAAGGACTGCTTATTGTCAGTATACTCGCTATTACCCATTCACCGGAAAAGCACAAGTAGAAACGGCTACACCTTCTTTTAAGGTGAACCCTATAACGGTCCATCTCAAAAAGAGGCCGCCTCGGCCGGACACCCGGCATCAAGACAACCTCTCTATGAACGTTCAGCCTATATTCCTTCAAGTTACTGAATGGATTGCAGGTGCTCTTCGAGCCGGTCCCAGGTTTCGGTGATCCCTTGCTCCATCCCCATATCCATGACCGTCTTAAGCGCTTCCTCCGAATCATACTTCGACCGGCTGACCAGCTTCGTCCCGCCCTCAACCTCTTCGAACCTCATACTGACCAGTGTGGACGGCATCCCTTCCGTCTCATTGCCTTCGGCATCGGAGAAGTAATCGGTATAGTCGAATCTCTCGCCATCGACAATCTCATGGTAGACGCCCTTGCCCCAGGATTCCATTCCGAAGAATTCCCCCTGCTTCTCATCCACACACTTCATACAATAATGCCAGATGCCGCCCGGACGAAAATCAACAGTGCAGAAGGGAACAATCCAGCCGCGCGGGCCCCACCACTGCTTCAGATGCTCTGCCTCAGAGAATACTTTGAATACCAGCTCACGCGGGGCATTGAATACACGTTCCAGAACCAGCTCAAGACCTTCTACCCGGGAAATCATTGTGCCAGACATTCCTAATCCCTCCTGATAGTCATTCATTTGTCTTCGGACTGCAGCTGCCGCAGATAGTCATCCAGATTGTCGAAGCGTTCATTCCACAGCTTGCGGTAAGCTTCCAGCCAGGCATCCATAGCCTCCAGCGGCTCCGTACGCAGCCTGTAGTTCCGGCGGTTAGCCGCCGCTTCCACCTCAACCAGTCCGGCTTCCAGCAGCACACGCAAATGCTTCGAGGCCTGAGGCTGACGGAGCGCGAGCCGCTCGGCGATATCGCCTACGCTCATAGGCCCGTCCTTCAGGATCTCAACCATCCGCAGGCGGGTAGGCTCAGCAAGTGCGCTAAATGTCGTTGTGTCCATCATTTCCATATTCCTTTTATTCAGCCTTTTAGTATCTGGGTACATTCTCAATATAGCTTATCAGGAATATTCCCGTCAAGGAATATTATTAGGATTGCTTATCTCTATTTAAGCAGATTTTCACCTACTTCTTCCAGCGAAGGAAGGAGATTCTTATGATCTATTGGCGATGACATAACGATCAGAATCGTATAATTCCCGTATTTATCACACTGATTCCCAAACTCCTCAAGACCCTGTGTAGAGTCGGACATGACTTTTAACAGATAATTGTGTTCTCCGCTGATGCGGTAGCACTCTACGACATCGGGATGGGCACGGCAGAAGTCCACAAAAGCATGACACTCTCTGGAGTGGAAAAGGATATAAGCTGCCGCCTGCTTCCCGATCTTCTCCGGCGAGATAATCGTCCGGTACTCCTTGATCACCCCGCTTTCCTCCATACGCTTAACTCTTTCCGTTACTGCTGGCTGAGACAGACCTACGCTCTTCCCCAGCTCTGTCATAGAGATTCTCGCCTGATTTTGCAGATGGAACAGAATTTGCTTATCAATAGAGTCCATTGTTGACCTCTCCTTTAATTTTAAGATTATTTATTTGAAATCCCTTAACTTTAAATGTATAAGGCGGATTTTAACGTTAATGGCTCATGTATTCAAGTCAATTTATTTTATATACTTAACTTACAATAGTAAAGCAGAAATAGTTACTGCTTTAACTGTAGCGAAAGGATGTTGAGTATGCTCTATTCGAACACCATGAACCCTAACCGTCTCCCGGAACGCATCAACAAGGTCATTGACAAGACATTAACAGACAAGCGCCTGGCAGGTGTTGTCATAAAGGTAGCATTAGACGGGCAGCTCATCTATAGCCGTGCTGCTGGTTATGCGAGCCGCGAGCTAGACCAGCCTATGCGGGAGGACGCCTTGTTCCGGCTCGCCTCGGTATCCAAACCGTATACTTCTACGGCTGCTTTGATTCTGGTGGCCCAAGGACGCCTGAAGCTGGATGACCGTGTAGACCGGTGGCTGCCGGGCTTTCAGCCACGGCTTGAGAACGGAGAGACTCCAGCAATGACAGTCCGTCACTTAATGACACACACTGCCGGTCTGACCTACCGCTTCTTTCAGGAAGAAGGCGGTTCCTATGAGCAGGCTGGCGTATCCGATGGAATGGATCAGTCCGGTATCACGCTTGAAGAGAACCTGAAGCGGCTCGCGTCTGTTCCGCTTCTCTATCATCCTGGCACCCAGTGGAGATATTCTATCGCAACAGATGTGCTGGGAGCAGTGATTGCTAACGTTAGCGGAAAGACGCTCAGTGAAACGGTCCGCTCACTTATTACTCGCCCCCTCGATCTGACGGATACCAGCTTCGTTGCCGTGGACCCGCAGCGCCTGGCCTCAGCTTATGCCGATGATGTTCCCGGACTGCGGCTAATGGAGAATCCGGACAGATTGGCCTTTGTAGAAGGAACGGCAGGCTTCCACCTTGCCCCGGACCGGGCGTTAGACAGCACTGCCTATCCATCCGGGGGAGCCGGGATGGTCGGCAGTGCGGGAGACTTCCTGCAGCTGCTGGAGACGTTGCGCAAAGGCGGTGCGCCGCTATTGCCGGAGTCTCTGGTCCGCGAAATGACGGCCAACCAGATTGGCGATCTGCCCATGCCCTTCTGGCCGGGACGGGGTTTCGGCCTCGGGATGACCGTCCTTAAAGATCCTGCTGCCGCCAACACTGCGGAGTCCCTTGGCACTTGGCGCATGGGCGGCACCTATGGCCATTCGTGGTTCGTCGATGTCAAGCAGCGGCTAAGCGTGGTAGCCTTCACCAATACCGCACTTGAGGGTATGTCGGGTCCGTTCACGGTTGACCTGTGCAATGCCATCTACGGCAGATTGGACCCGTCATGAACAACACCAATAAGACCATTGCGATGAGCAGCGGCACAATTGCTTCTCCGCAGCAAAGCCCCACTCCCCCTGTTCCAGAGCGTCTTCCCTGGGCTGGATTGATTGCTCTGGCAATGACCGGGTTTATCTGTATTCTGACGGAGACGATTCCCGCCGGGCTCCTCCTTCAGATCAGTACGGGTCTTGGAGTAACGGAGGCCATGGCAGGTCAGCTTGTTACCCTCTATGCCCTGGGCTCGTTACTCGCCGCCATTCCATTGACCACAGTAACACGCGGCTGGAGGCGGAGACCTCTGCTGTTACTATGCATCCTTGGCTTCCTCGTATTCAATACCGTTACTGCCGTATCTTCGAGTTATCCTCTGACCCTTGCGGCCCGTTTCTTCGCGGGTGTGTGCGCGGGTGTCCTGTGGGGAATGATCGCAGGCTATGCACGGCGCATGGTACCGGAGCAGCTTAAGGGACGGGCAATGGCTATTGCAATGGCGGGAACACCGCTGGCCCTGGCGCTCGGAGTCCCTGCCGGAACATTCTTGGGTGACCTTGCAGGCTGGCGTAATATTTTTGGAGTCTTGTCGCTGTTCGCTCTGCTGCTAACCCTTTGGATACTCTGGAAGCTGCCGGACTATCCGGGAGAAGCTGCGGATAAGCGGCTCCCGCTAAATAAGGTGTTTACAAGCCCCGGAGTGCGGCCGATCCTGTTTGTCGTGCTGGCCTGGGTACTGGCCCACAATATCCTGTACACCTATATAGCACCGTACCTTACTCAGGCTGGACTATCCGGGCGCGTGGATCTGGTGCTTCTTATTTTCGGGATTACAGCGCTTCTTGGCATCTGGTTAACAGGCGTGTGGATTGATCGTCATCTGAGGCTGCTGGTTCTGATTAGCCTGACTGCATTTGCGCTGGCATCTGTTCTGCTCAGCCTTGGAAGCGGCAAGCCTGTTGTAATCTATCTAGTAGCTGCTGTATGGGGCTTAACGTTCGGGGGAGCAGCCACGCTGCTGCAAACAGCCATTGCTACAGCTGGCGGAGAGAGTGCAGATGTAGCGCAATCCATGCTTGTAACCGCATGGAATCTGGCCATTGGCGGAGGCGGTATAGCCGGTGGAATTCTTCTCGAAACAACGGGCGTTGTATCCTTCCCATGGGCGTTGTTTGTCTTGCTGGCCCTTTCGGTATGGATAGTCCGGCGCAGCAGAACGCATGGATTCCCTCCCGGAACTGAGGATATCCAGCGCAATAAATAATTCCAATCCAATAAATGTAAGGCAACCTCACCATTCTCGTTCATCTGCTCCTGGTACCATCCGGTAAAATGAGGTGAGGTGCACTTATACACTTCATTGCCTCATTTGGCCCGCGTCTGCTGAATTCAGGTGCACTTATGCTCTTCATTGGCACATTTAGCTCGCGTCCGCTGAAATCGGGTGCACTTATACACTTCATTGCCTCATTTGGCCCGCGTCTGCTGAATTCAGGTGCACTTATACACTTCATTGCCTCATTTGGGCCGCGTCCGCTGAATTCAGGTGCACTTATACACTTCATTGCCTCATTTGGCCCGCGTCAGTTGAATTGAGGTGCACTTATACACTTCATTGGCTCATTTGGCCCGCGTCTGCTGAAATGAGGTGCACTTATACACTTCATTGCCTCATTTGGCTCGCGTCCGCTGAAATCAGGTGCACTAATACACTTCATTGGCTCATTTGGCCTGCGTCCGCTGAATTCAGGTGCACTTATACACTTCATTGCCTCATTTGGCCCGCGTCTGCTGAATTCAGGTGCACTTATGCTCTTCATTGGCCTCATTTGGCCCGCGTCCGCTGAATTCAGGTGCACTTATACACTTCATTGGCACATTTAGCTCTCGTCCGCTGAAATCAGGTGCACTTATACACTTCATTGGCTCTTTGGCCCGCGTCTGCTGAATTCAGGTGCACTTATGCTCATATAACACCTCATATTACACAAAAACAGCCGGGAGCCCTCCCGGCTGTTCTGCTTGAATAGCGGTAGATTCCGCTATCTCTCCACACCGCTGCTACCCCTTCTTAATCGGCGCTGCGAGAATCTTCTTCCCGCGCGGGGTCTCTCCCGCGCCATCCGGCTCCAGCGTAACGGCGATGGTATCATAAGCCTTCGGGTCAAACGAATAATACAGTGCTCCGTTTCCGCCCTGTGAGATGAAGGTGCCCGCATTTACCGGCGAGTCCCCTTTGATCAGCCATACCTGATAGACCTCGGTGCCGGTAAGCTCCGGCAGATCTTCTGCCTGAAGCACAAGGTGGGTGCCGGTAGGGTCTGCGACAATCGTTGCTGTGCCCTTGGCGGTAATTCCCTCTCCTGCCGGGCTAAGCGCTACCGTCTCATTCACCTTAAGCCCCTGGAGCGGTCCTGTGCCGGAGGCCAGCTGCTGCTTCAGCTCCGCTACATTTCCGCGCAGCTGGCCAGTATAGACCACCAAGAGCAGCACAGCAACAGCCAGTCCAAGGCTTAGGAACCCTCTGAAGCGGGTTCTCTTGGGCTCCGGGATGCTGAACTGGGGCAAGCCCTGCTCTGCCTGAGGAGTCTTCGCCGGCTCACGATCCGTAGCCCGCTCTGCAACAGGCTGAATATTCAGGCTGGTCTCCGTTCGGGCTGCCGGTGCACCCGCATTCCCGGACTCCAGTACCCGTGACAGGATGCGATCCTTCATACCGGAGGGCGGGTCTACCGGCTCAGAGGCAAGCGGAAGATGGTTAAGTACCTGCTGGTATTCCTCTACCAGCTCCCTGCATTCCGTGCATTTTGCCGCATGGGCAGCGAATTGCTGCATTTCCTCTGCCGTCAGTGCGCCCAGCGTATATAATTCGGCCAATTCACAGAGTTCCTCATTGTGTTCACTCATGCGCATGATCCCTCCTTCCCCAGTGCCGTAACGATTTGTGAAGCTGCTTCATCGCCAGCCGGACTCTTCCCTTGACCGTTCCCAGCGGGATAGCCGCAAGCTGTGCTACCTCCTGCTGGGTATAGCCCTGATAATAGATCATATCCATTACTTGCTGCTGGTCGCGGCTTAATCCCAGCAGCGCCTCTCTGATCTGTTCCCCCGCCATCTGCAGCTCAACGAGATCTTCGGTAAGCGTGCTGTGGTCCTGAACCTGCTCCAGATTCCCGGAATCGCCAGATTGACGAGGCAGCCTGGCATCCCGCTTGCGGAGATAATCGATCGCCAGATTGCGGGTCACTGCGAACATCCAGGTGAGCAGCTTACCCTTGCCGAAGTCAATCTGCCCTGCATTCTTCCACAGGCGCAGGAACAGCTCCTGCATAACCTCCTCAGCAGCCATCGAATCCTTCACGATCTGGTAAGCAAAGCTATAGATGACCCGTTCATACCGGTCATAGAGCAGTTCGAGGGCATTCGAGTCTTTCTGTGCAATAAGCAGAATTAACTGCTTATCGTCAGCTGTGTCATTCAATTGCCATCCCCCATTCAACAGAAAATATAGTAGTGCCAGTGGTTCCATGCTGAAAAACCTGCGTCCACTGAGTATAACCGCTTTGCACAGTCGTCTCAACCTGCCGGCCTGACTGCTGCGAGCATCCGGCAGCCGTTATTGAAGCCCTGCCCGCTTCCATATATGATAGCTATATCATATCCGCAAAGGGAGGAACATTTCCGTGGCCGTACTGATTAATGAACAGATTAAGGCAGCCGAGGTCGAGCTGACCGGGCTGAAGGGCGAGAAGCTCGGCACCGTATCCAAAAGCGAGGCGCTGTCCAAAGCCAGAGCCGCAGGGGCCGACCTGGTCTGCACCTCGCTGATGAGCAGCCCGCCGCCCTGCAGCCTGGTCGCCAAGGGCAAAGGCAAGGCTGCTGCGCAAGCTGCCCGCAAGGGCAGTACCAGCCGCCCGCAACAAGGCAGCGGGAGCAGCCAGGAGAAGGTGAAGGAGCTGCGCTTCACCGCCCATATTGAAGAGCATGACTACGACACAAAGCTGCGTCAGGCGGATAAGCATCTGCGCTCCGGCAAGCCGGTGCAGCTCGTTGTGAAGTCCTCCGGCTCCAAGGAAGCCGCCGCTGCGAAGGCAGTGCTGGAGCGGCTCGTGGCCGATCTGAAGGAAGCCGGAACCAAGGCCTCCGGCCTGCAGACCAGCGGCAAGGGCGCACAGGTTAGAGTTAATCCGCATACGTAAGTTGTCTTATCAGGGCTCATTGTACTTTGTACATTAGCTGACCCCGAAATGGGTTAAACAATTGATTCTGTTGTACTCTGTACAGCAGAATCGAGAAAAATCAGGGTTTTCGGGCAGAATTCACGAAATCCATTGTATAAAATACAACAGACGATCATTTAGCTTAGCAAATTGCGAATTCTATTGCAGAAAATACAATCAGTCTACATAACTGCTACAATGCCGCATATAGCAACGGTCGGAGTCCTGCCCATACCTAACAGGTGCCATCCTAAAAGGACGGCACCTGTTATTACAATACGGCTAACAAAGCCGTAACCTCTGCTCTAATTGCTAATCTAATCCTCTAATCCTCTAATCCCTAATCTCTAACCTCTCATCTTTGATCTTCCGATCATCTTCCGCCCGTCCTCGCCCATACCTCTTATCGCCCACCCATCCGCTCCCTTAGCATATGGTCATTTCCCGCCATGAAGCCGCTCCAAAAACCGCTCCTTCGTCAGCACATGCAGCAGCTCACCGTTGCAGTCCTCATAATCGCCAGTCAATCCGGCCAGCTCCTGCTCCATCCGGAAGCCCAGCTTCTGGATTACCCCGAGCGATGCGGTATTGAGCGGATCTGCCTTGGCGTATAACTGCTCCAGTCCGATCACATCGAAGGCGTAGTCCGCCAGCGCCGCAGCAGCTTCGGTGGCATAGCCCCGGCCCCAGTGTTCACGCCCGATCAGATAATACAGCTCCGCATCCGGCGCCCTGAACTCCAGCACGCCGACCCCGCACCAGCCGATCAGCTGGCCGGTCGCCTTATGGCAGATGGCGAATGAATACTTGAACGGCAGCTCGAACGGCGTATGATAGCTGAACATCAGCCAGCGGAACATCCCCTCGTACTCATGCAGCGGCATGACCTCCATATGCATGAAGGCCAGCACCTCCGGGTTCTGCATCAGCTCGAACGAAGCCATCAGATCACTTTCCATATAGGGACGGATGATTAACCGCTCTGTTTTGAGCTTCATCCTGGACAATGCCAGATTCATAATACACGTAACCTCACCTTCAAGTTCTATCTGCCACCCAGCATAATTCAGGCACAGGATAGTCCACAAGGTAAAAGATAGTTTAATCCGTTTGCCCCCTGCCGTTATTCCACAGCGTACTGAAGGACGGGCAGTCCCGGAGCAGGGAATCGAAATCCCCTTCCCCCGCCAGCCTGCCTTGCTCCATGACCAGAATCTGGTCCACGCCGCTGATGAAATTCAGCCGGTGCGCGATAATAATGACCGTCTTATGCCTGAACTCCGCGAACACCGTCTCCATCAGGCTGCGCTCCGTAATATTATCCAGGGCCGATACCGGCTCATCGAGGATGATCAGATTCCGCTTTTGCAGGATCGCCCGGGCAAAAGCCAGCCGCTGCCGCTCCCCGCCCGACAGCTTCAGCCCGCGCTCCCCAACCCGCGTCTCCAGCTTCTCCGGCAGCTCCAGCACCTTCTCCTTCAGGTGAACCTTGTCCAGTACTGCATACAGCTCTTCATCCGGGACCTGCTGCTCAAACACCATGTTGCCCCGGATAGTGGTGTCGAAGATCGGACTGTCTTGCGACAGATATGAGATGTGATCATAGTAGCTGTCCAGACTCAGCTCATCAATATCCGTGCCGTCTACCAGCAGCTGTCCGCCGCTTTTTTTGAGCAGGCCCGTAATCAGCTTAATGACCGTTGACTTGCCGCTGCCGCTTAAGCCGACCAGAGCCACTGAGGTTCCGGGCGCGACTGAGAAGGACAGCCGGTCCAGCACCTGCACCTCTCCGTAGCTGAACGATACGTCCTTGAATTCGATGCTGCCCTGTAGCTGTGCAAGCGCCTTGCCCTGTTCCAGATTCCGGTCCTCGGGGGCATTCAGGAATGCCTCGAACCGCTGATAGGTCACCCGGTTCAGCTTATAGCCGACGAATAATACGTTGAAGATGGCGATTGGCGTATAGATTTTCTCAATGAACATGAACAGCGCAACCATGACCCCGATAGAAGCCTGCCCGGAGACCACATTCTTCACGCCATACAACAGCACAATCACCTTAATGACCGTAATGAATAATTCGAATAAGGCGAAGAAGGATTCATGAATCATCTGCAGCTTCGCACTCTGCCTGATGATCTGCTGTGCCGCCTTGTTCAGTCTGCCGATTTCCTGCGCGTACTTCTTGTTGGTGCGGAAGACGACCAGCTCCATGAAGCCGCGGACCCCATACCGGGACATGGCCTCCTGCTGCATAAGCACCGATTCCTTGATCCGGTAGAGAACTTTCAGCAGAACATTCGTTAACAGGAAGATGACCACGTACCCGCCCGCAATCACCAGCATAATTCTGAGGTCATAGTAGCTGATGAAGAGCAGGCTGAAGAGGATGGTGGGCAGCAGCTCATGCAGCGTCTTCAGGATAAAAGAGAACAGAATGCTGTTCCCGGCCGCCGCGCCGTTCTCAATCACCTTGATCATCTGGCCTGTGCCCATGTTCTGATAGGCGGAATAATCCATTCTGGAAATTTTGGACAAGGCCATAATCTTCAGTCTTTCCGTGATGCTGTTCGATAGATAGGCGCTGGGATATTCATCCGCATAATTCAGCAGGACATTCAGGCCGAGCAGCAGCCCGTAGAGGACAACCCCATATAGGATTTCACGGAAGCCTGTTCCCGCCACCGCCTGATCCAGAATCCGCTGAAAGACAACAATACCCAGACTGCTTAAGAGCTGAATGGCACAGCCGAGAACTATATACAGAGCGGCCCACCCTCTGAGGTGGACAAGACATTTCTTTAACATGATAATAATCTCCAATCTTATACATAAGAGTATGGCAAAAAGCCGGGAACTCTCCTCGCACCCCGCGCCAAAGACTCCTGCCCCGGCAGTATAGTCTTCAAGCGGAATAACTCAGTGTCCCGGCTCACATAGAATGACCTTCCAGGCACCGTTCAAGAATCCAGTTAGCTGTGACCAAGAGGACAGACCTCCCCCTTGGTGGCTGGTACGCGTTCTACCCAGCCCGATAACTAGTTCCTTGCAACGGTACGGAATGGCATCCATTTCACCTCTTTGATAAGATTGACTCTCATTGTATGCTTCGGCCAGACTGGCCGTCAAGCCCTAGTGCTTAGTCTCTTTTGCCGCATCCGAATCCGCATCGGGACTGGCATCTGAAGCGGAATCCGCTTCGGCAGCTTCTTCTCCATCCTCGCTATCCTCGTCCGCAGCGGCCAGCGCCGCCTTCTCACTGCGGCTCCATTCCAGGAATTCGATGGTATCCTGATCCTCAGGGTCCAGCTTATTCGCCCTCTTGAACGCCTTGATCGCCTGATCGTACTCGTCCAGATAATAGTGGGCGTAGCCGACACGGAAATGCCAGAGCGGGTCTTTTTTACCCTTGTCCACTGCCTTATTGAACCATTTAAGCGCTTCCCGGTAGCGGCCCAGATTGTTGAGCGCCCGGCCCAGATGTACCGCCAGTTCTTCATCGATCAGCGGTGTCGGCACCTCTTTGATGCGGGATACGATCTCTTCATATTCGTCCGCCTCATGCCAAGCGTTCAATTGCGCGATTAATTCTTCTCTCATTACCCATAGCCTCCCGGTTAATCATTCCAAGTTCTCTTAGAGATACTTTATCATTTTCACACCAAGTTTCCCACTATTGCCGTGCGCTAGGCCGGGATAATGATCTGGAAGACGGTTCCCTTGCCCTTCTCGCTGGTGACCTCAATACGGCCCTTGAGCTTGTTAATCGTGTTATAGGCCATGACCATTCCGAGCCCCGTCCCGTCCGCCTTGGTGGAGTAATACGGCTTGCCCAGGCGCGAGATCTCATCCTTCGTCATTCCGACACCGGTGTCGCGGATGGTAATGATAATATTCTGTCCGCTCGCGAAGACAGCAATAGACAGGACCGCATCCTCCACCCCATCCATCGCTTCAATCGCATTCTTGTACAGATTAATCAGGCATTGCTGCATCTCATTACTGTCATAATGGGTGCTAAGCGGGTTGTTGAAGCTGAATTCAACCGCAACCTTGTGGATCGTGGCATACGGCAGGATCACATTCTTAGTGTATTCACATTCAGCCATCAGGTTGGAGTAGACCCGGCTCTCCGACTGCGGCTTGGCAAAAGACAGATAATCGCTAATAATCTTCTCCGCCCGGTTCAGCTCAAGAAGTGACAGCTCAACATACCCCTTCTCCTCCGGAGTGAGGTTCTTGGAGAGATTAAGCAGCTGGAGGAATCCGCTGGTCACAGTTAACGGATTGCGCATCTCATGGGAGACGCTGGCCGCCAGCTCACTGACCACATTCAGCCGCTCCGACTGCATGATCCGCTCACGGTTCCTGAGGTTGGTAAGGATCTGTTCCAGCAGGATCATTAGGACTGCCATGACCACCGCATGCGTAGTTAAGGCATAGAAGGCAAGCGTCCAGAACTGGGTATCCAGCTTATCCATGATCTGCCCCAGGATGATCAGATAACAGCCCATAGTCAGGACCACGATGAAGGTAGCCCACAAGATCCGTCCCTTGGGCTTAGAACGGAGAAATCTGGAGCTTAGGGAAGGAACCAGAATGAGGACTGCTGTCGAAAAAAGTAAAGATTGGACGGTTCCCTCACCGCCTATGTAGAAACGGTACACATTCAGAATCACATATAAAGGCAGGGTATGTTTGTACCCTCCATACAAGGCTGCAATCACAAACGGAACATACCGCAGGTCAAAGATGAACCCGGTCTCCAGCCGGATCGGCTTGGCGATACACAGGATCATGGTGGCGGCGATGAGCAGTACAAGAATCTTATGATTGTAGGCGTGGGGCCTGTTCTCGAAGAAAATCAGAAATATCAGCACCGGAAACAGCATAAACAAAAAATTGAGCAGTAACGTCTCAAACAAGGCTAACTTCCTTTCGGTTCTAATGCTGGTGTCAAGAGATACGTTTGTATTCTGAGCACTACACCTAGAACATTACGCTAACCTGATAATAGAAGTAAAGGAATTATTGTATGCGTTTTTTTCCTCCTGAAATCAAGGATACCTGCGAGAAATGTCGAATACGTATGCTTTGAAGGCATGATGCACAGTATTGCATAATAATAGCTACTGAAGGAGCGGGTATCCATGGCTTTTACCATTAATAACCTGAAAGACAATTCCAATGTTGTCATTAAAGAGCAGCTAGGCGGCTTCAGCATCATCGAATACAAAGAGGATCTCAGCACCACCACCCGCTATGAAGCGGAGACCAACTTCTTCATGAGCAAAAGTAATATGCGCAACAAGCAGCTGATGATTGAGCTGAATAACAATGAGGTGATGCTGAGCGCCGGGGCCATGCAGTATATGATCGGCAATATCGAGATGACCTCCGGCATCAAAGGCGTAGGGGGACTGATGCGCAATATGCTATCCGGGGCGGCAACCGGAACCAGCGCAGTCAAACCGCTCTACAAGGGAACCGGAACCATCCTGCTGGAGACCACCTACAACTACCTCTGGCTGATTGATGTGGACAACGACCATATCGTGATCGATGACGGCATGTTCCTCGCCTGTGAGACCACGCTGGACATCTCCGTGGCAGCACGCAAGAACATCTCCTCTGCCGTCCTCGGCGGTGAAGGGCTGTTCAATCTGAGCGCGCGCGGCAAAGGGATTCTGGCCCTCGAAGCTCCCATTCCTTCCGAGGAAGCCGTTGTGGTCGAATTGCAGAATGATGTGCTGAAGGTGGACGGTAACTTCGCCCTCATGTGGTCCAACTCCCTGGACTTCACGGTCGAGAAGTCAGGCAAGACCCGTCTGGGCTCCGCCGCCTCAGGCGAAGGCCTGGTCAACGTGTACCGGGGGACCGGCATGGTCTGGCTGGCCCCGCTCATGAATTACAGAAACAGCCTGCTTCAGGGCGGACCTACTGCTTAATTCCGAAGCGTGGCTCCCGGGTGCTTGATTTCATACCCTATGACATTGAACGAAATGTCTTAGGGTATTTTTCTGCTTTTACGTCCAAGTGCAGAACTTTTCGTGAATAACTAGAGGAAAACAGCAAATATTATCGAATATCTTAGAATATCTATCTTAAGCAATTGTGAATGGAGGTGAGTTCATGAACGAGCAGATTGTGACGAGGGCGATGCGAGTTCTAGAGAAGCATAATGGTTTTGCCCGAACGAGAGATTTCTTAGAAGCAGGGATATCCCCTTATTATGTGAAAAAGCTGGAATCCATCGGTGAAATTGAACGGGTAAAACAAGGAGTTTATCGGCTTGCGAGCGCGGGAAACGAACCAATAAGTGAAATGCTTGAAGTGTCACGGCTGGTTCCCAAAGGAGTCATTTGCCTCCTCTCCGCCCTATCCTATTATGAACTGACCACATATCATCCTTGGGAATATCAAATTGCCATTCATCGTGGAGGAAAGAAACCGAGGATTCCAGACTATCCGCCCATTAAAGTTATGTTTTTTGCAGAAGCTCAGTATAAAGTAGGAATAGACCATATTAATATAGAGGGGGCCACCGTTAAAATCTACAACCGCGAAAAAAC
Source organism: Paenibacillus rhizoplanae (assembly GCF_042684125.1). Lineage (NCBI taxonomy): Bacteria > Bacillati > Bacillota > Bacilli > Caryophanales > Paenibacillaceae > Paenibacillus > Paenibacillus rhizoplanae. The sequence goes on along the minus strand of NZ_JBHUKY010000019.1, from coordinate 262,377 downwards.
AATTTGCGATATCGTGCGATACCGTGAAAAGATTGGGATAGATTTGATGAAAGAGGGTTTGAGAAACTACCTTCGATCTCCTCATAAAAATATAACGAAATTAGTTTCCTTTGCCGATCAGTTGCGGATACGGACAGTTTTGCAAAAATATCTCGAGGTGTTGATCTGATGAGTGATATTAAAAATATCCCTGCCTCTGTTGCCGAACGTTTAAAAAATATTGCCAAGACCTCAGGAAAAGCATTCGATACCTGCTGCTCCTGTACTTTCAAGAGCGCTTCTTATACCGCTTGTCTATATCGGATTATCGGGACAAATTCATCTTAAAGGGAGGGCTGTTTCTATTCTCGCAAACTCAGCTCAAGGCGCGTCCAACTAAAGACGTTGATTTTCTCGCCAGACAGATTGCAAATGAGCTTGAAATTTTAAGAGATTCATTTGTGACAATTTGTTCGATTGACGTTCCTTTAGATGGAGTTGAATTTCAGCTGGACAACATGACAACGGAGAGAATTAAAGAGGATGCCGATTATGAGGGGGTAAGAATCAAGGTAACGGCGCTTCTGGGGAGAATGAGAAAGAGCCTGCAATTTGATATCGGATTTGGCGATGTCGTAGTTCCTAAGCCGCAACTTATTGAATATCCGGTTCTGCTTAAGATGGAAGCCCCGCAGGTGCAAGCCTACTCGAAGGAATCCGTCATTTCCGAAAAGTTCGAAGTCATGATTACATTATCTGTCATGAACAGCCGAATGAAGGATTTTTATGATATTTATACGCTCCTGAGCACCAATGATTTTGATGGGCGTGTACTGTATGAGGCGGTGTATGAAACCTTTCAGCGTCGTGGGACAATCTTGGAAAAGGATCATCCTTTGTTTCAGACTACATTTGCTGATGATGACAGCCGTTTAAAGCAATGGTTGGCATTCATCAATCGTCTAGGTATAGAGGAACCGCTCACGTTTCAGGATTTGATGAAATGTCTTGTTGATTTCCTGGAGCCAATATATCAATCATTGATTCATGGCGATGAGTTTTTTGGACAATGGAATTACAACCTAAGGGTTTGGCTTAACCGGCACTAAAATAATTAGATCCCTTCAACAATTAAAAAGGGATCTCTTGAGCATGGATATAGATATGAATCTGAATGTTAACCCACTTCATTCTAAGACTTCTGCTTACCCGCCAGCTGCTCCTGTGCCAGACGCACCATCTCACGAACCATGGAACCTCCGATGCGGCCGCCAATCTGTCCGGCCGACTCGGTGGTCAGATTGCCGTTATTTCCGGCCTGCAATGGGATGCCTAGCTCTTTGGCTACCTCGTATTTCACATCGTCCGGGTGATTGGGATCTACGTGATATCCTTCCTGCCTCATAACCTCCGCTTTGAACGTCTGCATTCCCTGGGCGGACCCTGGTACAGCATATTGTCTGCTTCTTCTCGCCATTTACGGACTCACTCCCTTGCTGTCTTTCCTCTAAGTTGCCCAGGAGTGTGGGCCTTCATTCCCTGTCGTTCCTTAAGACTGCATCCCGTCCTCAATCCGCTGCATGAATTCTTCCACCGCGCTGTAGCCCAGTTGCTTGAGATACCAGTTGTTCGCAGCCGCTTCAATCAGACCGGCTACATCGCGGCCCGGCTGAAGCTGGACTTCGATATGCGGGATCTGCACCCCGAGATATTCGGTGAACTGGGGCACCAACTCCAGCTCATTATTGAGCGAATTCTCCTGCCAGGGGGCAAGCTCAATATCGAGCACGATCCGCGTCTCATCCTGGAACGCCCGCCGCCCGTACTGCCGCACAACGTTGATCAGGCCGATGCTGCGCAGCGCCAGGAATTCACGCGTGGTCTCATTATGGGTCCCGAGGAGGGTCGCCGGACCCAGCTTCTTCAGCACCACAATATCATCAGCCACGAAGCGGTGGCCCCTGCGGATCAACGTATGCGCCGTCTCGCTCTTGCCAATCCCCGACTTGCCCCGCAGCAGGATGCCGATCCCCGATACGTTAACGCATACCCCGTGGATCGACAGTTCCGGCGCCAGCGTCTTCACCAGGAAGCTGTCCAGCTTAGCGATGAACTCGGTGGTCACCTCCGGCGTCCGCAGCAGCGGAATGCCCTCCTGGTCACAGAACAGCGTCAGATAAGGAATCTCCTGCTGGCCGCTGGTCACGATGAAGCACGGCGGATGGTATTTGACGATGTTGCCGATATGCAGCATCCGCTCCTCTACACTCAGCGTTAACAGGTAGTTGATCTCTTTACGTCCAAGGACCTGCACCCGCTCCATCGGAAAAAAATCAAAATAACCAACAAACTCCAGACCTGGTCTGTGCGTCCTTGAACGAGTGATGTTCCGGTCCATCCCGCCCGCTCCGGCGAGCACCTCCAGCTGGAATTTCTCTACAAGACTCTGCACGCTAATAGACTTCATGCGGTCCCCTCCCAATCCAATATTTTCCGATAGATTTATCTAAAAATCTTGTAATCTGCACACGCTAATTATATATTAAAAACAATATATAAGACCTTAGACCCACAAAAATCAATAAATACTATTAAAATCAAGAAGGTGTAATATATTGGCCTTAGCCTCTTGGATTGACCTGATTATGTGCTTCCTTCTGTTCCTGCTGCTCATCTATATCGTGGCTACGGTCACCATTACCAAGCTGCACAAGGTCTATTTAGCGTTCCATTTCTCCATGCTGATCTGGCCCTACTGCCAGTTTGCCATAAGGACCGTCGATGATCCTCTCTATCAGCTCTTTTATGTGAAGCTTGCGTTCGTGGATGCTTCTCTGCTGGGTCTGGGTTGGATCTTCTTCACGATTCTGCTCGCAGGACAATCCCAACTCCTTACTAAAAAAGTAATGGCCGCGCTGCTGATCCCTGCAGTCCTGACCTCCCTTGGAGTGGTGCTCAATCCTTATGGATGGTTCGTCCGTCCGGTGAACGGCGGATATGTGGAGCGGATCTACGGACCTATTTTCTGGATCAGCATGACCTTTCTAGTGATTAATGCCCTCGTGTCCATGTATGTCGTATACGTGGCTCTGACCTCTAATCAGGCCGCGAGGATCAAGAATCAGGTTATGTATATGCTCAAAGGCATTACGGCGTTATTCGTCTTCCTTATGATCGATGTCCTTCTCAATGTCATTCTGGACGACTATCTGCCGGTAATTCCGGGCTTCACTTCACTGGGTATAGTGGTGTCAGCCACGTTCTTTGTGATCACGATCCACCAGGACAAAGTGTTCGATATCGTAACTATCGCCCATCAGGATATTATCAATACCATGGAATACGGAATTCTTGTCCTGGATGATCAGGAGCAAGTCGTAGAGATCAATCATTCCCTGCACCCCTATATCCCGCTTGTGACCGGTGCGACGTTCAACATGAGCAGCTATCTGCCGGATGGCCCGCCTATGGAGATTGAACCCTTCCTGCAGAAATACCGCGAGTATCCGCTGGAGTCGGCTGAGGTTGAAATTCTGCATCCTCTGATCCAAATGGTTGTCAGTATTCATGCAGCACCGATTATGGTGAGCGGCAGCAGGGTCGGACGAATTGTTACCTTCCAGAATGTTACTGAGATCCGGCGGCTCATCGATGAGACGAACCAGCAAAATCTCATCCTGAAGGAACGCAACGACTCGCTGGTGAAGGTGCAGGCGGAGCTGTTCCAGTCGAACGGTAAGCTCAGGAAGCTTGCGATCACCGACAGCCTGACCGGCTGCTACAACCGGCATTTTCTGATGCAGCAATTGGAGCAGGATGTGCTACGGGTTAGCGATACCCGGACACCTTCGACTATTATACTGATCGACATCGATTTTTTCAAAAAAATCAACGACCAGCACGGCCATCTCGCCGGAGATGTGGTCCTGTGCAGCACGGTAGAGCTGCTGCAGCGCAGCCTGCGGCCTTCCGATATCCTGGCCCGCTACGGCGGAGAGGAATTCATCATCTATTTGCCGGATACGAATGGAGCCGAGGCGCGGCTGCTGGCCGAACAGCTCAAATCCGAGGTTGAACACAACACCATCCGCATCGATTATATCGATGAGCCTGTGTCCATCACCATCAGCCTGGGGCTGCTCAGCATCGCTGAATTCAAGATCCCGCCTGCCATGGATGCGACCACCTACCTGAACGAACTGTTCAAGTCTGCCGATAAAGCCCTGTACGCCGCTAAGCATCAGGGCCGGAATCAGATTGTTGCGGCGGAGGTATAATTATAACTAATCTTTCTCTATACATCTGTCTTTCTCCCATAGGATAATGAATAGCAGTTGGAGCCATTAATAAAAGGGGACGCTGCTAGATGAACCATGATCATCTTATCCGTGAGATTAACAAATCCTATTTGTTACGTATTGAGCAGATCAAGCTTCACCGGGAAATGATTGGCTCGGTTTATTTTGCAGAGGGCGGGGGTAAGTGTTATGTGCTCAAAATATACCGCAGCTTCAAAACAGCCGATGCCATGCAGTCTCTTCGAATTCTTGACTATTTGCAGACTCATTCCTTTCCGGCTGTGACGGTCCTGCGGACTGCCAGACACAAGAACCACATTCTTCTTGAAGCTCAGGAGGGCTGGCTTACCGCTGTGCTCTACGACTATGTAGAGGGTGACAATCCTGATGGACTTGCCGAAGCGCAGCTTATCGGTCACCAGACAGCCGAGCTTCATAAGCTAATGCACAACTACCCTGAAGAACAACTGATTCACCGGACAAAAAATGAATATATTGATGATTATCTCTCTATTATGAGCGAACTGGACTGTGATTCAAATTCCATGGCTGCTCTTGAACAATATGGAAATGAATTGTGGGGCCGTATGTCCAAGCTCCCACAGGGCTTTTGCCACGGAGACCTTCATACAGGCAACATGATTAGGGACTGCCACGGGCAGTATATCTTTATGGATTTTGATGATGCCTCCGGCGACTATCCCGGCATGGACGTGGCATACATGTCAGACGCTACTCATTTCAATCGATATCACGACACAATGTATGATGCTACTCAGCGTTTATTCGAACGCTTTTATACCGGGTATTGTACGGTAAGAACCCTGAGTGACAATGAGGTCTACGCGATTTTCGACTTCATTGCGGTAAGGCATTATCAGATTATATCCCGCATTGTCCGCTGCCAGGGCCTACAGTCTGTATCGAAAGAATTCTGTGATGAGCAGTACGGATGGCTTATGAGATGGCAGGAGATTTGTATGAGAAAACGGCACTAGCCCAATGCGGCCAGTGCTTTTTTATATGATTTTGATTATTTTATTTTTGCTGGAACCTTTTTGACTAAGCCGCCGTCTATGATCACAATTAAACCACAAACTACTCTTGCGAGGTGACTGGACATGAAGAATGCATTCAAGATGATAACCCTATCCGCAGCCGCCGCTCTGGCGCTCAGCTTCACAGGACAACAATTCGCCTCGGCCGCAGCCTTCAAGGATATCGATAACGTGCAGGATAAAGACAAGATTATCGCGCTTCAGAACAGCGGCCTGATTAAAGGCATCAGCGCAGATCTGTTCGGCCCGAACCTCAGCATCACAGCAGCCCAGGGGGTGCAGATGATCGTGAGTGCGCTTGATCTGAATCTGGATACGATCCGGTTCGTGAAAGAGCCGCATGCCACCGACTATTTCAAGAACGCGAGTGACTCCGCCTGGTACGCACAGGCGCTGATTATTGCCGGTGTGCACGGCTTGGACCTGCCGGCAGATCTGAAGCCTGGTGAGAAGCTGACCCGCGAAGAGTTTACCTACCAGCTCATTGATGCGATGGAGAACACGAACCGTCTGCCGATGATTAAGCCAGTGGTGGTGGAGTATGCCGATCAGGATCAGGTGAAGGCAGACTACTCCGGTGCCCTTCAGCGTGCGCTGAATTACGGTGCCCTGAAGCTGGATGGCAGCGGCAAGCTTAACCCGAAACAGGAGATCACCCGTGCGGAAGCGGCAGTAGCCATCAGCAATGCACTGGCCTATCTGAAGGCACATCCGGCACCCGGTGCGGTGAGCGGGACGATTACCGCAACAGAAGCCGTCCAGTTCATCAAGGACGCTGCCGGACCTGAGGTGAATATTCAGATCAAAATCGATCCGAATATGAGCGTAACCCGCGAATCGTTCACCTATCTGCTGATTAACACGCTCCAGACCAGCGCCCAACTACCGATGATCAAGCTGATCCCGGTAGAGATCAAGGATAATGACAAGATCAATACCCTGAACTCAGGAGCCATTCAAACCGCGCTTGCCCTCAAGATCGTGAAGCTGGATCAAGACGGAAGCTTCCGTCCGCAGGACGGCGTCACCAGCGCTGACGCAGCGGCAATGGTCAGCCAAGTGAAGGCCATCCTGAGCGGAAAGTCTGCGAAGTAAGCTACTAACTCTTCAGCTTTGCCCCTTCTGCCGACAAGGCGGGAGGGGCTTTTGCTGTATTTTACAGCATCAGCACCATCAGATCCTCATCCAGATACTCACTGCCTAGCTTCATCGCCTTCGGCTCTGTGCCGTAGCGGATGAATCCCAGGGATTCGTAGAGTCTTTTGGCCGGAACGTTATTGGAGGTTACGGTCAGCGTCAGCAGCTCCAGCCCCGGTGCGGCCTTCGCCCGGGCAATCAGCTCCAGCATCAGCGCGCGTCCCGTGCCATGTTTACGGGCATCCGGATCTACATATACTGCATAGACATGAGCTTTGTGCTGAATCTTGGGCCTGCTCTCCCGGAACAAGGTAGCCATTCCCGCCAGCCTCTGCTCCCCGTCCAAGAAGGCGCCCAGGGTGAAATGCCCGTCCGAGGGGTCCAGCTTGATCCGGGTCGTCTCGGTGGATAATTTCACTTCCGATTCATAGGAGCTAAGGAACGCTTCAGGGTGCTGCTGCAGCGACTGCAAACGAAGCGCCCGGTAGCTTTCGGCGTCCGAGGGGGCCAGTGTTCTGATGTACATTTCCTTCCTCCCTTACAATATGGATGCAATAAATTGACAAAAGGCAAATATTTGGTTATATTTAGGTTTGTAAAATTATATTTTGCGCAATGTAAATTCCTATTCCTATCACTTGAAAAGAGGGACTCGTTATGATGACTGTAAGTTTAATTCTTGTAGCCTTAGTAGCACTAGAGCATGTGTACATACTTGTACTGGAGATGTTTCTGTGGACCACCCCGAGAGCACAGAAGGCATTCGGAACCTCCCCTGCCTTCTCCCGGGAGACGAAGTCGCTTGCTGCCAACCAGGGCTTGTATAACGGCTTCCTGGCAGCCGGTCTAATCTGGGGCCTGCTGCATCCGAGCGCGGACTTCGGGTACCAGCTGCAATTGTTCTTCCTCATCTGCGTGGCGGTTGCGGCGATCTATGGCGGACTCACCTCCAAGAGATCCATTCTGCTGATGCAAGGACTCCCGGCCTTCCTGGCGCTGGCGGCCACACTGATCGCACATCTGTAAGATTCGCGGGCCTATGCAGGCAGCTTCCACACTTGCCTCACAGCTTCTGCGCGAACTGGTTCAATTGCTCCGACATCGCCCGGATCTCCTGAATGAAGCTGGACATCTCTTCCGTTGAAGCTGCCTGCTCTTGCCCCACCGAAGCAATCTGACCGATGGATTGGCCGATTCCCTTCATCGCTGTCTGGATCTCCCGCAGGGTGTCCCGTATCCGCTGTGCGGATTGCTCGGTCTCCTGTGAGAACTTGCGGATTTCTCTGGCGACAATGTCGAAGCCCCGGCCCTTCTCTCCGGCATGGGCGGCCTCAATGGCCGCATTAATTCCAAGCAGATGCGTCTGGTCGGCAACCTTCCTCAGGACGGCCAGCACATCATCGCTTTTTTGGACACTTGCAGCAGTGGTCTCTGACTGGGCCAGCAGCTTCTGTGAGAAGTCGGCCAACTGGTTAGACCCGTCCGCTACCTGCACGATCCGCGCATTAGCCTGATTCAGGGACAGTGTCATCCGGTCGGCAATTTCCCGCAGCTCGGTCTGTCTGCGCACCTGAATGCAGACCGCCCCGCAGACACGTTCATCCTCTCCATGTACCGGAAGGACCGTACCCACAAATTCGTATCCATAATACTCTTTGGGAACATTGGCCCTTGAGTATTCATCATTTTTCAGTGCATGATACAGAGGTTCGTCTGCGTGAATAATCTGCCCGGCGCTAATCCCCAGATCAATGGAATCCCCAGGGTAATAGACGAGAAACTTCTCAGTGTCACAGACCGCAACCGACAGATCATAAGGAAAAGCAGCTTTCAGGATGGGTGCCAGATTCACTATATCTTCAAGGGAGCGTACGATGTTTTTCATAGGTGCGGGTCTCCTTTTATTCAGTTTGCTTCATTGCTCAGCAATATCCTAAACTAAGGTTCGACATTTTTTGATTGCTATCCTTTATTCAATTCTTAATATTTAAAATTAAACATTCCCCTCTTATCTTAAGTCAATGAACCCCTGCCCGCCGACCCCGTACAATGTAACCACCAATTAATATCTAATCAGGGGGTTATACCAATGTCAGCAACAGTGGCACGTACCGGGGGAATCTCACTCATTGTAATGGCAATTGCCGCCGCATTCTCGTATGGATATATTCATGGAAGTGTTGTGGTGAATGGGGATGCCGCCGCTACCTTCGCCCGTCTTCAGTCCTCTCCTTCGCTGTTCAGGGCCGAAATCCTCGGGTGGATCGTAATCATCGCCTGTGACGTTGTGGCTGCCTGGGCGTTATATCAGGTTCTGAGGCCTGTACATCCGGGTCTATCCCTGCTGGGGGCCTGGCTGCGCCTGGCTTATACGGCGGTATTGGGGGTAGCTGTGTCGAGTCTGATCGTGGTTTCCCTGCTTACAGGAGGAAGTGCACCGGAACTCTCCGGCTTCACCATAGGACAATTACAGGGGGAGGTTATGCTTGCTCTTCAGGGATTCGAGGCGGTATGGTCGGCGGGGCTGATTCTATTCGGCGGGCATCTGCTCGTGGTAGGATTACTTGCGGTTCGGGCGGAGAATATTCCGAAGCCCCTCAGTGTATTGCTGCTGCTGGCAGGCTTCGGTTATATGGCATTGCATCTGTGCAGCTTACTCGTGCCAGAATATACGGGGTTCATCCAGATGGTGAAGTGGATATTTATACTGCCGATGACCGCCGGGGAGCTGGGACTCGGGATATGGCTGCTGTTCAGAATTCCGGCTCCGCGCGTTCACGCTGCAGCCGCTTCTTAATCCGGCTTAGGGACTCCGGGGTCATGCCGAGATAGCTGGCCAGCTGATGCTGGGGGACGCGGCTGATCAATCCGGGTCTTGTCTGCATCAGTGTCTTCAGACGGTCTTCGGGGGAAGCGGCCACAAAAGCAGCGAATGCCTCCTGCATCTGACCGAAGTTCTCCTCGATCATCCGGCGGGTCATCCCCTCCAGCTGCGTATGCTTGGCGTACATGGCCTGCTCCGTATTCAGCGCGCCGACAACCAGTACGCAGTCCTCCAGACAGGTCAGGCTGTATTCCGAAGAGGCATCCTCCTTATGCGCATTGAAGATCGCGATGGCCTGCTCCTCTGTATAGAAGTTAGAGGTGATGTCGCGGCCTGTAATGTCCACGCTATGCTGCCGCACGCAGCCTTGTAACACGAAATAGCACTTCCCGGGAACCTCCCCCTGCCTGAGCAGAATGGTTCCCTTGCTGTATTCCTCCACCAGAATCTCATCCAGTATGGCCTGCTGCTCCGCTTCACTGAGAGTGGTCAGGCGGGTCATATATTGGCGTAACCGGTGCTTCATGTTGGTAACTCCTCACCATGGATTCTTCAAACGGTCCATCTGTAGCAGATGACGGCTGTGTACATCTCGATCACTACGTTATGTCAGTAGCGTTCCATCATTCCCGCCGCTTCCGCCCGCACAAGCTTCCGCAAGGCTTCCGGCTCCAGGACAACCGCCCCTGCTCCCCAGCCAAGCACCCATTGCAGCAGGTCCTCGGGCTGGCGCACGCGAAAGGTCATAAGTCTGCCGTCAGCCTGGTCCTCCACTGCCTCCAGATAAAAGTTACCCGATTCAGCCGCCTTGCCCGCGATCTCCGGCTGAACCAAAATGCGCACGCGTACATGGCGGTCATCCTCCGGCTGGTACTCATGCAGATCGAAATCCGCAGGCGCCTGAAACCTGTCATCCAGAACGGTAAGCCCGCTCATTCTGGATAACCGGAAATGACGGATCTCCTGCCGCAGTCCGCACCAGGCGACCAGGGTCCAGGCGCCTCTGTTCAGGACTAGTCCATACGGCGAGGCCGTTCGGACACTCCGGTGACTTCCGTCAGCTTCCTGTCTGCCCTTCGTATACCCGAAGCTGATCTTCCGCTGCTCCAGAATCGCGCGGCGGATCTGCTCCATGTACTCCTTCTCCTGTCCTTGCAGCTTATCTTTACTGGTACTCAGCAGCAGGATGCTCTGGCGGAGCCGGGCGGCATTCTCCTTGACATCATCCGGCAGAATCGCTTCAATCTTCCTGCCTGCTGCAGAGGCCCGGTTACCATACTCCGTATCGAACCGCTGCTCCACGAAATCCGTTCCGATCAGCAGGGTCACTGCCTCCTCCGCTGTGAAGCTGACCGGGGGCAGGAAATACCCTTTTACCAGCGAATATCCCTGACCTGTAGCTCCTACCACCGGCACTCCAGCTTCACTAAGCGCTTGGATATCGCGGTAGATGGTTCTTACGCTAGTCTCGAAGACGGACGCCAGATCCTCTGCCCGTACGACCCCTTTGCGCTGCAGCTCCAGTACGATGGCTAACATGCGGTCTGTCTTGTTCATGCGGCGGCTGCACCCTCTTCATTCTGAAATCAGTTTATGTATTGATTATACTGATTTCCTGATCACTTTTCTCCTTACGGCTTCTGATGGAGTACAGAACGAACAGCAGAATGAACCAGAGCGGAGTGAACAGCAGCGCCGGACGGGTCTCATCGGCAAAGAGCATGATCACAAGAATGGCAGCAAACAGCGTCAGGACGGCATAGTTCATCACCGGGGTGAATGGCGCTTTGAATTTGGAAGTGGCATGTAAGTCCGGGCGGTTCCTTTTGTACTTGATATGGCAGACCAGCACAACACCCCAGACCCAGATGAAGCAAATGGCGCTGATCGTAGTCACAATGCCGAAGGCCTGACCCGGAATGAGCTTGCTGAGCAGTGCCCCGGCAGAGATCACTATAGTAGAAATGAATAGGGAATTCGCAGGTACATGATTCCGGTTCAGCTTGCCGAGCTGAGGGGAGGCCTGATTCCGTCTGCTCAGATTGTAGAGAATCCGGCTGGTCGAGAACATCCCGCTGTTGCAGGCGGAGGCCGCCGAGGTTAAGACCACGAAATTGATAATCCCCGCAGCAACCGGAATCCCGACCAGACTGAAGGTTCTCACGAACGGACTTTCCGCCGCGCTAAGCTGGGTCCAGGGGTTAATGCACAGCAGCACGAAGAGCGCGCCTACATAGAAGAACAGAATCCGCAGCGGAATTTTGTTGATCGCGGACGGGATGTTTTTCTCCGGATTAGCCGTCTCCGCTGCCGATACCCCCACCAATTCCACGCCGACATAAGCGAACACCACCATCTGGAAGGAAAATAAGAAGCCCTTCACCCCGTTCGGGAACACGCCCCCGTGCTCCCAGAGATTGCGGACCGACACTGAGCCTGCATCCGTCTTGAACTGGGTCACCAGCAGGACAATGCCCAGGCCGATCAGGGCCAAAATCGTAACCACCTTGATCAGAGCAAACCAGAATTCGAGTTCGCCGAAGCTTTTGACCGTGAGCAGATTGAGCCCAAGCAGAATGATCAGGCAGATCACGGCCGGCACCCACTGCGGAATATCGAACCAGTACTGCACATAGACGCCCACTGCAATCACATCGGCCATCGCCGTCATAATCCAGCAGAACCAATAGGTCCAGCCCGTAATGTACGCCGCACGCGGCCCCAAGTAATCCTCAGCAATGTCTGTAAAAGATTGATACCCCGCCTTCGAGAGCAGCAGCTCCCCCAGCGCCCGCATCACAAAAAACACGGCAATCCCCACGATCAGATACGTGAGCATAATGGAAGGCCCGGCCTGCTGAATCGCCTTGCCTGAGCCCAGGAATAATCCTGTGCCGATCGTACCTCCGATGGCGATAAGCTGGACATGCCGGTTCGCCAGCTCTCTCTTTAACTCTGTCTGTGCCATACTGTTTCCCCCTTAATGAATTCAACGCTGAAAATACGCAAAAAGGAGACTGGATATCATCCAATCTCCCGGTTCATAAGAAGTTCCAAATAAGCTTCTGCAGCGGCGGCTAATCCGCACGGCAAAAACAAATCCGGTACTCTTCTGTCCTTCTGCCTGAGATTGTGAACCCTTCGGCGCTGCGGTTCCCCGCAGTCTCTCCAGAAGCTGCTCCTGCTATAGTGTGATCCATAGCAATCATAGCTCTTGTACTGTATTAAATTGGTGATGCGTTAATGCATTCCGATATTCTAACATACTACTTGCAATGTGAGCAATCATCTGTGAAAAAAGTCTCAATGCTTAGCAGGAGTTTTGCCCAATGAAGTCATTTTTGAATAAACAGGGTCATTTGCAAGAGAGAATTCCGTTCCTCCGCTCTACTATAATAAATTCATCCAGAACAAGTAGAGTGAGGTTAGAACTTATGGCAAATCCTGCACCACAAGCTATGAAGACCAAGCTAGCGACACCGCCCCAGAGCCGTTTCGGCCGTCTGCTGCACAATATCGTGCGATACCGGGTGCTGCTGCTGATGCTGCTGCCCACATCGATTATCTTTTTCATCAACTGCTATATTCCGATGTTCGGATTATTCATCGCCTTCAAGAACATTAACTACATTGACGGCATTATGGGCAGTCCTTGGGCCGGGCTGGATAACTTCCGTTTCCTCTTCGCCACCTCCGATGCTCTGCGGGTAACCATTAACACCGTTGGCTATAATGTGGTCTTCATTATCTCAGGCCTCATTCTCTCCGTCTCGCTGGCCATTGCAATCAATGAGGTGCGGGGCAAGCTGGCTTCGAAGTTCTTCCAGACCGTGATGATTATGCCGAACTTCCTGTCCATGGTCGTGGTCAGCTTCATCGTCTATGCCTTCCTGCACCCGGAGTACGGCTTCCTGGTCAAGCATATTCTGCCAATGTTCGGCTACTCCTCGGTGAACGCTTATATGCATCCTAACGCATGGCCTTACATTCTGTGGATCACCAAGATGTGGCATTCTATCGGGATCGGCAGTGTCATCTACCTTGCAGCCATCACCGGCATCAGCGAAGAATTGTATGAGGCTGCGGTGATGGACGGGGCCAGCAAATGGAAGCAGATCACCAAGATTACCCTGCCGCTGCTTACGCCGATCATGGTGATTCTCACGATTCTTAATATGGGCGGCATCTTCCGCTCTGACTTCGGGCTGTTCTACCATGTGACCCTGGACTCCGGTGCGCTGCGCTCGACTACGGACGTCATCGACACCTATGTCTACCGGGGCCTGATCCAGCTCAACGACCTGGGGATGTCCTCAGCGGCGAACTTCTACCAGTCCATCGTCGGCTTCTTCCTGGTCATAGGCGCGAACGCTCTGGCCCGCAAGCTGAACCGCGATACGGCTCTTTTCTAGAAACGGAGGATTCTAATGACTACTGCATCCCGAACCAGCGCTTACGCCAAGGGCTCTACCACCGCCCAGATTATACTTCATGTGTTCTTCATCGCCTTCAGCCTGGCGTGTATCCTGCCGATCCTGCTCATTGTTGCCATCTCCTTAACAAACGAGAAGACATTGACGCTGCAGGGATACAAATTCTGGCCCGATCATATCGACGCATCCGCGTATCAATATCTGTTCAAGCATTCGGAGACACTAGTTAAAGCGTATGGCGTCAGCCTGACCGTTACCCTTATCGGGACTGTTCTGGCCGTGCTGCTGATTGCGCTATATGCGTACCCGCTTTACCGGAAGGATTTTCCTTTTAAAAAGACATTCAATTTCTACCTGCTGATCACCATGCTGTTCTCGGGAGGGCTTGTCCCCTTCTATCTGCTGTACGTGAACTATCTCGATCTGAAGGACTCGCTGGTTGCACTGATTCTGCCCGGCCTGTCCAATGCCTTCTATATCTTCATTACCCGCACCTTCTTCCAGCAGACGATCCCGGAGGAGATGATTGAATCCGGCAAGCTTGACGGGGCCTCGGAATGGCGGATATTCTTCCAGCTTGTGCTTCCGATCTCCCTGCCTGTTCTGGCTACAATCGGTCTGTTCACTACACTGATGTATTGGAATGACTGGTTCAACTCCATGCTATTCATTAATGACACCGACAAATTCTCCTTGCAATACGTCATGATTCAGATGATCCGCCAGGCGGAATTCTTCAAAACCCAGCTTGCAGGCAGCGGTGTCGCCCTGATGGTACAAGAATCCGTTCCGACCGAAAGTCTGCGGATGGCTATGGTCGTGCTGTCGATTGGTCCGATTCTATTCATCTATCCGTTCTTCCAGAAGTACTTCACCAAGGGCCTTACTATAGGGTCAATTAAAGGTTAAGCGGTCTGACTCTGGCGTAAATGCCGGTTAGAATATATGATCTAATTATCATTCGAGGAGGTTCATACAAATGAGAACAACAAGAAGCTCGGGCACGGTGCTTGCCGCTCTGACTGCCGTGATACTGGGCATTACCGGATGCGGCGGGGGCAATTCAGGTGCATCCGCCCCGTCCAAGGCAGAATCGACAGCAGCAGCTACAACAGCAGGCACGGAAGGCAGCACGAATCCTGACACCTCAACGTTCCGGAAGCTGAAAGTTTACACGGTCGGGAATTTCCCGCAGAATGATACCAAGGCAGTTGTAGATGAGATCAATAAGTATCTCAAAGAGAAAATCAACGCCGAGATTGACTTCCAGGGACTCCCTTGGTCCTCATGGGCCGAGAAGATGGCACTGGCCTATCAATCCGGTGAACAGGTCGATCTGACCTTCGCCCCCAACTGGGCCGACTTCGCCAATAACGTAGCCAAGGGCGCGTTCCTTCCGCTGGATGATCTGTTAGCCAAATATGGACAAGGCATCAAGGATACCCTTGACCCCCGCTTCCTTGACGGCGGAACCGTAGACGGCAAAATCTATGCGATTCCTACCAATAAAGAAATCGGCGAGAGCCATACTATTATGTTCCGCAAGGATCTGGTGGATAAATACGGATTCGATGTGAACTCGATTGAGACGCTGGAGGATCTGGAGCCATGGCTGCAGACGATCAAGGAGAAGGAACCGGCCATCGCGCCCATCTGGCTCTCCGGCAGCGGCTCGGATACCCTGGGCTACTTCGACAAGACCAAAGAGAGCATGAAAGAGAACTTCCGTTATGAGCTGGTGGCCGGCGCTCCTGCCGGGATCGTCCTTGATACCAAGACCGATAAGATGGTGATCAGCTCGATGGAGTCCGACACCGCAATCTACCGGATGAAGCTCTACGGCGACTGGTTCAGCAAAGGCTACATCAATAAAGATGCTGCAACGACCAAAACCAGCACTGAAGACGCTTTCAAGGCAGGCAAGACCTGGATGAAATTCGGCTCAGACAAACCGGATTCCGACAAGGAAGATTCCATTGCCACCGGCATTGAGCTGGTGAAGCTGAAGGGGAATGAACCCGAGATCAGTACAGCCAGCGTCAGCAACTCCATGATGGCCATCGGACGCACCTCGATTGATCCCGAGCGGACCATGATGCTGCTGAACCTGCTGCACACCGACCCGGTTCTGGTCAATCTGATTGATTTCGGTGTGGAAGGCAAGCAGTATGTCAAGGTAGAAGGCAAGGACAACTTCATCAAGCTGCCTGACGGCATTGCTACACGCGCCGATACAGGTTGGGCACCTGGAATTGAATGGATGTTCGGTAACCAGAGCCTGACCTATCTGTGGGAAGGCGAAAGTGCCGACAAGTGGGAGAAGTTCAAGGCTTATAACGAGAGCGCCCATAAGGTGAAGTCCTTCGGCTTCAACTTCAATACCGACGCTGTCAAAACACAGGTCTCTGTGGTCAGCAATATTATCAAGGAATTCCGCCCGCTGCTGGAAACGGGCAGCCTGGGAGTAGACAAGGTGCTGACGGAATACAATAATAAGCTGAAGGCTAACGGCATTGAGGATATCCGTGCCGAGGTTCAGAAGCAATATGATGCGTGGAAAGCCAAACAATCCTAAACAAACAAGTGGAAACGACTATGCCGTCCTTTTAAGGACGGCACCCGTTTCAGCGAGAAATATAAGGATAAGTTGTGTTGTGGAACATACAAATTCTTATATTTTAAGCTAAGGGGAAGGACGGATGCCGTCCTTCCCCTTTCCTGCCGCTCAGGCTGAATGTACCTAAGGATAAGGGGGAAGACTGTGAAACTATCATTGCGATTCAAAGTGAGTGCCCTTGTCTTGCTGCTGGTCACGCCGCTGTTCCTCTTTCTCTCCTACACCAATCTCTATTCGACCAACATTGTCCGGGAGAAGGTGGCGAAGTCTGCCTCGGACACGTTGACCCTGCACTTAGGTACACTCGATGAGCTGCTGGAGCAGACCAGCCATTATCTGCTGCGCACCGCCAATGAGAACATGCTGCTGGAGCTCTATTCGGACAGCGGGCCCGACAGCGTCAATTATTATCTGTCCATCCGCAAACTGATGGACCAGTGGTACAGCGATGTCAGCTACTACACCATTATCCGCAGTGTGTTCGTCTACCATCAGGAACGGGATGAGCTCTTCCTAAGCAGCCAGAGAGAGTATTACCAGGAGAAGGAGGTCATTACCTCCGGGCTGTCTTCACACCTCAAGGCCCCTAATCTTCAGGCCTCCCTGAAGTGGGAGACTGTGACCCTCGGCGGAGAGCCGGTGCTATTCAAGGTGCTGCCGGACAAGAGCGGACGGCTTCTCATGGGGGTACTGGTCAGCATTGATTCCCTGGCCCAGCCCCTGACCCAGCTGGAGTCTACCGGAGGAAGCGGACAGGTCGGCGTGATCGATAATGACGGTAAATTACTCTGGGGCCAGTTCGCCAGTGAAGATCTTGCGCTCATCCGCAGCCAGCTTACTCAGCCTAACCCTCGTGCGGATGCCTCGATTCGCCTGAGTAACGGCAATTCGTATCTGCTGATTGACAAGCCTTCGCAGTATTCCAATCTGAATGTCTTTTTCCTGCTGGATGAGAAGTCGATTCTCGACGAGCTACCGATCTTCCAGCGGATCATCAAGGTGATTCCCTTCGCCATTATCCTCGTAATGGTTATCCTGCTGGCTCTGCTCAGCAGACTGGTGTTCAAGCCTATCCAGCAATTGACCAGCGGGATGCGCATCCTGGGGAAGGGACAGCTGGAATACCGGCTGAAGGACGGCAACAGCAGGGAGTTCCAGATCATTACAATGCAATTCAACCAGATGGCCGAGCAGATCGGCAATCTCAAGATTGATGTGTATGAGGAGCAGATGAAGGTGCAGCAGGCCGAGCTGAAGCATCTCCAGGCGCAGATCAATCCCCATTTTTTCATGAATTCCCTGAATATCGTCTTTCATCTGGTAGAGCTGAAGCAGTATGCGCTGATCAAAAAAATGATTGGACATCTGGTCTCCCACTTCCGCTTCATTATGAATACCAATGACGCCTGGATTCCGCTGCGCGGCGAGCTGGGTCATATTCAGAATTATATCGAGATTCAGATGGTCATGTATCCGAACAAGCTGTCTTATGAGGTGCAGCTTCCGCAGGAGCTTGAGTCAACGCTGATACCGCCGCTGCTGATCCAGCCCTTCGTCGAGAATGCCATCAAGCATGGATTCATCAACAATTCGAAGCCCTTCAACGTTGGCATAACAGTCAGTGAAGAAGCCGGGGAGAGCGGCAACTGCTGCATTGCCATTCAGATCCGCGATTCCGGGCCGGGCTTCTCCACGGTTCAGCTCGACATGCTCAATCATGGCGTATATGAGCGCAAGCCGACAGATCGCCATCTGGGAATATGGAACGTATACAGACGCATGCTGATGTTCTATAACAACCGGGCACGGCTTACCTTCCACAACGCTCCAGACGGAGGCGCGGTTGTGGAAATCAGACTACCCGTTCAAAAGGAGCTGTGACGTTCAATGTACAGAGTTCTAATCGTTGACGACCAATACTTCGCCTTGCTCGGCCTCCAGCAGGGGGTGGATTGGAGCGCGCTTAGCGTGTCGGATGTCTGTCTGGCGGAGAACGTGGATCAGGCGATTGCTGTTCTTGAACAGCAGCCCGTAGACCTGCTCATCTGCGATATCGAAATGCCGGGCAGAAGCGGCCTGGAGCTGCTGGCCTGGGTGAAGCAATCCGCTCCCGGCACGCTGACGATTATGCTGACCTGCCATGCCGATTTCGAGTATGCCCAGCGCGCGATTTACCACGGAGCCTTCCATTACCTGCTCAAGCCTGTAGACTATGAGGAATTGATGAAAATCTCCCGCGAGGCGCTCGCCGAGATCAGCAAGCAAAGAGAGCAGCAACAGTTCGAGGCCCTAATTCAGAAGTACCGGAGACAGTGGGAGCATCAGCTCCCCCTGCTGGTGGAACGGTTCTGGCAGGATATTCTCAGCCAGCGGGCGGCGCCCGTGCTGGAATCGCTCACCCTTCCGGCGAACACCTACAATCTGGACCTGCAGCCCGGGGACCGCTACTTCCTTGCCCTGCTGGGGCTGGAGCAGTGGAAGGAGAACCTTAGCGCACGGGATGAGACGATTATGGAATATGCGCTGCGCAACATGGCCGATGAGCTGCTGCTAAGCGGGCTGGAAGGCACTGTGCTGCAGGATCAGGTAGGGCATAATCTGGCGGTCATCTACGTCCGGGGCGATATAAACGCCGTCCGGCATACGCTGGAGCAGAATGGCCGCACCTTCCTGGACACCTGCGAGCGGCTGCTGCATTGCTCCCTGTCCATCTACATCAGCGCGGGCGTCCCCCTGTCCGGAATCATGAGCGCTTACACGGAGGTCACGGAGCGGGAACAACGCAACCTGAACCGTTCGCGTCAGGTGTTCGGACCGGAGGATCAGGCGTATGGCCGAGATCAGCCGCTTGCGCCCCTGCCTCAGGCAGCGCCTATGCATATCTTCGGAGAATGGGCGACCCTGCTGGAGCTTGGCGAGCTGGAGGAGCTGGAGCGCCGCGTGACGCTATGGTTCTCGGGCATTGAGCCTGGCCGCTGGACAAGTGAGCTGCACCGTCAGCTTATCCACGGCATCCTGTTCATTGTACACACCGTTCTCGCCAAAAAAGGCTTATCCGCACACGCCTCAGCCGAGCTGAAATCGCTGATGGATAAGGAGAATTATCCGAAGCAGTCCGCTTCGCTCCAGCATTGGGCGCTGGAATGCCTGCGATCCGTAATGCGCTTATTGCAGACAAGCAATAACGTATCCTCGGCCACAGTCGCCAAGATCCGGCAGTATATCCGCTCCCGCCTGAGCGAAGAGATCACCCGCGACGAACTCGCAGCCTATGTCTACCTGAACCCGGCCTACTTGTCCCGGCTGTTCAAGAAGGAGACCGGGCTATCGATCTCCGATGTGATTATTCAGGAACGGCTGCAGAAGGCCAAGCAGCTGCTGGAGGAGACCGAGCTGAAGATCACCGATATCGCCGAACAGGTCGGCTACACCAGCCTCGGCAGCTTCTCCAACCTGTTCAAGCGGATCGTCGGCGCAACGCCGCAGCAGTACCGTGCGCGGAATAAGAAGTGAGGGCGAGGGCGGGGCTATTGGGCACATGAACCGCTACGTTGGCATATTCAGCAGACAAACCGCTGCGTCTGCCCATTGTGATCGGTTTTTCGATTACATTAGCTCACAAACCGCCGCTTTGGCGTATATTCAGAATCAAAAAGAGCGAAGAGACCTAAGGCCTCCTCGCTCTTTTTAACATCAACTCGCTATTTACTTTGACAAGTGACTCAATTACTTAATAATCACGTATTCCAGACCCACAAGCTTGGCGTAGGTAACGATCTGATCGGTCGTCAGGTTCAGCGATACCACGGTATGATGTCCGCCGCCGTTCTCGATCCAGGCTCTGACTCCGTCCTGGAAGTTAGGCTTCACCTGCCACAGTACACGGGCTACCGGAAGATTCGGAGCCGGAACGGTTGGCTCGAACGCAGTAACTTCATTAATCAGCAGCTTGTAGTGGGTGCCGAAGTCGGCCATGGATACCACGACACCTTCGCCTGCCTTGCCGTCGAAGACGAGACGGGCAGGGTCTTCCCGGTCGCCGATTCCCAGCGGGGACACAATGATCTTCGGCTGGTTGCTGGCCAGGCTCGGATCAACCTCCAGCATGTGGGACTGGAGAATCGCTTCCTGTCCGGCAGCCATTTCGTAAGTATAATCCTCCATGAATCCAGTGTTCAGGTTGTGGCTCATCACCTTCATCAGGCGGTCCAGGGCCGCAGTCTTCCAGTCCCCTTCACCGGCGAAGCCGTAGCCTTGGGCCATCAGGCGCTGAACAGCCAGACCCGGAAGCTGCTTCATGCCGTGCAGGTCCTCGAAGTTAGAGGTGAAGGCATTGTAGCCGCCTGCATCCAAGAAGCGCTTAAGGGCAATCTCGTAGCTTGCCTGCACCTTCACACTGGCTTCCCAATCTTCCTTGCTGTACGTGCCATAATCAACGGCATACAGCTTGGTATATTCTGCGAACAGGGCATCGATCTCTTCCTGCTTCACTTCATTCACATAGGCTACCAGATCGCCGATGCCGAAGTAGTCCACGGTCCAGCCGAACTGGATCTGGGCTTCTACCTTATCGCCTTCGGTAACGCCCACGTTACGCATGTTGTCGCCGAAGCGGGCTACCTTGATATTGAAGCCTTCGTTATACGCTACGGCAACGTCCATCCACTCGGCAATTTGCTTCTGGACTTCAGCACGTTCCCAGTATCCTACAACGACCTTATTCTGCTTCTTCAGGCGGGCATTGATGAAGCCATACTCACGGTCACCATGGGCAGCCTGGTTCAGGTTCATGAAGTCCATGTCAATGGTTGCCCAAGGGATGCTCTCATTGTACTGGGTAGCCAGGTGCAGCAGCGGCTTCTGCAGCAGCTTCGTGCCGCGAATCCACATTTTGGCCGGGGAGAAGGTATGCATCCAGGTGATTACACCGGCAACCTCATCACGATAGTTCACTTCTTTCATGATGGAGGTGATTTTGTCTGCGCTAACGGCCAGATCCTGCAATACCAGCGGATAAGGAAGTACCCCGCTGTTGTTGAGCGCATCGGTCATTTCCTGGGCGTGAGCCTTCACTTCACCGAGTGCTTCTTCACCGTACAGGTGCTGTGATCCTACTACAAACCAGAATTGCTTGTCGCTTACTGTTGACATATCATTCATCCTCTTCTCTATGAGTTTGGTAAAAGTCAGTTACTTCTGTCCGTAATACGCGTCCTTGCCGTGCTTGCGCAGATAATGCTTGTCCAGAATCCGCTGCGGCAGCTCCTCGGCGAACGTATTCAGCTGGCGGGCGAAGTGGTTCATCTTGGACACTTCCTCCAGCACGACACTATTCATCACAGCGGCGTGGGCATCCTTGCCCCACGTGAACGGCGCGTGGCCCTTCAGCAGAACGCCGGGAATCGCCATCACATCCAGCCCCCGCTGTTCAAAAGTCTCAATGATCACATGCCCGGTCTCTGCTTCATAACCGCGGTCAATCTCTTCCTGTGTCAGGAACCGGGTGCACGGTACAGAACCATAGAAGGTGTCTGCATGTGTCGTCCCCATAACCGGAACATCCAGTCCGGCCTGCGCCCAGATGGTTGCCCACGTGGAATGCGTATGCACGATGCCGCCGATCTCGGCGTAATGCTTATAGAGTACAGCATGGGTCGCTGTATCCGAGGAAGGCCGCATCTCTCCCTCCACCACATTGCCATCGAAGTCCACAACGACCATATCGCTCGGCTTCATCTTGTCATAGCTGACTCCGCTAGGCTTGATAACGAACAGACTGCTCGCCCGGTCCACCGCGCTCACATTGCCCCAGGTGTATTTGACCAGCCCGTGCTTAGGCAGCTCCAGATTGGCCTCGTACACCTCTTCCTTCAGTTGCTCCAGCATGTTTTAATTCCCTCCGTTCTCTACGAGATGATCTACAGCGGCCTGCTCAATCGCCAGACCCGCCGTGTAGCGTTCCATGAACAATCCAAAGCCCTTCACATCTGCCGCAACCGGATGAATGGTCTCGCCTTCGATATCCTTGAAGACCTTCTGGTCGAGGAAATCATCCAGACGCTCCTGCTGCGCTCTGTTCTTCATATAAGAAGCCAGAATCGCCATGCCCCACGCGCCGCCTTCTCCGGCTGTTGCCATCACAGAGACCGGAACATTCATCGCAGCAGCCACGATTCTCTGTCCGACAACAGGCGTCTTGAACAAGCCGCCGTGCGCCAGAATGCTGTCGATGGACACCTGTTCCTTCAAGGTCAGAATATCCATGCCAATCTTCAGGGCGCCAAAAGCGGAGAACAGATGCGTCCGCATAAAGTTGCCCAGCGTGAATCGGCTCTCCGGCGAGCGGACAAACAGCGGCCGTCCCTTCTCCATCCCGGTGATGTTCTCACCCGAGAAATAGCCGTAGCTAAGCAGCCCGCCGCCATCGGCGTCTGCCTCCAGCGCTTTGTTGAACAGAACACTGAATAACTGCGCCGGATCAGCCTTGAAGCCCATCGCCTCCGAGAATTCCCGGAACAAGCTGACCCAGGCATTGATATCGCTGGAGCAGTTGTTGGCATGCACCATCCCCACCGGACTGCCATCCGGGGTAGTCACCATGTCAATCTCAGGGTATACCGCTGTAAGGTCCTTCTCCAGCACAATCATGGCGAATACAGAGGTGCCTACAGAGATATTGCCGGTCCGTTTGCGCACACTGTTCGTAGCGACCATTCCTGTTCCGGCATCGCCTTCCGGAGGACAGAGCGGAATGCCTGCCAGCAGGTCCCCGGACTCATCCAGCAGTCTCGCTCCGGCTTCCGTTAATACACCAGCCTGCTCGCCTGCAGCGTAGACCTTGGGCAGAAGATCACTCAGCTTCCAAGGGTAATTCTTAGCGGCAATCAGCTCATCGAACTGGCTGACCATAGCCGGGTGGTAATCCTGTGAAGCTTCATCTATAGGGAAGACCCCGGAGGCATCGCCAATCCCGATCGCCTTGCTGCCGGTCAGCAGCCAATGGATGTATCCGCCCAGCGTCGTTACGAACGTTGCCTGCGGAACATGCTCTTCCCCGTTCAGAATTGCCTGATACAGGTGGGCAATGGTCCAGCGCTCCGGAATATTGAACTGGAACAGCTCTGTTAATTCCTTGGCCGCCGCACCGGTTGTAGCATTACGCCAGGTCCGGAACGGAACCAGCAGCTCGCCCGCGCTGTCAAAGGCCATATATCCATGCATCATTGCTGAGAATCCTATCGAACCGACAGTAGTAAGCGTAACCCCGTATTTCTGTGCAACCTCCTGCTTCATCTCGCGGTAAGCCGCTTGCAGCCCCTTGATGATATCGGTGAGGGGATACGTCCAGTACCCGCCTTCCAGCAGGTTCTCCCACTCGTAGCTTCCGGATGCAACCGCCCTGAATCCCTGATCAATCAGGATGGCCTTGATACGTGTGGACCCAAATTCGATACCCAGTGATGTCTCTCCCTTAAGTATCGCTTGCTTGATGTTCTGATCCATGCCCACGTTACTCCTCTCTGAACCAAACTGTGTTACTTACGAATCTAAAGAATGCGCTTCCTTTATGAACAGGTTTAGTATATTTTTTGTTCGTACATTTGTCAACAATAGATATAAGATATACCTACAAATTTACCGGAAAATCACCTGTATTTTACGTGAATCATGATATATGGTAGACACCGGAGGATATTAAGCTTATATTCAAGCTATAATATGTACGTACAACTACAGAATATTTCTCATTTTATATAAGAACAACTATGAAAGAAGTGACCCGTGTGAGAACCAAGTACCAGATCATATTCGATGAACTCAAAAGCAATATCCTGTCCGGCACCTACAGTGTGGGCGAACAAATCCCTACGGAATCTGCGCTGCAGGAGATGTACGGCGTCAGCCGCCAGACCGTGCGGAAGGCCATTCTGGAGCTGTCCAACGAAGGGTTCCTGCGGAGCGAGAAAGGCTCTGGCACCTATGTCAGCCACCAGTTCCGGTCCAAATCCGGGAATGGCGCGGGCAAACGGACCATCGGCGTAATAACCACTTACCTCTCCGATTATATTTTCCCCTCCATTATCCGGGGGATTGAAGGCAGGCTCAACGAGGACAACTATTCCCTGCTGCTCGCCAGCACCAATAATGATGTGGCCCAGGAGAAGAAGGCGCTGGAGATGATGCTGTCCTTCGGGGTAGACGGGCTGATTATTGAGCCTACGAAAAGCAATCTGTATAACCCGAATATCGCCTACTACCTGTCGTTCAAGGAACAGGATGTCCCGTTCATCATGATTAACGCTTATTATGAGGAGCTGGAGGTGCCGTTCTTCTGTCTGGATGATGTACAGTCCAGCTATCTGGCGACCCGGGAACTGATCTCGAAGGGGCACACCCAGATCGGGATTATTGCCAAAATGGATGATCTCCAGGGCAAATACCGTATGAAGGGCTATATCAAGGCGCTCGGCGAAGCCAAGCTGCGCTTCCACCCGGAGCAGGTGCTCTCCTTCGATACGGAATCGAAGCAAGCGCTGTCGGCCAATCTGGAGCAATTCCTTACAGATAACAGAGAGGTGCTGACCGCTATCGTCTGCTATAACGATGAAGTGGGGCTGGAAGTCGTCAAGGTGTGCCGCGAGCTTGGGATCTCAATTCCGGGAGAGCTGTCGATTATCGGGCAGGACAATTCCTATATTGCCAAGAACGCGGGGATCAAGCTGACGACGCTGACCCACCCCCAGGAGAGAATGGGCCGCGACGCCGCCGAATGGGTCATTAAGAAGCTCCAGGGTAAAAAAGACCTGAAGAACAGCACCTACTATCTGCCCGAGCTGGTAGAGGGGGAGACGGTGCGGGTGCTGGAGCCAGCTCCTGCGGAATAGGATAGTCCGCCCAAAAATAAGCTTAAGCTACACAGACAAACAGCCCTGACCGCTTCATGACCATTAGAGGCCATGAAGCGGTCGGGGCTGTTCTTTTTTCAATCCGGCTGAACCGGGGGACCTGCTTAGTCCATCAGCGTAGAGATGCTTATACTTTCAATCTTAGCGCCCTTGACATGAAACAGCATGTAATCCACATAGTTGCTTGGGGCGAACCGGTAGTCATCCTCTTCCTCAGGTGCCCCGTCTCCGGTCAGCTTGCCTTCGGGATAGGCTTTTTTGAGTGTGTCCAGGCTGTCTCCGACCTTGATATTACGGACCGTAGTGTACTTTGGATCGGTAATCTTAATGCTGAAGATGTAGAACTGCTTGCCATCACCCGAATCAATCGTCTTAATCTCAAGGCCCGGGAAGGTATACGTGTTCTCTGTTCTGCCGATCAGGGTATCCATATTCTTACCGTCATCCAAGGAATACGTGTGCGATTTCTTCGCCGTTGCCTTGCCCAGCATACTCTCCAGCTTAGCATCATCCACAATGTCGGAGAGGGCGATGGTGTGATCCTTATGGACAAAAGCCAGCTCCTTCAGAATCACATTCCCTTCCTTCTCAATGGTTCCCTCCTTGATCGCCTCGGAGCTGCCCGCTGAAGCCGCTGGGGTTGGCTCGGCCGTAGCAGCTTCAGTCGCCGCAGGCTCAGCAGCAGGGGTAGCCGAAGCTTCCGGTGCCGCTGTGGACACCGCTTCAGCTGTAGGTTCTGCCGAAGGGGTGGCCGCCGGAGCGGCCGAATCGGACTGGCATCCGGCCAGAAGTGTCATTAACAATACTGCGGGCAGCAGCAGCGCTGCCGGTTTTTTAAATGTTCCCATAAGTAATCCCTCCATGAATGTACGCGTTTGGCGCGTTGTTTGTTTGGTATGAGGTTAGTATACGAAAACCATTTATTAGTGTAATAACAGAGTTGTATCAGTCTTGTAACGTCAACTAAGCGGCAGATGGATAGAGACGGTGGTTCCGGTTCCGAGCTGGCTCTCTATGCTGAGGTACCCGCCGAACTTCTCGGCGATCTCCTTACAGATGGACAGCCCCAGCCCCGTTCCGCCTGCCGTGCTGGTATTCCGTGCCCGGTAGAAACGTTCCTGGACGCGGGCAATTTCATCTGGGCTAATGCCAATCCCCTGATCGCTGATCTGCACAATGGCTTCCTGCTCTCTGATCATCACTTCAATGGTTATCCGGGTGCGCGAATTGGAATACTTCACGGCGTTGTCCAGCACATTGGCTATGGCATGGGACATCAGTACCTGATTCACATAGACGAAGGCCGGCGGCCCCTGCCGGATCATAAGCTCTATCCCCTTACTATCCGCCTTAGCCTGCATTCCGGTGGCTACCTGCTCAGTCAGCCCTGCCAGATTGATCTTCTCGGTATCGATGCCGTCCGGGCCGGCCTTGTCGAAGCGCGATAGCATGAGCAGCTCATTGACCAGCCGGGTCAGGCGGTCCGATTCATTCACCAGATGGAAGTAAATCCGCTGCAGCTCCTCATCCTCGTCCTCCCCTTCGTACAAATATTGAGAGAATCCCTTAATCGCAGCAAGCGGTGTCTTCAGCTCATGGGATACGTTCGAGACAAACTGCTTCTGATACTGGATATAGTCACTGAGCTGAATGCCCATCCGGTTCAGGCCCGCCGCCAGCATGCCCAGCTCATCCTTCCTGTTCAGGTGCACCTCCCGGAATTGCTGGTTGGAGAAGCTCTCTGTGGCGCCAAGCAGGTATTTGATCGGCTTCGTCATATTGCGGGCAATGAACAGGCTGGAGAGCGTAATCAGAATAATGAACCCTCCCGCACCGGCGAACAGGATATAGCGGATCTGGTCCATCATCGTATAGAAATAAGAGACATCCTCCACGAACTCGTACACATAGCTGTTCTGATAATATTTGTCTTGGATCGGAACCGCGAAGTACAGCAGGTGATCCTCGGAGACCGTGTAAGCATAATTACCCTTGAGAGCTTTCTCGATATTCCCGGGAAAAATGACGGGGGTCTTGTTATTGATCACAATTCCGTCAACGGCAAGCCCCAGCAGCTTCTGGCTGCTGTCGTAGATGCGCACCTCCTTGACGGAGGCTTTTAACGTCTCCAGCGCGCTTCTCGCCACCGCCTCCATCTGCCCGGCATCCACCTCTTGTTCGTGCCTGGAGAGCACCTCCCTGAAGGACATCTCGCCCAGATCTGCCTTCTCCATCATTTGCTTCTCTATCGTTACGAAGCTGAAATAGTCAATCGCCTTATTAACCGAAATTATGATAACGGCAAAGGACAGCACCGAGAACAGCAAATACATTAGCACCAGCCGGGTCGCATATTTCAGGCAGAGCCACCTCCCAGCTGATAACCGAAGCCGTAGACGGTCCTGATATATTTCGGATTCTCGGCATCATCCTCCAGCTTCTTTCTTAAGCGCATAATCGTCATATCCACGCTGCGGCTGTCGCCCATGAAGTCATAGCCCCAGACGATCTCCAGCAGCTCATCCCGGGTATAGATTTTGTCCGGACGCTTCAGCAGCGTCTCCAGAATCCGGAATTCCTTGGCTGTCAGAGCCACCGGAACGCCGCCTTTCTGCACCACCCGGGTCTCCAGATCGAAGGTCAGCTCCTCATGAGTGATCCGGGTATCTTCAGCCTCTGCAGGCAGGCCGCTGTTCTGGGCTCTTCGGAGCACCACCTTGATCCTCGCCAGCAGCTCCCGGTTATCGAACGGCTTGGTCATGTAATCCTCGGCCCCCAGCTCAAGCCCCAGTACCTTATCTATAATCTCATTCTTGGCCGACAGCATAATGACGGGAACCGCCTGCCGCTTAGTAATCTCCTTACACAGGTCATAGCCGGAGCAATCGGGCAGCATCAGATCCAGTACCACCAGATCCGGCTGAAAAGCATCCAGCGCAAGCAGTCCAGCGCTCCCGTTCTCCGCTGTCCGCACCTCATAATTCTCTCTGCGGAGCACAAGCTCAATCAGATCTCTAAGGGCCGCTTCATCATCGATTACGAGAATTTTGTTCATCCGATCCCTCCTCCTTCTAATATTAACAGCGCGAGAGAACATTAATCTCTCTGTCACCGTTCGAACCCCCGCGCCAGCCGATTGTGTTCGGTTTTCAGCCCTGTTAGAGCTTGGAAAAAATTAACCTTCGGCAGATGGTTCACCTATTGCATTTTCCAACATACCTTGAATAAACCAACTAGAAAGGGGACAAATCAATGTATCTGCTCTGGGTAATCATCATAGGGGGACTCATCGGCTGGCTAAGCGGCAATCTAATCGGGCGTGATGTTCCGGGAGGCGTGCTGGGCAATGTAATCGCCGGGTTCATCGGTTCCTGGCTGGGCACCGAGCTGCTTGGTCCTAGGGGCCCTGTAGTAGGTGGCTTCCACATTGTTCCGGCCATTATTGGCTCCATCGTTGCATTACTGATCTTCTTTGCCCTGGCCCGCGGCGGCGCCTTCCGGCGTCGTTAATCCTTCCCGCCAGCTGCTGCAAAGTCAACACAGAGCCCCTCCTGTTCACCCAGGCAGGGGCTCTGCCATGTCATCCTTACAGAATCCTTAGAATCTGCCCTTAGAGTATAGGGAGAGAAAGGATGATATACTATGCAGGAACATATTCTGGAAATACAGAATCTATGTAAAAGCTTCAAGCGCCAGACAGCCGTCAACAACGTATCATTAACAGTCGCACGCAATTCAGTCTACGGGCTGCTCGGTCCAAATGGTGCAGGCAAATCGACCCTGCTCAAAATGGTTACCGGGATGCTGCGTCCTGATTCCGGGAAGATCTGCTTCCAGGGGCAGGAATGGACCCGGAAGGACTTAAGCCGGATCGGCGTATTGATTGAAGCACCGCCGCTGTACGATAATCTGACCGCCCGGGAGAATCTCAAGGTACGCACGCTGGCCCTCGGACTGCCGCAGTCGCGTATTGAAGAGGTCCTTGCTGTTGTCGACCTGACCGCTACCGGAAAAAAACGCGCCGGACAATTCTCCATGGGGATGAAGCAGCGGCTCGGCATCGCCATTGCGCTCCTCAACCAGCCGGAGCTGCTGATTCTGGACGAGCCGACGAACGGGCTGGACCCGATCGGGATTCAGGAGCTGCGGGAGCTGATTCGCTCCTTCCCGGAGCAGGGAATCACCGTCATTCTGTCGAGCCACATGCTCTCCGAGGTGGAGCAGACAGCCGACCATATCGGCATCATCGCAGGCGGCGTGCTGGGCTATCAGGGGGCGATCTCCCCGGATCAGGATCTGGAGGCGCTGTTCATGCAGGTCGCAGCCGCCCACCGGAGGGAGGGTGCCGCCCATGCTTAATATCGTTAGCGCTGAACGCCTGAAATGGCGGCGGACCTTCATCCCCAAGCTGGCCTGCCTCGCCCCTGTATTCACATTGCTCTTATGCGCTGTTCTGATGGGCGGCAGCTTTTTTCAGAGCGGGTCTTATAACTGGTGGTACACGATGCTGTTGCCCGGTGCGCTGAGCCTAACTTGTTCGCTGGCACTACAGAAGGATGCGAAGCTGAAGTACCGCGGATTGCTGGCCCTGCCGGTTGCACCGGGAACGCTCTGGGCCGGGAAAATTATCGCCTGCGCGTATTGGCTAATGGCTGCGCTCCTCCTGTTCTTGATTGGCGTTACGGCAGGAGGCCTGCTGTTCGGTCAGACCATTCCGCTGTCCAGCAGCCTCGCGGGCACAGCGCTGATCTTCCTCACCTTCCTGTGGCAGATCCCGCTGTGCCTGTTCCTGGCTGTACGCCTCGGATTATTCGCCGCAGTGCTGCTGAATCTGTTCGGCAATGTGATGGGCATTCTTGTCTTCAATAGCGGGGGCTTATGGGATTACATGCCCTATACGATTACCTTCAGACTCATGTGTCCGGTGCTCTCCATCCTGCCGAACGGCCTCCCTGTCCCGGCGGATAGTCCGTTAAGGAACACAGACATGATTCTTCCGGGTACGCTGGTCTCCCTCGGATGGTTCGCCGTCCTGTGGCTGCTTAGCACCCTATGGTTCCGCAGACAGGAGGCGAAGTAGCATGAAGGCACTGCCGGGTCTGCTAAGGGCCGATCTGCTCAAAATGCAGCGCACCCCGTTTCTCCTGATCCATCTGCTGACCCCGCTGATCGGGGCCGGCCTGTTCCTGGCCTATTATTCCATCTCTGCTGCGAGTGAAGCGGGCAAGGTGATGGCGTTCATGCAGGCCATTGCCTGTGCCTACCCTACTGTGATCGGGCTGGTCTGTGCGATGACGGCGGAGCAGGAAGCCGTTGCCGGGCGGTTTCAGGGGATGCTTGGCCTGCCTGCGGGCAGGACAACAACCTTTTTTAGCAAGCTGCTGCTCCTGCTGGGTTTCAGCCTGGGGGCTGTCCTGATCACTTTCACCCTGTTCGGCACAGGCTTCAGCCGGGTCCTCCATCAGGGCAGTCATGGACTGCTCTTCTACGGTACAGGAGCGGTCATTATCTTCGGAAGCA
Source organism: Paenibacillus rhizoplanae (assembly GCF_042684125.1). Classification (NCBI taxonomy): domain Bacteria; kingdom Bacillati; phylum Bacillota; class Bacilli; order Caryophanales; family Paenibacillaceae; genus Paenibacillus; species Paenibacillus rhizoplanae. The sequence continues at coordinate 231,605 of NZ_JBHUKY010000019.1, read as the reverse complement.
GCCTGTTTCTGTATCTGCTTCATCTCACAGTCAGCCTGCACTTCGGACGGGGAGCATCCATCGGGATCGGGATTGCGGGGAGCCTGATCGCCGCCCTGATGCTAACTGGTCTCGGCGATGCTATGTGGCCTTATATCCCTTTTGCCTGGGGAGCGCGATTCGTCTCACTGTGGGCCTTCGCCCATACAGGCCATTCGATATCTCCAGCCGTATCTGGACAGACTGCCGGACTGTGGGTCTGTATCACCGCAACAGTAATGCTGGGCCTCCTAAGTGTATTATGGTTCCAGAGGTGGGAAGGCCGCCCGGCGGATGACTAGACTCCAAATGAACTAATGAGGGAATGACTATGGCCAAAATACTTGTGGTAGACGACGAACCCGCCATCCTGTCTCTGATAGCCAACGCGCTCAGTACCGACCGCCATCTGGTAACCACCTTCTCTGATTCCGCGCTGGTGCGCCGGACCGACCTCGGTGCGTATGACTTGATTCTGCTGGATGTGATGATGCCCGGCGTAGACGGCTTCACCCTGTGCCGGGAGATCCGCACGGCGGTGGATTGTCCCATTCTTTTTTTGACGGCAAAGACGCTGGAAAGTGACCTGATGTACGGACTGGGGCTGGGGGCGGATGACTATATTATGAAGCCCTTTGGCATAGGTGCGCTGCGGGCGCGGATCAACGCTCATCTGCGGCGGGAGAGCCGGGAGAAGCGCAACATTCTGTACATGGACCCTGTGCGCTTCAACCTCTCCGGTAAAGAGTTATACACCCGAGAGGACAAGGTCCCGCTGACCAAAAGTGAATATGAAATCTGCGAGTTTCTGGCCCGCCACCGCGGTCAGGTCTTCTCCAAGGAGAATATCTATGAAGAGGTCTTCGGATATGACGGGGAGAGTGATAGCAGTGCCATTACGGAGCATGTCAAGAACATCCGCGCCAAGCTGGGCCGGTACGGGCTTGAGGCCATTGAAACCATCTGGGGGATAGGATATAAGTGGAAGCTGTAAAACAACGCAAACCCGTGCGGCTGCGCACCTTTTTTCTGCAATACCTGCTGCTGTTAAGCCTTGGTACCATTCTGCTGCTGGGAGGACTGCTGGGCGCATTCACACTGGCGTTCGCCTGGGGTGCGGTGCTGCCTGCCAACTATGACGAGAAGGAGATCACCCAGTTCAAGCAGCAGCTGGCTGCGGGTACAGCGGATACGGCTCCCCGGGTCCCCGACCGGCTGGATTACACCGTATTCACCTTAGACGGGAAGCCGCTGGGCGGCAATCTGAATGCTAAAGAGGCGGAACAAGCCTGGAGAATTACCCGGCAGGGGGACTACAGAGGCTCCTACTTCTACACCACCGCCGAACATGGACAGAAGCTGTGGATCTTCCGTTATGTCTTGACGCCGCAATACGCCTCTCCCCTGCTGCGCCGCTCGCTGCCGAACCCCCAGCTGCTGGCCCCCGTGCTCTTCGTGCTCGGGTTTCTGCTGATGGCCGCCCTGCTCGCGGCCCGGTTCGGCCGGAAGCTCTCCGAGCGGATGGCCGGGCTACAGGAAGCGACCGAGAACATCCGGCGCGAGAATCTGGAGTTCACCGTCCAGCCCAGCGGCATCCAGGAGATTGACGAGGTGCTAGGCTCCCTGGACCGGATGAAGGATGCCCTACAGACTTCACTGGAGAAGCAGTGGGAACTGGAGCGCTCCCGCAGAGAACAGATCTCCGCGCTGGCCCATGACATCAAGACGCCGCTGACCATTATCCGGGGCAATGCCGAGCTGCTGCAGGAGATTGTAGAGACTGAGCCGCAGCGTGAATACAGCGGCTACATCCGCCGCAGCGCCGCAGACATCGAAGCCTTCGTGCAGGAGGTCATTGATCTGTCCAGCCTGCAGGCCGGCTCGTCCCGCCAGCAGGCGCGGGTCCCGGCTGCAGAGATTATGGCCGAGCTGGAGCTGCAGATGAAGGCCCTCGCGGCGGGCAGGGACCTGCAGACCTCTGTCCGGCAGGAGAAGCTGCCGGAATTCCTGTTCATTCACAAGGAGCTGCTGCTGCGGGGAATCATGAACCTGATCGCCAATGCAGCTGAGCACACCCCTCCCGGGGGAAGTATAGCCCTGCTCGTCCAGGGCGAAGCGGAAGCGGCCCAGTTCACGGTTACCGATACCGGCAGCGGCTTCTCAGCAGCCGACCTCCGGGAGGCCACGAACCAGTTCTACCGGGGTGATCCGAGCCGCAGCGCCGGGGATCATCACGGAATGGGGCTTTATATTGCAAGGTCTGTGGCCGAGCAACACGGAGGCAGCCTAAGCCTCAGCAATGTCTCCCCTTCCGGGGGCGGGAAGGTGACGATGCGCATTGCCGCGCCTGAGTAGCGCCACATCCAGTTCGTGGCTGAATTCCATTGTTCTTAATATTGCTCTGCCTGCGTTCATGGATGATTTCATCCGATTTAATAGATTCAGACTTCTCCCCAGTTCCGCTGATACAAGCGGCGGGAGGGTGTGTGTTCCGTATGCTCTGTGTACAGGTTAGTTGCGGTTACAAGCGTAACCACCTTATCCAGGAAGACCGCCTTCAGCAGCTCCTGGCCGAGAATCACCTCGTAGACCTGCTGCAATTCAGCCAGAGTGAAGCGCGCAGGCATTAAGTGCAGTGCGATTCCTGTTCTCTCCGTCTCCTGACGCAGCTGTTCAATGGCATAGGCAATGATCTTAGCGTGATCAAAAGCAAGTCCGTCATTGGACAAGACGGCATATTGCACCGATCTGGCCGCCGGTGTCGCTGTCACCGTCTGTTCTACCACCGCAGTCAGCGCCTCGTTTGCAGCCTCCAGCCGCAGCTCATAGGTACGGGTGCGGATGCAGCCTTGCTCCAGCAGCTCTTTATGCTCCTGCCGGAGCTGGTAGCTTACCTTGAACCAGGCCGCAGCCTCGGCATCATCCCCTGCCTCTAATTGGCTACGGCGGCTGTCGACCAGCGCCATATAACTGCTGCTGATCACCCACGTGCGGGGATCACGCCCGGGGTCAGAGAAGGTGCGAAGCTGCTCCAGATATACGCCTGTAACACCGGTCTCCTCCTCCAGCTCGCGCGCAGCCGCCTGCTCCCCGCTCTCGTGCGGCTCGATGAAGCCGCCCGGCAGCGCCCACTTTCCCAGGCACGGATGCCCGCCTCTGCGGATGAGCAGCATGCGCAGCTCCTTCGCAACTGGACCAGGCCCTTGGTCTGCTTCTGTGTCCGTGACGGTGAAGATCACCATATCGGTAGCCACTGAAGGCCGCACATAATCCCCTGGCCGGTACTGCTCCAGGAATTCTTGCTCTGTAAGTCCGTTACGATCTCTCAATTCCACATTCTCCGCCTCCTCTATCTCTGGTTCAATGCTCCAGCTCTCCGAAATAATTCCCGTACGGCTTGAACTTTGCCAGTACACTGTCTACCTTGCTTATACGTTCCGTAAGCGTGCCCCTCAGGGTAATATAGGGAATGCGCCGCTCCTTCAGATCTGCAATAATCTGCTTGTGGAACACCTGCCGCTTCTGATCTCCGCTGCGGTCCCAGGTATCATCATACGGAATATCATCATCGCACAGGAAGAACAGGTCGTAGCGCTGCGCGTTCTCCAAGGCCAGCCGGGTCAGCAGCTCAGGCGCCCGTCCATGGTAATCCAGTGCATACATATACGTGGTAATTGCATTGGTATCGACGAATATATATTTATTGGCGTCAAGCTGTGCCTGCTCTTCCCGCTCCAGATGCCCCACCGCGATCTCGTCAAAAGCCTCCAGGCCAATCCGGCGGTCCACCTGATGCTCTGTCCAGTAATCCCGCCCGTATTCACTGGCGAAGGCCGTGCCGTACTTCTGGGCAAGCGCTTCGGTGATCGTAGACTTGCCGGTAGACATCGCCCCTACAAATACGGCCTTCGTAATTAGATCGCGGTACACAATCCCGCTGACATAATCACGGTATTTGTAGGGGTCCGAGCGGACCATCGTGGCCGATACCGGCACCTGCACCCTCGCCTCATCCACCCGCCGGTCGATGGCCCCCAGTGCCCGGCTCATATGCCCGCCATAGAACTCGCTCGAATAAAAGTGGGTCACCTGCTCGCCCTTCAGCAGCCCGAGAATATACTGCTCTTCCCGGATCTCATGCTCTCTGTCGTCCGAGTACCCGTCCGGACCGTCCCAGGCTTCGATTACCCGGACCGCAGGATAGAGGCTGCGAATCCAGTTCGCCCGGATCTGTAGCGGCACCGGAGAGACGGTCGTCTCGTAGATCACCACGATCAGCTCGTCAACCTCCCGCAGTGCGGTCTCGAACATGAACTGGTGGCCTTTATGCAGCGGGGCAAACTTTCCGAGTGTTAATCCAAGTGTCTTCATGACAGCGCCTCCTTAGCCCCTTTGTTCCAGTTGTAGTAACCGTAGACCGCGTTAATCAGATAGGCGCTCCACATCACGATCATCAGCAGACCTTCCCCGCTGCCTTCTAGCGTGCGGATCACCCAGAGCAGCACGGTGAACATATTCAGCACAATATAGACCAGCCACTGCTCCTTGAACCGCCGTACCATCAAGATCGTTGCCACTACTGATAACACGGTAGTCAGGGCATCGATGTAAGGTGAATTCTGCGCGGGAATGAACGATAAGCCGAAGCCCAGCAGCAGTGCCCCCGCCACACAGACTGCAATGGTGAGCAGGATGCCTCTAGTCTCCATTTGGCGCATGGACAGCTTGCCGCCATGCATATTTCTTTTCCACATATAGAAGCCTACAATATTCATGGGCACAAAGAATAGCAGATTCAGCATAACCTCGCCAAATAATCCGTTGATATAAGCCAAATAAGCATATCCGAACGTATTATACATCCCGAATCCATAGCTCGCCAGCTTCCCCTTCGCCGTCAGCACCACGCATAGTACCCCGGTGATGAAGACCGTGAACCCGAAGAGCGAATCCTTGGAGATCACCGTAAAAACAACCGCGATCAGCGTAAATATCACCAGCCAGGCGAGTTCAAACCCGCTCCAGTTGCCGGGTACCTTCTTCATGCTCATCCCTCCGATTCCTCTGTATCTTGCAAAACAGATTGCTTATCAATGATTCTTATTAACTAATTGATAATTACATTTTGTTAATATCAAGATAACAGAATTCATGAGGAAGCACAAGCATTTAATTTACTTCCATTTGTTGTTGCTTAATCCTCTATATGCAAATATTATAGATTCATATACTCCAAGAAATAACATCATTTTCCACGCCCTATTTCAATCTTATGAGGAGGATCAGCAGCAATGTTCAAGAGAAGGATCATGAAACGGAGCTTCACCCTGTTTGTCATTCTGGTATTGGTATTATCGTCTCTTCAGCTCAAGCCAGCTTTAGCACAGGAAGACACGGGCGGGAAGCAGGAAACAACTTACACAGGAGAGGGTTATGAGGTAACCTACACGATTTCCTCCAAGTGGGAAGGCGCCTTTAACGCAGATGTTACGATCAGGAATACGGGTAACCAGACGCTGGAGAACTGGAGTATTGATTTTACATCCCCTTATGAAATTACGAATATCTGGAACGGACAAGTACTGGCCTACGAGAACGGAGTTTATACCCTCAAGAATACAGGCAGCAATCAGGACATTCCGGTGGGTGGCAGTGTGAATTTCGGCTTCACGGCTTCATTTGAAGGAGAGCTGCTGCTACCGGCGTCATTTGATATGCACAGCACTGGACAGATCGTACCGGGCGGGCAATACGAGACAAGCTTCACAGTGACAAGTGATTGGGGAAGCGCTTTTAACGGCGAAATTGCCATTAAGAATATATCGCAGTCAGCCATTGAGGATTGGACGCTGGAGTTCGATTATGACGGGAACCTGGACCGGTTCTGGACGGCTGAAATTACCGGGCATACCGGCAATCATTACGTCATACATAATGCGGGCTATAACGCCAACATTCAGCCGGGCGAGACACTGATCCTAGGCTTCTCTGGGAACCCGGGGAATGTTGTAAGTGCGCCTTCGGGCTATCAGCTAACGCAGATCTCAACCGGGGAAGAATCCCCGGAGCCTGAGCCGGGCAGGGTCTCCGTGCAGCTTGAAACGTACAGTCTCCAGCTTCAGAACAGTCCGGACGGAGACTATTACTTCCTGACCTCCAAGATGGACAAGCTGACTGGTACGCTGGGAGGAGTATCACAGGTCAAGGCCTTCAATTATGAGATTACGGACAAGAATAAAGCAGTCCTCCAGCAAGGGACGATCCCTGTAAGTGCAGCATGGTCTGCAGAAGGAATCGGGCTTGGCATCGGATACAATCTGCTGAAGCTGCGCGCACAAGTTCAAGATGGGACTGAAGTGACCAAAGAGTATATTATCGTGAACTTCGACGAGAACAATCTGGATAACCTCGGGATTGACCGGGAGAAGGACAGCGATAAGGACGGAATCAGCGATTACTATGAGGAGCATTATGGCCTCTCCGCTACCAGCAAGGATACTGATGGTGACGGCTTAAGTGACCGGGATGAGCTGCTCGTGCTGAAGCTGAATCCACTTGAAACGGACAGTGATAAGAATGGGACCGCTGACGGTGATGAGGACTACGATAAGGATGGATTAACCAACCTGGAGGAGCTGATGCTGGGCACCAGCCTCATCAGCGAGGACAGTGACGGCGATGGTCTTACGGACGGCGAAGAGGTTCATACGCACAAGACCGATCCCCTGAAGGCCGACACCGATGGCGACGGACTCTCTGACGCGTGGGAACTCCAGATCGGAAGCGACCCGCTTGTGCCTGAGACGAAGTTCGCAAGAACAATGAAGGCAGAGGATGTCGGGGGCAAGGCTGTTCCAACTGTTGCTGTAGAAGGGATCACTGCGGAGCAGGTAGACAGCTTATCTGTTCAGCCGGTCCAGGACGGCATTCTTAATGATACAACTATTCCCGGATATATTGATCAAGGCTATAATTTCTCCATCGACGGAAGCTTTGAGAAGGCCACAATCTCCTTTGAGTTTGACAAAAGCTTACTGAGTCAGGCAGGCTTTGTGCCGCGAATCTACTATTACAATGAGGAGTCGCAGCTGTTCGAAGAGCTGCCGGATCAGCAGGTGGCCGGGAATATGATCTCGGTCCAGACGGTTCATTTCTCCAAATACATTCTGTTAAACAAGACAGTATACGACCAGGTCTGGTTATATAAGTTCCTGTATGATGAGGGACAGGAGCATTATGCGGGGATGGATATTGCCTTCGTCATCGATTCCTCGGGCAGTATGTCAGATAATGACCGGAGCAATGTGAGAATCAGCGTAACCAGACAGTTTGTCAATCTGCTGACGGACAGTGACCGCGGGGCTATTGTTGATTTTGACGACTCTGCCAAGGTGTTATCCGGCTTCACTTCAGACAAGACCGTGCTGAGTCAGGCTGCGGGGCGGATTGATGCGAACGGCGGAACGACTCTGAGCAGCGGGATTTCCAGTGCAATTAATCTGTTCGCTACCACCAGCAGAGCGGAGGTTCTGAAGTACATTATTATGCTTACTGACGGGGAAGGCTCTTATGATACCGCACTAACCAAACGGGCTGCCGATCAGGGTATTGTGATTTATACGGTAGGCCTGGGCAGCAGCATTTCGACGAGTGTCCTGACCAGCATGGCCCAAGGCACCGGCGGCAGCTATTATCATGCAAGTAATGCCAGCCAATTGTATGGGATCTTCGATACCATTGCCGAAACTTCCGACCTGTACAAGGATACAGACCAGGATGGCATCAGCGATTATCATGAGAAGGAGATGCAGGCCGGAAGACTGCGTGTCGGTACTGGCGGTGCGGCGGTCAGGTTGAACTATCTGGATGCGGACAGTGACAATGACGGGCTTAAGGACGGGCAAGAGATCCACATTGTCAAAGCTGGCAACAAGGTCTACGCTTATATGTATTCCAATCCCAACCTTACCGATACGGACGGGGACGGATTAAACGATGCGGTGGACAGCAGAAGACTGATTCCAGATGTAAGCGAGGCCCTGATCCTTCAATCTGAGTACAGAGAAGGAATTCTTAAGAAAGCCCCGCAGGGAACTTCCCCAGTCTCCGATGACCTGACGTTCAATGACTATACGTATTTTGAATTACTCAAGCTGGGCCCTGTATTCTCGGTGGCCAGAATTACTTCTGAGCCCATGATCTGGGGCGAGATGGCCCTCCTGTTCGTTGTCGGCACAATAGGTGCAACGGATGATATGAAATTCGTTCTTGGCGATCTGATCTCAACGTTCAAGTACAGCAAAACCATTAATGAGGGAACCTCAGTAACCCTTGGTGACACCTTCGATACCAGCAACTATATTAAGTATCATAACAGCAAGCTGGATAATGCCGTCATCTCGGACGCCAGCACCCAGAGGTATGTACAATTAATCCGGGATTTCGTGGTGCAGGAGCTGCGCAGTAATCATGGCGATCTGTCCAGGCTGAGATTTGACCCGAACGGAAGCCAGAGTGTGGTGAATAGTTACGTGAATCAATTCTCGACCAGCCCGTATCCGGTATTTACGGAGAAGACCAATCTGGCGTTATCTCTGGCCATCCATGCCTTCCATGGTCATAATATTACCATTAAGGACTTCAACAACAACGGAGATCAATTCAGCGGCAAGCTGGTGTTCCATTTCTATGATCATTTCGGCCTGGATGCTGATGATGAGATCAATAATCCGGGATTTGTGGACTGGTTCACTTTGCAGCACTACGAACGGTTCAACGGCAAATATGTACCGTTCATTACAACGATTGATTACGAGCTGCCTTTTAGCGGCTCCGTGTATTAATTTCAATCCAATCTAGGCAGGTGAAGCTATTGAGTGTCAGGACACGAGTCTTACTTGGCATTACAGTTATACTGATGCTTGCGGGAATAGTCTCCATCATCGGTTACGATTCCTCCAAGGCAAAATATAAACTATTCCGGGAGCATCGCGCACAGTTTGATGCTGTGAAGACGGAGGCCCTTCTGCTGATGGACAGCCTGGATGAGCGGAGCGATATCGGGAATACGTTCATCTACTCTGATAATGCCGTCCCTCCATTCCATGACAGTATGAATACGAAATTGCAAGACAATATCCGGCAGATCGCCGCATGGTCCGGGGACAGTCTGGACTTCGTGCGCTACAGCAGGCAGGACGGGAAGCCGCTCCTCAGGTTCATATTCGACTGGGAAAGGGAGCATGGTCCCACCTATCATATCGTGTATTGCGCAAGTCAGAGCATGGTGGAGCAGGCCTATGCAGCAGAGCCGGTTAAGTATAAGCTGACTCTACTTGCAGACGGCTGGTACGGTATCGAGATAGAATAGTTAACAAAAACGGGGTGTCCCACGCCATGTGTAATGGCTGAGACGCCCTTTTTTTGAATACATAGGTTACCCGCTCCGTTCACTCGCCCACCCTGTATTTTGGTTTTTCTTCAGGGTATGTTATCATTCCTAAAGTAAGTTAAATTTTAAATGTTTAGGAGGGATACCTGATGAAAAAGAGATCTATTCAATATCTGTCTGCTGGAATCGGGTATTCGACTGCTGTTTTTTTCTAGAATTAATGTTGACGGGATAGTTCTGTCCAATATTAAGAAAAACTACAAAAAAACAGCCCATTTTAAAGGAGACTTATAACCATGAGCCTAAATAACAATGTCATTCAAAGATATAATCCGGAAAATATAGCGAAACCGGTCGGCAGCTACAGCCATGTGACCAAAATCAGCAGAGATGCTGAAATGTATGTCTTTTCCGGTCAAATCGGAATTGATCCGAACAATAATATCCCTGCCGATTTCAACCAGCAAGTAACCAATACCATGAGTAATATTGTCGACATTCTGTCCTCACAGCAGCTAACCCCGGACCATGTCATCAAAATCAACATCTGGGCCACGGAGGAAATCGATTGGGATCATTTCTATTCCATCTGGAATAACGTGTTCGGCCCCACGCCTCCCTCCATGACGGTTGCCTACATCCAAGGATTAGGGCTGCCTGAGCTGAAGATTGAATTAGATGTTTGGGCCGCTGGTTAGAGCGTAGCGTAATTTAACACACCCAAAGCAAGCCTTAGAAGATATTCTAGAGGCTTGTTTTGGGTTTTATTTGATGTACCGTGTATTGGAATATCGGTTAAGGATTCAGAGCCATTGAAGCGGCAGCTTCCTCTAATGTCTTCTTCATATCCTTACCTCATCGTTCGAATGAAGCCATTCGAAAAAAAGCTGACCTAAGCGGAAGGCTAAACCTGATTAATATCGAGCCCTGGAATACAGATTGGATAAGAGCTTAGCCTATTTGGTTACTTTCCGCACATATCCAGCGTATCAGCAGTCTTATGACTATCTTGCTAAGGCGAGCCTCAACTCATCAGTCTGAAAAAATAATGTAATCCGAGGTTGTAAATACTTGATCTCTATCTCCCTATTAAATAGAAGGTGGTTGATGCAGAGTACAATGATATGGAGCTATCTAGTACACTCTGCGACTCCATCAGCTAATCCTTCAAAAAAAATTGGAGGTTTTTAAAAATGGGATATCACATTATTGTTAGCTTAAAGACGAATCGTAAAGAGTTGGGTACATTGAAAATGTATAATGATAGTGGGGCATTGGTATTTGGGCCCAAACAAGCACTTGGTCGCTCTGAATACGATACCAGTTGGTCTCAGCTTAACGGAAATACACCGACTGGTGTATACTCAGCAACAATTGCTGGTCCAATGTCTCAAACCGATGCCAATATATATTCATATGGTCCGTCGAAATATATTGATATGGACCCTGTAAGTGGTGACGCTTTGATCGCAAAACAAAATGGCCGTTCGGGTTTATGGATTCATGGTGGTAAGGAAGCCCAAGCAGGGGCAACTTCTTATCCACTGCGTCCAACCCATGGTTGCGTAAGACTTTCAAATAATGACCAAGCCAGCTTGATTTATGTCCTTTCAACGTTGGGTGGAGGCACTGGGAAGGTTACTATCACTGAGAGTTAATCATAAAAGGAGAATAGGATGGGCTTAAGCCCATCCTATTCTCCTTTACTTACATAAGATTATTCTATTTTTTTAGGTAAAAATTTTGTTGTTAAGATTTTTTGTTCATTTTCTGAGAGAGTACCTGTCACCTTGGTGATCAATTTCTCTTTTAATAAATACTGGTAAAGAATCACAGGATTTTTATCATCATCTGTTTTACTTAAAAAATCGAAGCCTTCCCCGTTCTTATGCCAAACTACCGATGTAATCAGTCTATAGTCTTTATCAGAGAGATTTGATAAGGTATTATCTTCTGTATTGTACAATGCAATGTAACTGGAACCTATAGATCCCATGCCAAAAGCAAGTGTTTTACCATCGGGGGACCAATTATAGCTATCTATTTTTTCACTAAAACCAACTTCATTGGGAAGGTTATTTAGCACACTTTGTTTTCCTCCGGAAAGACTTAAAATAATTAATCTCGACCCCTCATGATCTCTCACATGAACAGCTAATTGGTTGTTTTTCGATAAGTCCACCGACTGAATACCTAATGGCTTTTTATCAAGTTCAATCGTATGAACCCCGTTATTACTTTCAACAGTAATAGAACTAATTACCGTATTAGACTGCAAAGCTTGTTCCCCTTCCGCTTTAGAAATAGTTGCGGTAAGTACTACATCCCCTTCTTTCCACACAATCTGTTTATAAGAAGTTTGAATAATTGGATCGCTTTCTAAAACATAATATATTGAGGAATCAAATGATTTCCTTCCTCCGGACTCTTGGACCTGAACTTTTTGGGGAGCGGCATTTCCACTTTGACTTTGATTAGCCGCTTCTTTTAAATCGGAGTTATTGTTACAACCCAGTATAGATGTCATTACTAACATGATGATAGAAACATTAACAATCTTATTCATGTTCATTTTCCCATCCCTTCAGAATTACAGTCCATTTTCGTTAGCCAATATGCCATCTATGGTATATTTATCCTTTTCCTCTTCTTGTATAGACGCTAATCATTAAATAATGTTTCACTACATATCAAAAAAAATGTTTAAGATCCCAAAAATGATCTAGAAATCACAAAAATAGCCTCAAGGAAATTTTTCCCTGAGGCTATTCGTCATTTAATTACGAGCTATTTGTTGTTTTTTCTCTTTTGGACTATCCCCTACGAATTCTTCGTTTCTAACTTTATGTTTCGCGTCCAACTCTCGAATGACTTTCGTCAATCTATTGAGTGAGTTATCTAATTTGTCGAGCTTATTTCCCATTGTTTGAAGCATATACCGAAGCAGGATAAAACAAATAGCTATCGGAAAACCAACATTTGTAAACAAAGAACTTAAATCATCAATATTCATATATTCACCCCCTTTTAATACTAGGAAGCGAAAATACAATTATTACACTAATTCCTAATTCGGACACATTTTTTGTGTTATCTTATTATTATTAGGAACATATGTTCCTATTTTGGTTGTAAAATATATTTATCAAACACCTACTTTAATATAAACGTATGTATCAAAAGGGGGAAGTTTCCATATGAGCATAATCAATTATTATCGAAATGAGCTAAATAGAATCGCTTGGCGGATGCAATATCGCACAAGAAGAGATTTTAAACGTGAAGTTTCAGTATTATCAACTCCTGAGCTAATGGAACCATCCTTTTCAGAAAAGTCCGAAAATAGAATAGTCATGCAACAATATTTAGATGGATTATCGTCTGAGCTAGGTAAGAGAGTAATCTTTGAGATTTACATAAACGATAAAACTGAAACTCAAGTAGCAAGTGAACTCCAAATAAGTCAACAGGCGGTGAGCAAATGGAAGAAGAAAATGATTCAGGAATTATATCAGAAATTGAATTTCTAGATCTCTTATCACTTGTGCAGGAACAAAACGATGAAAGAGCTACTTTAAGACTTCTCGAGTTTTATGAACAAGATATAATTCGACTATCCAAATTTATGCGGATGCCCAAAGAAGAAGCTATTCAAGCGATGAAAGTTGAACTTATAGAACTTTTGAAAAAAAAGCACCCCTCTGAGGAAAAAGATGGGTCAGTGTAAGATGATTAGCCTGATGCATGGATCGATTCCATTTCAATATTGGGGCTTAAGAGTACGAAACGTCAGATATAAGAAAACAGGCTGCTCTCCATCACTGGAAAGCGGCCTGTTTCATCACCTGTCTACAATATCACTCCGCCTCCCCTTTCTTCGGCGCAGGCCGCTCATACACCACAGCATAATTCTGGCTGCCCAGCAAAATGCGTTTACCCTGGAACTCGTTATAGATGTTCACCCGCACCGTGGCACCGGTGAGCGCCTTGTACGCTTTGTTGTTCAGCGGGAAGGACAAACTGCCCGTGGCTCCCGCACCAGACGGTCCGTCTCCCAAAGGCAGAAGCTGCTCCGACGGCTGCCCGAACGGATCGATCAGCTCGGCCACCAGCTTATGCCCATTCGCCTCTGCAACATACTGTTCGCTGCGGGTGAACCGGTAGTTGATCTGCGTCTCTATGGACTCCCGGTCTTCAGGCATCGTGGCGGTCACCTGGTTCACGGACAGGGAGTACGGGAACAAGTCCAGCTTCTGAAGGGACGGCTGCGGAGCAGGATTGGCCGGACTCAGCCCCAGGCCCACGGTCTGGATGTAAGCGGTCGGCACTGCGCCAGGTGCGGTCAATTTGCCTTCGGCGATGCCTTCCCCAAGGAAGAGGGTTAGATCCGACGCATTGATCTCCGGCGGAAGCTTACTCCAGACGGTTACGAGACTCTTCTCTTTGGGGTTCAGGGCCGCGGCGGACTGCGAGATTACCGCCTCGAAATACTGATGGTCCGGGGTCCGGTAATACCCTACCAGCTGCGCCGGCTGGGTCTTGCGTAATTCCTCGTTGGTCATCACCAGCTCAGTATAGATCAGCTTGGAATCCGTGCCCGGATAGATCCGGCTCTGCCGCTCCAGAATCTCTGCCTTCTTCCCGGCCAGCTCCAGGCGTAAGGGTTCACCGGCCGCTACGGTTCTTAAGGTATTCTCCACCTGGCTGGTGAACAGCGTGAGGAAATTCGCCTGGGTCTCTTCCGAAGGATACTGGAGGATCACCTTCAGCTTAGTCAGATTATAAGAATAGGGAAGGTTCCCCGTAATATACAGAACCGCTGTCTCCTGCGGGGCCAATTGGCTCTTGGAGCCTTCGATCACCATCTGCGAACTGCCGCTGATATCGAGATCCCCTGCCTTCAGAAGCGCTGTAAGGGCCGGAAGCTGCACATTCGTGGACCCTGAGTTGCGGAGACTGATCTTGGTCACGACCTGATCGCGGTCCGACCACGGCAGGCGTTCCACCGATTCCAGCTTCACCACGAAGGTACCCAGACTGTTCTGCACGGGGTACTCAGTCGCCAGCAGATGATTCGGCTGCAAGGAGTAGGGAATCTGATAGTAAGCCGCCGGGAAGGCGATCCGGCCCTCTTCTGCCGGCTCATTCATCTGTAGCTGGAGCACTCCCTGATTAAGCTTCAGGGGCAGCTCTGCATTGAGTTCGACTACCCGCTCCTCCAGCGGCTTCAGACTCAGACCGGCCAGTGCCTTATTGCTGACCGGATAGCTGTACCCTTCGGCAGTCGTCAGGCTGAGGGGGTAGGCCGGAATCGTCACCGCTTGGTTGCCTGTGTTGCGCACCCGGAATTTCAGGCTCCATTTCGCCAGATGATCCTCCGAATACACCGCCGCGCTTGCGAGCTGCGTCTCAATTGTATCGTTAGCAACCTTAAGCTTCGCGACGGCATTAGCGGGTACGATGAAGTTGGGCGACTGTGCAGCAGGCAGCTTATACTCAGCCACCGGCAGGTTCAGCTGCAGCGCGCTGTCTTCCTGGACGAACTGCAAGGACATATTATCCGTCTTCGTATAGGAGGGGATGTCCGCCAGATATTGCACGGTCCGTTTCTCCTTGGGCTGAATCTGGTAATTGGCAGGGGCGGCATTCAGTTCAAATCTGGAGCCTCCCGAGGATATCAGATATCCCTTCAGACCTGTGTCCTTAAGCAACTTGGTACCCGAATTGGCGAAGCTGATGCCCACCCTGGCGTACACTTTTCCGTTAGCCTTAACGATCTGCAGGCTCTCGGCCTTACTGATCACCGGCACACCCGCCAGGACCAGCTTCTTGCTCTGCCCTCTGGCAGTGGCTACCGAGTAGGAACCCGGAATCGTGAACATCCCCAGCTTCTTCTGGTAATTCGCCTGGCTGAAGTCCCAGCCGAACAGGGCGATTCGGACTCCGGTTATTTTGGCAGCCTTACCCGCATTGACGTAATACGTAACCAGTTGACTGCTGTTAGCCGGAATAGACTTGATGGCAGCACTGCCTGTTACCGGTTTACCTTGAATCACAGCGCCGCTGGAAGTGGTGACCTTGGAGAAATAATCGATCAGGCTTACATTACTGCCCGTTCCGTTGTAGTAATTCAAGGTGTACGTGAGTATATTCCCGCTCTCCTGAGGCTGAAGCGCTGCATTCAGCAGCTTCACACTCACGCCGCTCTTCAATGAGACCGCCCCCAGTCCCTCCAGTGTGGACACGGCGGCTACAGCCGCTGTTCCCGCTGAAGATCCGGCGGCTGCCGTATAGGCTCCGAAGGCGATGGACTGGCTGAGAACCGCCAGGCTTAGCATGGCAGCAGCATATTTTCTTTTGGAATGATACATGATTCTGATTCTCTCCTCCCTTAACTTCGCTTACGCTTGCGGCAGCCGCATCTCGAATCTTGTCCGTATCTCGTTACTCTCCACAGACAGAGTTCCCTCATGCTGCTCTACGATGTTCCGTGCAATGAACAGACCCAGACCCGTGCCGCCATCCTGATGAGTCCGCGCCCGGTCCCCGGAATAATACATCTCGAAGATATGCGCCTGCTCCTCCGGCGGAATGGGATTCCCGTAATTGATCACCTCAACCGCAACTGCACCTGAATCCAGACGGCTGTTAATATCCACATATACGCCTTCCTGCCCATAGCGGGCGGCATTAGTAAGCAGATTCCCTAAGACCCTTACCAGCAGATCCCCATCCCCATAGACACTTAAGCCGGGGGTAATATTCAGCCGGGAGGTCAGACCGTTCCGCTCAAATACCGGGTATAGCTCCTCGTTCAATTGCCGGAGCAGCTCGCCGATATCCAGGTGCGTCTTCACCATAGGCAGTGTGCCATAGTTCATCCTGGTGATCTCGAACAGTCCGTCAATCAGCTTCTCCAGCCGCTGGGACTTGGTGAAGGCTATGGTTGCGTAGTGTCTGATCGTCTCCATGGGCAACTGCTCCTCCTTAAGAATCAGATCCAGATAGCCAAGCACAGAGGTAAGCGGCGTACGCAGATCATGGGCCAGATTGACGACCAACTGGTCTTTGCTGCTCTCGGCGAAATCACCTCTTTGCACCGCTGTCAGCAGCTTAGCCCCTGCCGCATTCAGATCCTCGGCAATCGCACTGAACTCATCCCTTGAGGCAATCTTCACCTGATTCTGAAATTCCCCGTTAGCCAGATGATGAATCCCGCTGGAGATCTCGTTAAGATAACGGATATAAGGCTTGGTGAACTTGAAAAAGAAGATCAGCATGAGCGGAATGAACAGCATCAGAGATACGTTGAAGTCCCCGAGCTTGTAGATGAACCGGCGCACTTCCGCCTCCGGGTCCTCCAACTTCACCCCGGAGTAGTAGAGCTGAAGCAGCTTGAAGATCCCATAGGTCAGACCAGCGGAGAGCAGCATGCTTACCCCCAGTAACTGGACTAATCTGGCCCTGAAACCACGGGGCCGCTTATTCATTGAACGTGTACCCGACGCCCCAGATGGTTCGGATGAACCGGTCCTTATTCTGGTCTTCGCCCAGCTTCCTGCGCAGTGTACGAATATGCACCATCACGGTATTGCCGGATTCATAGTACGCTTCACCCCACACCCGCTGAAATATACTCTCTGCGCTAAACACCTGCTTGGAGTGGCTGGCCAGCAGATAGAGGATGTCGAATTCCTTGGGCGTGAGATCAATCGCCTTCCCGTATAGCGTAACTGTATGCCGGTCAGGGGATATAACAAGCCCGCCAGACTCCAGCACCGGGGCCTGATGGGCAGCCGGAGGCTGGCTGAACTTCCGGGAACGCCGCAGCTGGGAATTGACACGGGCCAGCAGCTCCATAGGGTTGAAGGGCTTAATCATATAATCATCCGCTCCCATCACAAGGCCGGTAATCTTATCGAAATCTGAGGTCTTGGCGCTTAAGAAGATAATCGGCAGGTTATGCTTCACCCGGACCTGGCGGGTAACCTCGTACCCGTCCAGCTCCGGCATCATAATATCCAGGATCGCCAGATCAATGGACTGTGACTGAATGGCCTGCACCGCTGCCCGGCCGTCAGGCACCTTGATACAGTGATACCCTTCCTTCTGCAGATGCAGGGCAATCAGGTCGGCAATCTCCTTCTCGTCCTCTGCGATTAGAATCGTGGTTCGCTTCATTCCGGGACCTCCAGGCCGTGATCTATTCGTTAAGGTACGTAGTCGCCTTGTTCTGAATCAGCTTAGCCACATCCTCTGCCGTCTTCTGTCCGCTGAAGAACGCGTTTGCTTCCTCGCCGATGATGCTCAGAATCTTCACATCCATCATGGCGAAGTTATCCGCTGTATCCATCATGTCTTGGAACACCTTGAATTGTCCCTCTGGAACACTTGCAAGCTTGCCGTCCGGGAGCTTATACGTCCCGCTCTTCACCTGCTGCTGAAGCTCACTGAACTGCTTGTCATTAAGCGATCGGAGCAGGGAGAAGCCTTCTCTGCTCGACAGGGACTGAACTTCATCAGAGAGCAGGAACTCCATGAACGTCCAGGCTTGTTCGGCAACCGGCGATTTGGCCTGTATCGCAAACGTATAGTTCGGAATAATTCTCATGGCCCCGGAGTTTCCGCTATGCGGCTTATACAGCAGCTTCGGATTGGCGAAATTGGTATACGGAACGTTGATGAAATCCGCCGGGCCCTGTATAACGGCAGAATAGAACAATTGATTCTCGGTCTCGACCGGCTCGGTGGTCATCAACTTCTCTTGATACATCTCATTAATCTCCCGCATCATAAATATGAAGGCGGGGGAATCAAACTTGGCCTTGCGTGCAGCTACGTCTACGAACTGGTTATAGCCGTCGACCACCATCTCCTGAAGCAGCATATCCGGCGGATTATTCGGAAGCGCGTAGCGGTGTGCGGACCCCGCCTGTTGCTCCGACGCAATCAGCGATTTGGAGATTTTCTTCCATTCCTGCCAAGTCCAGCTCTTATCAATGATCTCTGCTTGCTTAAGTACATCCCCGTCTCCAAGGAACGCTCTCAGGCTGAACCCGGATGGAATGATATAGGTGCCCCCTTTCACCTTCAGGGCATTCAGCACATTCATTTGCAGGTCCTCATGCTTCAGCGTCTTCGACTGCTTGAGGTAATCCTCCATATCAAGGAATAGCTTCTTGCTCACGTAATCACTGGCGGGCAGACTGCCCGTTTCATAAATATCGGCTCCTTTGCCTGAGAGCAATGCTGTACCGGCGGTTTTCTGATACTTCTCATAATCCGGCCCTTCCATCTTCTCGCCAATCCCCTTATACGCCTGAATCTGCAAATCTATATCGGGATAAGCCTGTTCAAACTTCTGCTCTACCGCACGGTAGAACTCACTATCCTGCTGAACCGATAACGTAACAACCGTCTTCCCCCCGGTGCTTGGAGCTTCTGCACTGCTCCCTGAACTACATGCTGACATCATCGTTGTAAAAGCAAGGCTCAGCCCCAGCCAGCCCATTCTCTTAATCATCTTCATCTGTCACTACCTCCAATAATTGTTCGTATAGTAGGCCGTACTCCTAAGGTTATTGCAGACGTACGCGGTTCCCGTCCTGCAAGGGCTCACTGCTCTCCAGAATAATCATCTCGTCCCCATACAGATTATCCGTCTGAATCATACTGTCCGGGCCGTTCGTGATACTGGAGCGGATCTGAACCTCGCGGGCGACAAACGTATTACCTAATGCCCCCCTCTGCTCCTCAACTACATAGACAAAGCTGCGCCCGCCCGTCTGATGGATGGCCTTAGCCGGTACCACCACACCCTCCTGAAGGGACGGCTTCTTCATCTGGAACTGAACCTGCTCTCCTCCCTGAAGCGAACCCTCCTTCATTACAATGAAGACCGTCTTCTGTGCGATGTCCTCCGCCCCGCTGTTATCCTCACCGGCCGGGCTGCCGGCACGCGCCTGAGCGCTCTTGATCTCTGTAATCTTTCCCGCCAATATCCGGGCCGATGGCCCCTCAGCAGAATGAACCTCCACCTCAAGCTTCTCCCCCAAGGTAATGCCAAGGCTGGATAATAATCCTGCGTCCGCCGTAAAATCGAATTGGAACCCCTCGCGGCTGCTTGACAGCACCAGATCCGGCTCGCCGGATGACAGTATCCCCGGAAGGGCATTCAACCGGGTTACAATCCCGTCGAAGGGTGCCTTAAGCTGCTGCTCCGCAGTTAACCTGTCTCTCATCTCGGCGATTTTACGCGCCTGTCTGGCCTGATCCTGCTTGCCTGCTTCAATCTCGCGCCGGGCCTTGCGAATCTGGAGCTCATCCCCTTCCGCATACGTCTGAATGAACTGATCCTGCAGGGTCTGCTGCCCGAGCTTTTGCTTATCCAGCAGCGCGATTTCATCCTGCAGCCCGGCTTCCGCAGACTGGCTGTCATAGAGGATCAGCCTCTGCCCCTTCTTCACCCGCTCCCCTTCCTGCACAAGCACCTGCCGGGGCTTCCAGCCGCTGGCATTCTGGAGCTTCACTTCATTCACGGGCCGCAGCATCCCGCCGCCCTCCAGCGTGAATTCAAGGCTCTTGCTCTGCGGCGTGACCGTCGTCACCTTGGGCAAGGTCAACGACTGCAGCGTATTGCTGAAGAAGGTGAAGAAGAGTAACACGCCCAGTAGCAGCAGGGAGGCTATTTTAATGTTTTTTTTACGCCTGCGGTCTGCGGGCACTCCTGCAATCTTCATTTCCCCGTTCTCCTCCTTTCCTCATAAGTCCCTCACATGCGAGCCCTAGCCCTTGATCCCGGATAACTGAATGCCCTCAATGAAATACGTCTCCGCATACAGAAAGAGCAGTACCATCGGGGCCATGTAGATGACGGAAGCAGCAAACGCAAGCCCCTTCTCTTTGCTGACATTCGATAAGTAGACGGACAATGGCTGACGCAGCGGATCATCCAGGAAAATCAGCGGCTGCTCCACCATATTCCAGTAATCGACGAATAAGAGAATCGTAAGCGCGGCTAGACCCGACTGAACCATGGGAACAATAAGGGTACCAAAAATCCGTAAATGTCCGGCTCCATCCATCTTGGCCGCTTCGATATAGGCATACGGAATATCCAGCATGAACTGCCTGAGCATGAACACACCGAAGGCCGCAAAAATGCCAGGCAGAATAATGGCCCCCGGGCTATTCAGCAGCCCCAGCCGGTCGGCCATGATGTAATTGGGCACCAGGGTTACCTGAAAGGGCATCAGCATCGTCAGGACATAGACCAGAAACAGGAGCTCCCGGCCCCGGAATCTCAGCTTGGAGAAGGCGTAAGCAGCCAGCGCAGCTATAAGCGTCTGCCCGGCAATGATGGGCACCACCAGGAACACCGAATTCCAGAACATCGACAGGTACATCGGGCTCTCCAGCAGCACCTTACCGTATTGCTCCAGGGAGACCTGATCGGGCAGCCATTTCAGATTGGCGAACGGATCGCTCCTGCCCTCTATGACTGTGTTCATTTGTCCGACGGGACCGTAATTGATCTCAATCTCGCGGGTACTCATGAACGAATTGATGAGGGTGACCCCGATCGGGAACAGCATCAGCAGGGCAACCACTCCCATAATGACGGTTAATATTAGCTTGGGTAAGACTTTATCCACTGGCACAACCTCTCCACCTCTATTCCATATTTCGACGGTACCGGCGTTCCATGGCGAACAGCCCGAGAACAAGGATCAGAATGCCGCCGACCATCAGGGTAGATGCCGCTGTCATCTTCGGGAGGTCGAGGGACAGGAACATATTGTTCATAAAATGCTGCAGCATATAGATACTGTCATGCGGATACGGCCCGGCCAGCAGAAACGTCTCCCGGAATACCTTGAAGGAGTTAATGATCGACATCATGACGACAAAAAACATCGTAGAGGTTAAGTAGACCAGCGTAATGCTCCGGAACTGCCTGAGACGGCCGGCCCCTTCAATCTGGGCGGTTTCATAGTAATCCTTCGGGATCTGCTGCAGTCCGGCCAGGAACAGGATCACGTTGTACCCGATGTTTTTCCACACATACATCATCATAATTACATTCCGCGCTGCCTCCGTCTTCATCCAGTCCACCCGGGCCAGACCGAAGCCGCTCAACCACGCATTCAGCGCCCCGTTCCAGTCGAACAGGATCTGCCAGACCAGAATAATGGACGCGACAGGCACGACCAGCGGAAGAACGTAAGCAGTCCTTAGCCATTTCTGAAAATACAGCTTCTTATGGAGCAGCAGCGCTAACCCCAGCGACAGCACGATCAGCAGCGGAACACTCACCAGGCTGAAGTAGAAGGTATTGAAGGCCGCCTTCCGGAAGGAGTCGCCCGCAATCAGCTCCCGGTAATTATGCAGGCCCACATACTGCCCGTCCACCGCACGGTCCATGAAGGAATAGAACACGCCCATGCCAAACGGAATCAGATAAAACAAGGCAAACCCGATGCTACTAGGTGCCAGAAATAACCAAGCCACCGATGAATCCTTACGGGCCCAATTCTTCAAGTTGCTCCCTCCCTGTAATCAAGAATAGGCGCAACTACTTAAGAACAAGTCGGGTAAAGATTAAAACTTTCTTAAATTCCCTTCACCACACAGCAAAAAGCTGCGGACGGATGTATTATCCATTCGCAGCTCTTGCAAGGCACCGCATACTTTACTTCAAATCCGCAACCTCCATCACTTTATCCCTGAACCGGTACGTCACACTAACTTCTTCAATAATTGCTGTGTCGTCATAGGCCAGAGAACTCTCGAACGCTAACGTATCGTTATCCTGCCACACAAGATGGTTCGCATAACTGTAATTCTCATGATCACTGCGCGTCCAAGTTTCCAGCTTACGCTGCGCGCCATGTCTGATTCTCGCCGACTCTACCAGCTCCGGGCTGATCGTCCCCTTCTCCACATTCAGGATTTGCACAAATTCACTCTTGTTAGAGCTGGTGACCACCGCAAGCAGCTTGCGGTCCGGGGACGGGAGGATCTCCTTAATGTACATCGAAGGGGCCGCGAAGCTGAAATACGGTTCCAGCACATCGCCCTTGATCCGCCACAGCACATTCTGGGTGCCGTAATCCGAATAGTTGTTGAATAAGGCGAATACGATGCTCCCGTCGGCCATTTTGTGGAGATACGGACTCTGGTAGCTTTTCGACAGGATATCTGTGGCAAAGGCAGCCGACTCCGCGATCTTAGCGGAAGCACTGGTCAAGAAGGGCCGCAGCTTCTGCAGCGCCAGCTCCCGCGCCTTGGGATCATTGAAGCTCTCCACCAGCCGGTTCACTGCAATATATACCTTGTCATCGTTCCCGCTGGCTAACGCCTTGAGGAATTTGTCGGCCTCATACTGCGCACGGGGGGCCAGCTCCATATCCTCCGCTGTCAGATAACGGATGTAGGACTCCTCCGTTTTATTTCTGGTGTATTCTGTGGCAAGCAGCACGGTAGAAGTTGAGCTGTACACGACCAGACAGGCGACCAGTGCGATCCATCTTTTGGAGAACCTGTGTCTCCTGCCCCTGCCCCTTACTCCGCTGTGTTCAGCCGCCGCAATCAGCTCCTCGTCAATCAGTCCGATCTCTTTATACAAGTCCTCCCGCTTCATAGGTGAACGCCCCCCTGGTCTAAATGAACTCTAAGCTTGTTCCGGGTCCTGAATAGGCTCGACTTCACCTTACTGCTGCTCATATCGAACCTGCTGGCGAGGGATTCTATCGAATCCGCATACCAATACCGCCTGATGAATAAATTTCGTGCGCCCTCCTCCAGCCCATACAGGAATTCATTGATTAACCGGGCCGTTTCGCCTGCGGCATGCTCCGTTTCAACCGTCTCCGCCGCAGGCAGGCAGTCTTCCAGCTCCTCCAGAATCACCTCAAACTGGCGGCTCCGCTTCTTGGCCGTATTATAACCATGCTTGTCGAGCGCAATATTGCGGGTGATTCGCCCCAAGAATACCGGCAGCCTCCTGGGCAGGTTAGGCGGAATAGCGTTCCACGCAGCCAGGTATGTATCGTTCTCGCACTCTTCGGTATCGGGCTGGTTCGCGACAATGTTCCTGGCGATCGCCCGGCAGTAAGCACCATATTTGTTCCGGGTCTCCGTGATGGCCTGCTGTGAGCGCTGCAAGTATAGCTGAATGATTCCCTGATCTTCCATCTGCTAGTTTCTCCTTTGGCATCCTCTTATCTATATAGTAGAGAATTCCGGGTAACGGTTGCACTTATACGCTAATTATTTTTAGCACAAAAAAATCCTGGCGCATAAGCATATCACTGCTCACACACCAGGATGGGGATATAAATCTCTGTGTTAACCGAGGACCTGCTGGTCAAGCTCAGTCGTGGTGTCATCCTTCACGTCTGCCGGTTTCTGGATGACCTTAATGTCCACAATCAGGGAATCCGTCAGCTCCGTATCGGCCCAGGCTGTGCCGTCCCATACCTGCTTGCGGTAGATAACCGTTATCTTGTAATCACCTGGGGCAGAAGGAAGATAGGTAGCCTGATAGACCTCATCCGTTACGGTGAAGACGCCTGCCATACCATCCTCTGTGGAGCTCCAGGCTTCCGGATAATAACGTTCATCTCCGGGGGCAACAGGTGCCAGGCTCTGGTTATGGCCTTCTGCCGTCAGAGTAAGTGTCTCTCCTGCAAGCGGGCTGCCCGGGCTAAGGCTGAGCCGGTTGCCTTCAGGCGTAACCGCTTCATACACATCTTGGGTTACCGTCTTAAGCGCATTGGCCGTCACCTTGTGTATCCCTGTAACGCGGGCATTATCGAACACCGCATTCTGGGAGGTTGTCCGGAAGCCGATCTTCCCTGCAGTTAATTCCGTTTGCGGGTTCGTCCATTCGAGCTTTAACTGGCCGTCCACAAAGCCTAGAATTCTATTCCCTTTGATGACCGCCTTCAGGGTATACCACTGGCCCGCAGCCGCATCGGCAAAAAGCATACTAGACACGGGGGTCAGAGTTCCGTTAACCGCCTTGAACAGCTCCAGCTTCTTGTCGTTGACGTTGATCCGGTACATGTAATAGTTATTGGCGTCCTGCACCCGGAAGAGAATACCGGCATTGGCATTCGCGATGGGAACCTTCACTTTGGCTTCAAAAGCAATATCCTGCCACACGCTCCCAGCTGTAATAAGTCCCGTCGTATTCCCCGTCGTCTGGATCAAGGCTTTCGTACTGCCGTCAGTGGTTACGCTCCAGGTCCCGCTGGCAGCCGTCCAGCCCGCCAGATTGCCATCCTCAAAGTTATCCGTGAACCGGACCGAATTAGGATTGGCATCAATCGGGGTCTCATCCACATCGGTAACCTGAATCGTGAAGCTTTTTTCCAGAGACAGGCCATTGGCGTCAATGCTCTTCACCCGGATGCTATAGCTGCTCTTCGCTTCATAATCCGGCGTGGTGCGGAGGATCAGCCTGTCTCCCTGCGGGGCAATGGAGAAGCTGCTGTTATCGGCGTCTCCCTGCCCGGGAACCAGCGCATAAGTAAAGGTCTGGCCCGCATCCGGATGGGCTGTCGTGAAGGTGCCCACTACACCGCCTGGAGTAGTCAGCTCCGGCACCTGGGTTGAGCTGAGAGTGATATCAGCGGGCGGATTGTGAATGGCAGTCACCTTAGCATCGTCATACCAGATCCCGGCCGAAGTGGTGCGGAAGCCGACTCCGCCCGAGGTTAATTCATTGACCGGATTGGTCCATGTCGTCTTCAGCACACCATCCACATACCCTTTGATGGTATTGCCCTGAACCGTCGCCTTAAGCGTATACCATTGGTTCTTGACAGGCACAAACGAAGTATTCGAGACCTGCGTCAACGTTCCAGCCACAACCTTATAGAGCTGCAGCTGGCTTGTGCTGGCATCGATCCGGTACATATAGAAGTTGTTCTGATCCTGTACCCGGAAGACAATACCTGCGTTCTCGCTTCCATTAATGAGAGGTAGTCTGGCTCTGGCTTCATACGTGTAATCCGTCCAGGATGCACCGGCCTTGGCGGTGATCAGCGCCGTCGTTGTCTGGCTGGTGGACAGCACCCGGTTCCCTGTTTGCTCGGTTACCGCCCAGCTGGCCCCTCCTGAAGCCATGGTCCAATCCGTGGTCAGCCCGGATGTGAAGTAATCGCTGAACCAGGCCTGATCCGTATTTGCGAAGACCACCCCGCTTACATTCTCATTCTTGATGCTCACCTTCAGGTCACTGAGATTCTTCGCCAGCTTTCCTTTGACCACTACGTCTGCAAAAGTTACCCCGTTCACCATCCCGCCTCTGGTAGGGTTGCCCTGAATAGGGGAATCTCCTCCCGTATCGCGCACATTGATGTTCCGGAGAATGACATTGCTTACATCGCCGGATGTACTGGTGGAGACCCGCAGCCAGTAATTCCCGAACTGGTTGATGCCCACCCGTTCAATATCAATATTCTCGAAGGTCACATCCTGGGCCCAGCCCTCGACCGGGAGCGGATTCTCTGTGTAAGCATGATCCACCAGCAGCGCCCGCGCGCTCTGATAGACATACGAATTGCGGATGGTTACGCCAATCTGGGGCGTGCATATGCCCATGCCCAGCTTGAAGGCGGCGCAGCGCGTCCAGGCGAAGCAGTCCTCGAAGACCACATTCTCCAGATGCTCGATGGCTCCCGGCCAGTCCTTGGACATTCCTTTCTGCGGCCAGGTCTTGGTGGAGAAGGTATCGTCATCCGAGATGGCAAGCGCATGCTTCACCAGCACGTTCTGGCTCTCATTAATGTCGATGGCATCATCCTCAAGCGTAAATAAATCCTGGTATCCCTTATAATTGGTGATGGTCACGTTATCGGAGCGGACCACCAGGAACGCCCAAAAGCCGCCATCCCGCAGGGTTAACCCGTCAAACTTGAAGTTGCTGGTCGCCATCGGCACCACCAGGTTATTGATGAATCCCTCTCCCTGCTTATGGGTTGCAGGCGGATTGGTCATCTTGCGTTTGCGCATTTCTATCCCTTTACCATCGATGGTTCCGCGTCCCCGCATGGTGATATTCACGGAATTGGTCGCGGTGCGGATAAAGTAGGTTCCATCCGAGATCGAATCCTTGCGGAAGTCATTCCGGTAGTCCTCGCCCCGGCCTGTGCCGACAATGACTGCACCCCCGGCCAGGTAAAAGGTAACATTGCTTTTCAGGGTCAGGTTGCTGCTCTTGTACACACCCGCCGGAATATACACAGTGCCGCCTCCGGCCTGATTGGCAGCATCAATCGCCTGCTGGATGGCGCCTGAGGTGATCGTTGCCCCCGTCTTGTCTGCGTTGTACGGTGCAGCGGTCACATTGTAGATTCCCGGGCCGGAGGACGCGGGGATGTCTGTCTCCAGCGGATCGGCGGCGATCACGAGTCTTTTGCGGCGCTTGTCCGGGTCCTTCTCATTCGGGTCTTCGTTCGCAGGTGCATTAATATCCACGATCACATAGGTTGAGGCCGACAGGGTGAAGGTCAGCTTGTTGCCGTTGACCGTTCCTGTGATGTTCTTGGCCAGCGGACTGATCGAATAGGAGGTGATCGGCTTGTCTGCCGTAACCTCAAGACTAATGGTTCCTTCAAAGGAGAACTCGGCATAGTCATAATCAGGCAAATACTTGACGACGGGGACCGCCTCATTGTTCACCTTTAACGAATAGACAGCAGACGGAGTATAGATAGACGGCATCGGGTAATTCTGGATGGTTGCCGGGCCAGCGGCGGCCACCTGCGGCACCGGTTCCGGTTCCGGTTCAGCCGCACCGGCGGTCTGCGGGATGAACCCTGTGAATGCGACAGCAAGCACCAGCAGCAATCTCATTACTTTGTGAGTAAGCATAAATACCTCCTCCAGATCAATTTTGGCTCCAGGCAACCGCTTTCAATTTCCAGCAGGATACATAGAGTCATTCCCTACTATAATCCCGGGCCAAAAAGAAAGGAGGGTGGCAAACCCACTCTCCAGGGACACAATTATACTGTTCTAAACCGCTCTCCGGTCTAGATTAAAGCGCCGAAATGGCCCTCACATCTGTGACCGCGCTGCTTCCGGTATGACCCGCTGCTTTCCATATGCAATTGGAAACGGCTTTACCGTCCCATTCTTATATTTTGAAAAATCTCCGAAAACAATTTACATAATATCCTATATATGGTATCCTCGATGTGGATGCGCTTACATATTATGTCGGGAGAGGAGGAGGCGACTCCGTTTCTGTAAAGGGAAGGCGAATAGGGTTCACCAATCGAATGAAGGAGGACATGTGAAATGAAGAAAATAATGACCCGAATTGCAAGTCTGGCTCTGGCGACAGTCCTGCTGTTGCCTGCAATGTCTTATGCATCACCTGTGACAGAGGAGCAGGATCTGAGCCTGTCTGCGGATGCTGCTGCGGCTGTAACCAGTACCATCACTCCCGCTCCGCAAGGCTATGACGGATACCGCAATAATATTCCGCACGGCAACGTACAGCAGATTTCTTATTATTCGACTACCGTAGGCAAATCGAGAAACGCGATGGTGTACACCCCTCCGGGCTATACCCCTTCCAAGACCTACAACGTTCTCTACCTGCTTCACGGCATCGGCGGGGATCAGAACGAATGGCTGAACGGGATGAATCCGCGGAACATTCTGGACAACCTGTACTCCCAGAACAAGCTCGCGCCGATGATTGTCGTGTTCCCGAACGGACGCGCTATGGCGGATGACCGCCCGGTCGGCGATATTTATGCACCGGACAAGGTAGCCGCCTTCGAGCGGTTTGAATTCGATCTGATTAATGACCTCATTCCTTACGTTGACTCTCACTTCCCGGTATACAAAAACAAGCAAAACCGTGCCCTGGCCGGCTTATCCATGGGCGGCGGACAGACCCTGAACTTCGGCCTGAAGCATCTGGACAAGTTCTCCTGGATCGGCGCGTTCTCCTCTGCTCCGAATACGAAGTCGGCTTCACAGCTGATCACCAATCCGGCGCAGACGGCCAGCCAGCTGAAGCTGCTCTGGATCTCCTGCGGCGCTTCGGACGGCCTGCTCTATGTCAGCCAGAATTTCCATAACAGCCTGACCAGCATGAACGTTCCGCATCTGTGGTATCTGGATGTAGGCGGACATGAAGGCAAGGTCTGGAGCAGCGGACTGTACCAGTTCTCGCAGCGGATCTTCAAGTAATCCTGGTCATAGCCTGCCTTCCCCTGATCCGCTAAGGTAGGGGGAGGGCAGCATTTCAAGATGAGCCCGGCCATACTACAAGGAGGGCAATAAGATGGATGCAATAATCGATTACTATGATTCCTATGATGAGGAGGGAAGGCTGTTCAGGGATAACGGGCATCAGATCGAATGGATCACAACGATGTCTTACTTCAAAAAGCTGTTTAAGCCGGAAGCCTACATTCTTGACGGCTGCGCAGGAACGGGGAATTACTCCTTTCAGCTTGCAGAATTGGGGCATAAGGTCGTTGCCGGAGATATTGTTCCTCATAATGTAGATATCATCAGAGAGAAGCAGCGCATACGCCCGGTATTAGCTGATATGTATACAGGAAGCATCACGGATTTATCACGTTTTGACAGCGGAATTTTTGATGTTGTTTTGAACATGGGAGCCTTTTATCATATCGGCAATGAAGACCGGCAGCTTGCCATGACCGAATGCCTGCGCGTACTGAAGCCGGGCGGATTACTCGCGGTCTCCTATATTAACAATGCCGCCGTTTCGGTATTAAGCATAAGTGATAGACTCAGGAACATGGAAGATGTACTTACCTGGCATACCAACCAGACGAAGGATGGTCTATTCCTACATATGTCTCCCTCTGAATTGGAACACATGGCAGCTGCCTATCACACAGAGATCGTGGCCCATATTGGAACAGACGGGGTCGGTTATTTGTTTGCTAAGCAAATCAATGAGGCACAGCAAGAAGATTTTGAACGCTGGCTTCAGCTTCATCTGCGGACCTGTGAGGACAAGAGTCTGCTCGGGTATAGTTTGCATGGACTGGCCATTCTGCGCAAAAGATAAAAAACGGACCCGCCCAGCTGACGATTTACGCTACCATTCACGACCGCACATGGGCACATCCGGCCCTTGGCCTTGGCGCAAGGTCATTGGGTTCAGTTTTTCGCATACATTTGGCCCAACTGCCTTGCGTCAGCCGATTATGTTCGGTTTTCCGCATACATTTGGCCCACTTGCCTTCGCGACAGCATATTGTATTCGGTTTTCCGCATACACGCGGCACACATGCCTTCGCACCAGCATAATGCGTTCGGTTTTCCGCTTACATTTCGCTCCCAAAAGCAAAAGAAAGCTGCACGCTCATCGCATGCAGCCCTTCTCAAGCCCTCTTATGGTGTGCCAACCGTAACCAATCGGCTCTCTTCCCGAACCTCTCTTAGTGTAGCTTCCCACGCTTGTTTCCCTGCTTCAATGCCCCCGCCGATGTAGCACCAGGCATCTCTGAGTACCGAACCGGCCCGCTTCAGTAACAGGACGTGGTGGCCAGAGGGTGTATTCTTCAGCAATACTGCGGCAACACCTGTACAACGTATGGGAACTTCAACGTTCGTCTTATTCATGCCTGATCCTCTCCGCTGCTATTTGCCCACTCTAGCCAAGCTCGGTATAGATCTGGAACGTCACTCCGAACTTGTCCGTCAGATCGCCGAAGCCCGGGCTGAACGGCTCCTCCCGAAACGGCATATTAACCTCCCCGCCCTCCTGCAGCGCATCAAAAATTCTCCGTGACTCCTCCACGCTGTCCGTAGTAACGCAGACCGTTACCCGCTTCCCGCTCTCAACTGGCGTACCGCCGGGAGTATCCGAGAACATCAGCTCCGTGCCGCCCACCTGGACCTTGGCATGGGCCACCAGACTCCGCACCTCATCCGGGAACGTGTCCGGGAGGTCCGGCATATCACCATACGTCAGGATAGAGAGGACTTCAGCACCTATAGTCTGTGCATAGAATTGAATAGCCTCCTGCGTGCGCCCCTCCAGGGTGATGTAGGGAGTAAGTTTGATTGTCATTGATTGTTCCTCCTTGAATTCGGAATGGTGTCGCTTGTGCGATTCATTAGTATAGACGTTCCGGCCGCGGCAGAATCATCGGTGTTCCGGCAATCCGAAGCAAATAAATAATTCAGCATCTATAAAATGATGAACATGCGCGATCTTCCCCCCGCTCAGTTCAAGCACATGAATCGCCCACGGGACCAGCAATCCGTCTTCTCCAGAGGGAACATACTGGGCAACGGCGGGCCGGTTCCCGTTCACCCGGACCGGCAGCAACCGCGAGCCCACACAGTGACTGCGTGTGATCTGGTAGAAGGCCGCGAGATCCGCGCCGCCTTGCACCCACATCGTAAATGGCGGCATCGACAGGCTGCCGTTCTCCTGGAATAAGGCTAACAACGCATCAATATTGTATTGTTCAAAAGCCTCCACGTATCTGGTAATCAGCCCTTCGTCCACTTCGTCATCGTCAACCTGCAAGGCCCCGGACCGGAGCTGTGCCTTGGCCATGGCCGCCCGTGCCCGCTGCATCGCGCTGTTCACCGCAGCCACGGTCATCTCCAGTGCCCCGGCGGTCTCAGCTGCCGACCACCGGAACACCTCCTGCAGAATCAGCACGGCACGCTGCCGGGGCGGCAGCAGCTGAAGCAGCGCAATGAAGGACAGGCGAATGGTCTCGCGGCTGATCAGGATATTGCCAGGGTCATCCACATGGCCCGGAGCGGGCCAGATCCAGGAATGCTGAGGCAGGCTCTCCCTAGGCTCCGTAACGACAGCGGCCGGTTCCGAGAGATCCATCGGCAGCGCCCGCCGCTTGGCGCTTCTCAGCCGGTCAAGACAGACATTGGTGGCAATCCGGTACATCCAGGCTCGGAGAGAGGCCTGCTGCCTCATCTGCTCCTGGTGCTTCCAGGCCCGGATCATAGTATCCTGTACCGCATCCTCCGCCTCGAAGATGGAGCCCATCATCCGGTAACAATACCCGGTTAGCTCGGAGCGCATGTTCTCCAGCCCGTCCAGGGTCTCGTAGGTCTCATGGTTATGATTCACTTATGACATCCTCTCCTTCAGGACAATCATCCGCACTCCTCCTTATTCTTCACTCCCATGAATACAGCTCGCATCCCTTCGACAGAAGCCACGCTTTCATCTTGGCGAATACCTGTCCGGCAGCCTGCTCATAGAAAACGGCTACCTCCTGCCCACCCGCCAGATTCAGGCGGATATAGCCGCCCAGATTCCGGTAGAACAGGTAGCAGACGTAAGGGTTCTCAATGAAGAGATCCGGCGGAGACTCCGCCCGGTACAGGTCAGCCAGCTCCGTGAGCGCCAGCTGGCCCTCTCCCGGCGGCATCCGCAGGAAAAGATGCTCGCGGGTTCCCGTCCATGGCTCATAATAGACACTCTCCTCCTGGCTCCGCCCATACATCCTGCGGTAGATGCCGTCCAGGATCAGGGCATAGCCAACAGCCTCTTCCTTTTCCCCGGCTGGCAGCGGGATCACTTGAATCTGCTCCGCATGACGGGGCAGCCACAGCAGCCCGTTCACCCCGGGATGGACCGCCAGGAAATCACCATCCACGGTGGTCCCGATAGCCGTACACTCCCCGATCTGCTGCTCCGTTATAGGACTGTCTTCATCATGCTCCCATAACCCGTATTCAGCAAAAGGCCGCAGCACCTCCGGGTCAGGAGCCTGCACATTTATCCAGCCTCGATACGTTCCTTCGCCGTACTGCTGCAAGAACTTGGTATAGGCTGGCGGATACAGTCCTGCGTCCTCTGCTTCAAGCTGCTGCCTGTAATGCTCTGACAGCCCCTTGGGCTCAGATACGATATACATTCGTCATTCCCCCGGTTTCCTGCGTGAGTTATTCATCAATAACCTTATTCTGCGGCTTCCGCCAGCCAAGCCTGCATCGCCGGAGATTCTGCCCGGTTCAGCCGCAGGGCAATATCCGTATTCCCCTCATCCGGCGGCATCACTTCGGCAAGCACACATACGTCCTCCCTGGGCTGATTGAGCGCGAACAGACCCTCAGCCTCCAGCATCCGCATTGCCAGCTCCATGGCCCCCAGCCTCATAGTGAACTCATCGTTCCATGCCTCATCCTCAAGCTCGGCAATAGACGGACGCGCCAGGAATAACCGCTTGACCTCATCGAAATACTCATCCCCGAAGCAGCAATACGGCGAGTCGGCATAAGACCATTTAATCAGCTCAGCGATCTCTGCTGCCGGTGTGCTGCCGCCCTCTGCCTGTCTGGCCGCTTCCTGCTCCAGCGCTTCCCGCGACCAGGCAGAGAGGCTTGGTGCATGTCCCTCGCCCGTTGTATATAGAGTGCAGTAATAATAATGCTCCCCATTCGCAAAAAGCGCGCTGAACGACCTCCGCGCCGCCTCCGCAATCTCCGCCGCCAGCCGCTCCACTTCCTTCTGTGCCGCATTCATGGCTACTTCCTCTCGTCGATCAGCTGTTCCAGGAATCCGGCAAACGTCGGGGCGTATTCCTCAATCAGATCATTCATCAGGTCATAACGCATGACCGGGAATTCCCCCTGTTCATCCGGGGCAGAGGTGTCAAAGTAATACAGCTCATCGCTGTCCGGCACGAACAGGTCCATTCGATATGGAAACCGGGCTACCCACCAATCCTCCGCCAGATTCAGCCTGTGGATATACAGCAGATCGCTGTCGGTATACTCCCTATGCTCGGGAGCAACAAGCGTCAGAATATGCCCGTCTCCAAGTCCCCCATTCCCATAATGGATCAGCCACCAGCGGTAAGACGGCGGCAGCTTGAAGCCTAATTCCGCCTCGGCTTCAGCAATCCAGCTCTCCTGGGCCCCATGCCCCCGAAACCACCTTATCGCGGAAGGCTTACTCAATTTCTCGGTCAGATGCTCATACATAGATTTGCTCCCCTTTCCCTGCTAAGGGTCGATTATAGATTGTCAGGGTGAACAGCAGCTGGCGCATCATCATTCATGCGCAGCAGGATATACTCAATCTCCCCCAGCGGCAGCTTCAAGGTCCGGCTAACCTCATGGAGTCCCATCTCCCGGGAGAGGAGGAGGCGTGCCTGATGAATTTTCCCTTCCAGCCAGTTATTGGCCAGCATCCAGCATTTCACCCGTTTCAGCAGCTCCGCTTGGGCAATCTTACCGGCATGCTTAGTATATTTGGCAATGGATTCTGCCAGATAGCTGTACAGGTGAATGCCCAGAGCCTCGCGCTGCTCATTCTTGGACATACGCTGGTACTGCTCATAACTGAGGCTGATATCCAAATAGAGGGTATGATCCCCGCTGTCAAAGCGTCTGAACGTTCTCCGTCCATAGCTATCAGGTAATACCCGGAACACCACAAAGATATCATAGGGAAATTCCCATGTATTCGCCAGTTCCTCTAACGGAATCAATTCATCCCTGAGTACACCCACACATGTTCCATGGGTATCCAGCGTAAAACCCAGTTGCATATTAGCCCCCTCCCCCGCTTATAGCACGCTTGATTTATTTTCCCCTTCTATAGGCATCTGCCAGCTGGACCAGATACCAGACAGCCGCACCGGTCAGGACCGCGAACAGCAGATTAATACAGCCGAATACAAGAAATAACTTGGCTTTGCCCGGCCCGATCCGCACAGCAGCAACAAGCTGGAGAATCGCAGGGAGCAGGAACATCAGCCAGGAGACGGTGATCAGCTTTTCGGTCTTGAAGCTCCACCATACCGCACAGCACGATAGAGCGAGCACTCCCCAGGTACAGATCAACTTCAGCGCCATCTGCTCCCCTCCCTTTCATGGATAACCCAATACATCAGTCAGGCCCTGATTGCCCATGGATTACGAGTCCATATTGTCTGACCATCCAGGAGTTGCTTAAATCTTCAGCCGCAGCACGGCTTATGCGTACAGAGGGCTTCTGTTCCTCCATCGCCTCCGGGTCTTGCGCCGAGAAGCGGAGAGGCTTGGTCATTTTTTGAATAGAGCCGGTGATTTCCTTATACAGGGCATAACTCAGCGGCTTGTGCTCCCGGACATCCTCATAGAGATAATACTCCCCTTGCTCATCCTGAGCATTGACCCGGTGCCCCTTAGGACAGGAGATCAGGATACAGGGCAGCTCGTTCTCTGCCCATTGCCCGTGATAGGGAATAGAAATCCCCTCATTTCTCGCAAAAAAACCAAAGCTCTCTGTGTCCGGCAGAACCGACATCGAATAGATGAAGAAGGGGCGCACCCCGCTCTCTTTTTCCGCAGCTGTATAATATTGATAGAAGGCGCGATACGCCTCCACCACCTGATTCTGATCATGCTCTGTATGGGTATAATTGGTTAAATAGTACCGCACTTGCGTTGGCTCCAGAAGCTCTACGACTCTCTTAAGCTCCTCGGGTGTGATGAAGAAGCGCAGCTTGTAGAATCCACTGTTTTTTAGCATCTTCTTCTACCATTCATAGGTAACAAAGCGTGCTCTGAGCGTCTCTTCATACGGTAACCATTCCGCATCGCTCCATAGAGACATTCCAGTAATTTCGGACAGCCGCTCCACCGCTTGCTCCGGGCTGGTAAGGCTGATGAATCCGCCGAAGTTCTCCTCCTCAGCTTGCATCCCGAGCACCCGCTGGATATATTCGTCTGCTATACGCTCTTCCCGCAGCTGTTCATAATCCTCCCGGGTCCAAGGCTCACAGAAGATTCGTTCGGCCTGGATCTCCCCCTGCTCAAAGAACGACAGCTCGAAGATCTCCTCATTCATATATGCCACGGTCATCACCGGCTCCTGTAGCAGCGCGGACAACGTTCTGCCAGCCTTTTTCACCGTACCCCACACGAAATAATCGTGAAGCACGCTGATCCAGCCCTCATTACTTTGGCTTACATAGATAACGGCCTTACGCTCCGGCGTCTCAGGATAACCCAATACTTTGCCATGCTTGCCGGTCAGCTCCTGTAAGGCTTGCAGGGTCTTCTCCAGGTCACCTGACTTGATATGCAGATTTGCAAACGATCTTCCCACGGGTGGATGGCCTCCTTTAATGGCTTGTTAATAGTTACTTGGCATACTAACATATAAACTAGATTCCATTCATTTTACCAAATTAATGTAAGGAGGGGCTACCTTGAATAAGAAATTCCTCTTGGCCAGATGGCAGGACGACCAGCTCTCTGAAGTGAACCGGCGTCTGGCCGCTATTGCAGGTAAACATAATCTCCATCAACAAGACCGCTCCTTCCCGCCCTCCCCTTATGGGCAGACGGAGGCAAGACTCAAGGATTACCGGGGAGTTACCCTGACTGAGAGCATACAGTACCTCACTCTGCAGGATATTGATTTCTCTTATTCACGCTTCGAGGATTCGGCAAGCTTGAACACCTCTACATTTACCAATTGTTGCCTGGACGAGGTCAGACTGGACAAGAGATTCGTGACCCATACCTTCAATCACTGTTCCTTCCGGGGAGCGAAGCTGAATGGTGCCAGAATGAGCAAGGCGTTCCATGATTGTGATTTCACCGGCTGCAACTTAAGCAAAGTGATAGCAAATGATGTATCCTTCATCCGCTGCCGCTTTGATGGGGCCAATTTCCGCAGTGCCTTAATGTTGTATTGCCGGTTCGAGGAATGTAGCTTTGACGGGGCGCTGTTTCAAGACGGCTCCATAGCCGGAAGCCGCTTTGCGGGAGAGGCATGCTTGCTGCCTGAGTGGGGAAATACGGTATTGGATCATGTCAAATTTCAGGAGTGATGTGAGCGCCCTCAACAATAACCCGGATCATGGCCGGACTGCTGAAGGCATTGTGAAGCAGTTCCCGGAGAAGTTTAGGGGGAAATAGAGTAAGTGTCCCGTACCAGAAATAACAAACAGGCTTTTCAGCCCCCTTGGAAGAGGGAGCATGAAAAGCCTGTTTCTGTTCGTTTAGTAAATCTTCCCCAGCAGCGCGATCACTTCATCAAGCGTAAGGCCGAAGGACTTGTAATACTGAATGTCGCCCTCCATCTGCTTCAAGACCATCTCGTTACGAATCCGCAGCATCTCCTCGGGCGAGAATTCGGCCACAAAGCAGCCTTTGCCCGTTACCGTATTAATCAAGCCGCTCCGCTCCAGCTCCTCCCAGGCCTTCTTCACCGTGATGACACTGACATGCAGCTCCAGAGCAGCCTGCCGGATGGGGGGCAGACAATAGCCGCTTTCCAGCTCGCCACCAAGAATCTGTGCGCTGATCTGTTCGTGCAGCTGCTGGTAGATCGGCTTGTCGGAGGTGCTGGAGATCGTTACGTTCATAAGATCTCCACTTTCAGGAATCTCCGTACCGCAATCCGGTAGGCAAGTAGGGTGAAGGCTGCGAAAATGAGGATGCCCCCGATCAGAATCGAGAACTGAAGCGCCGTATTCTCTGTCCCGGAGCCGTAGAATATGCTGTGCATCCAGCTATTCTGGATTCCTTCCCATTGGACCAAGCCAGCGAACAGGATCGCCGCAGCCGTAGATGCAGTCGTGGCCGCGCCATACTTATACGCCGTCTTATAGTACATAGTGATAAATATAAGATTGAACACCGCCAGCATAATGAAGCACAAGCCCCAGAAGCCCATATAAGGCGGAAAGAAAATATAAGTCAAATGCGGATAGAGGCGAAACGTAAAGATACTGAAGATCATGGCAATGAGCAGATGCATCAGCTCAAGAATGACAATAACAGCTATTCTGGACTTCACGATGTCCGGTTTGGTTACAGGCATCATTGTGCTGAATATGAGATCATTCTGGCTCTTAAATCCGCCGAACATGTTCGGTACGGTGATGAAGCAGAAATACAGCGGAACCAGGAAGTAGACCCAGCCAGGAATAAGCATCAGACCGCCCATAATTAAAGGTAATACGAAGAACCAGGGATTAACGCCTAGCTTCAAATCCTTCAGCACCAGATTATACATATACACCCTCCTTTTTGGCAAAGTAGATCATGATGTCATCGAGAGTCGGGATGGCCGTGCTAAGCGCCCAGGCGGGCTTGAGATCCCGGGTATGGATCAATCCGGTGAAGCCGAAGGAGTTGATTTTGTAGGAGATCAGCTTCCCCTTCACTTCGTTAAGCTGGGACTCGCTGCCGCTAAGTAACCGGTACGACTCCTTGAACTCGTTCTTCTCGCTACTTGCCACAATCTGTCCTTGCTCAATGAAGGTGATATAATCCGCACAGCGCTCAAGGTCAGAGGTTATATGAGTGGAGAACAGAATGCTGATCTCGCCCCCCATGATAAGCTCCTGGAAAATATCCAGCAGATCGTCTCTGGAGACCGGATCGAGTCCGCTGGTCGGCTCATCCAGAATCAGCAGCCTGGCGCCATGCGACAAGGCCAGAGTCAGGCTGTACTTCACCTTCATCCCGGTGGACAGCTCCGCTATTTTTTTATTCTCATCCAGCTTGAACCGGTTCAGATAGCTGTAATACGTCTCGTCACTCCAGTTCTTATAGAATTTCTTCGTAATACCCGTCAGCGTCTTAAGCCTGCTGCGTGTATAGAAATCGATATCGCCGAAGGCGCAGCCGATGTCCTGCTTCAATTCTGTTTCATGTTCAGCAATGTTCTTGTCCAGAATGCTGATCTCGCCGCTGTCGGCTTGAACCATATTCAGAATCGATTTGATCGTGGTGGTCTTGCCCGCACCGTTGACCCCGATGAAGCCCATGATATAACCCTGCTCCAACTGAAAAGAGACGTCTTTGATCTGAAAATTAGGATATTTTTTATTTAAATTCCGGACATCTAAAGCCAGCATAACTAACCCCCTCAATAAATTGTGTATTCCGTATATACACAATGTATCATGGTGATTATGTAAAAGTCAATTCTATACGGCTGCAGACGTTGAGGATTCCTTCCGCTTGCGCCGGAAGAACGGCTTACCTTTGGACCAGTTGATGAACGGCTGTTCTATGGCGTAATACGAAATAGTAGCCGCTGCGTAAGAGATGACCACAACAGACATACTGATGCCCAGCCAGCGCCACACATCTCTGACCCCGGAATAATGGAAATCCTGAATGCCGTACTTCTCGATTAAGGTAATGAACAGATAGTGCCATATGTACAGGCCGAATGACACTTTGGCCGTATACCGGAACAAGCGGTTATCCAGCACACGCCCGGCGTACCGGCTGAATGGTGCCGAGAACAGCACGATTCCGAACAATATGGCATAGACCGGGAATAGATACGGCTGCTGCTGGAGACTGAAGTCGAATTCGCCTGCGTGGCGCATCCGCCAGATCAGAAGACCGGCAAGACCCAGAGCAAGCACTGCGGCGGCATCGAACACGCCCAGCTTGCTGAGCCGTTCCACTCTGGAGCGGCGCTGCAGCAAGGCATTCGTTATGCCCGCCGCCAGAATCCCGATGGTGAAGTGCCCGAAGAAGCCGACCGGATTGTATCTCGGCATCCAGAATTTCGCGCCGCCGACCTGGCCATAGTCCCAGCCCCGGCCCTGCTCGCTTGGAGTAAACCAATGATGAATGAGGGCATTGGCGGCAAGCACCAACCCAAATACGGCGACCCAGAACAGGATCGCCTTACTGAAGGAATGCCGCTTGCCGAGCAGGAAAAACACCGCCATGAAGAGTGGCATCAGCAGGTAGCAGAATACCTCGAAGCTGATCGACCAGAGCGGCCCGTTCAAGTCGGAGGGGAAGAACGTGGTGTAGTGGAAGCCCGATGTGAAGGTGACGGCCGCTGCAATCCGCCGCCCTAAGTACTCCATCGGAATATCCAGCCTCCAGGTCAGAAACAGACACACCAGCAGGGACACATAGAAGCCGGGCATGATTCTCGCGGCACGGCGCAGCGTGTACGTCCGCAGGCTTGGATATGGATCGTTATTCAGATACGCACTCCAGAAGGGGAACGACAGCAGGAAGCCGCTTAGCAGAAAAAACAAGCTGACCCCGCTGTTCCCCAGAAGCAGCACGGCTTGCAGCTCCTGGAGCCAGGGTTTTTGTGCGGGCATGATCAGCTTTTGCGATAAGTGATGCAGGATAACAGATAAGCAAGCGATTGCACGAACACCATCCGCTCCAGATAACCGGGTACTGCCCAGACGAAGGTTTGACATCAGCTCAACTTCCTCTTTTCATGAGTGATTCCTGAACGGATGGCCGCCATCAACACAACCACCATAGCCGTAAATTCACTACTCCTATTCGCTAAGGCGATATACACCGGTATCAGGTACTCCTATCTTTCAATACATGATGGATAAATCCTTCCGCTCTCCCTCATTCTGCCAAAATATTTCAGAGATTGCCCCGGCTGGCCAGCACATTATCGAGGAATTGCACTGCATCACTGTTGAACTTCCACCCTATGCCGAACTGATCCACGATCATCCCGAAGCATGAAGACCATGGTGTGCTGGAGAGCGGCATGATAACCGTCCCCCCCTGGGACAGATGATTATAGTACGCTTCGAGCTTCTGCTTGTCCTCAATGACCAGGCTGATCATGATGTTGTTCCCCTTCACCAGTTCACCTGTGACCTGCTGCATAGAGGGCAACAGATCGGACATCATGATGGTACCGCCTGGGAACTCTATCATAGAATCCATAATCATCGCTAACTCATGGTCCGGCAGGGGATAGCTCGGGTCCTGCGGAATATCTCCGAATTTGATCTTTTTCACTGTAGTAGCCTGCAATGCCTCCGCATAGAACTCAATCGCTTCCCCGGCAACACCATCGAAATTAATATAGGCAATAGCTGACATAGAGCATAACCTCCTTCTTAAGATAAATGTAGTATAATACACGATAGGTGACGGCTGTATGTCACCGTTTCACACTTCACTCAAGAAAGAGGGAACCGGATGGACAAGGTGGAGCGGCTGATTACCATCATTATGATTCTGCTCAAAAAAGACATTGTGCCCAGCTCAGAGTTCGCACAATTATTCGGCGTGTCCAAACGGACGATTCTCCGCGATATGGAAGTGCTCAGCCTGGCGCACATTCCTATATACGCCACACCCGGCGTGCAGGGCGGCTACGGCATTATGGAAGAATACAAGATGGACAAGCGGCTGCTGAGCAGCTCCGACCTGGAGAATATACTGGCTGCGCTCGGCGGGCTGGAGCAAATTCTGATCAGCGAAGACGTTGCCATGACGCTACGAAAAATAGAAGCGATGGTGAGTCCAATCGCTCCTAAGGGGTCGGTTCAGCTGTCCTTCTATGATTGGGAGGGCCGCGCAGAGCTTGCCGGAGCCTTGAAGACCTGCCAGGAAGCCATCGCCGGGAGCTGGCTGCTGTCCTTCGGCTACACCGACAGATCCGGCACTCCGACTACACGGACAGTGGAGCCCTACCAGCTTCATTTCAGTGAATCAAGCTGGTATCTGAAGGGCTTTTGCCTGGAGCGGATGGGGGCACGGATGTTCAAGCTCTCCCGGATGGAGCAGCTGGAGCGGAAGGAACAGATCTTCAGCCCCAGAGCGGACATGCTGAATCAGGCACAGCAGGCTGAAGTTCCGTCACAGTTAACCGAAGTGAAGGCACTGATCTCGCCGGGGATTAAGGATCAATTCGTTGAACGGTATGGCCGCAAAAGCATCGAAGCCTATAACGCGGAACAGCTGCTGGCTACGTTCTATATTCCGCAGCACCCGATCGGATATCAATTCCTGGCCGGCTTCGGCACCCATCTGGAGATTATGGAGCCGAAGGCCTACCGTGAAGAATTCCGTAAGTACCTGCTTGAAATGATGAGCCGGTATGCGTAGAAATCAATATGTGGAGCGGCTGGTTGTCATGAGATTAGCTCTATTCTGACTGTTCAACGGCAATGCGGATGCGTTTCGCCCGGTGACCACAGCGGCCAGCAGCAGATCATGGTTAAGTTATCCCCGTGCAGCTCCGCGGTCAAAGTACCGTTCATCTTGTTCATGAGGCTTTTGGCAATGGACAGACCCAATCCTGAGCCTTGCCCTGACCGGGTACGGTCCACCGTATAGAAGCGGTCGAACAGCAGCCTTACATCCATGTCGGATAGATCCTTCGCTTCGTTCACAATCCGCAGCTCTGCTGTCGTCTCCCGCTGCTCGAAACAGATCGACACCTGACCGGTAGCATGCTTCAACGTATTGATAAGCAGGTTCTCAACGACCCTCCGAACGGCCGATTCGTCAGCATATACTGCTACCGGTTCCTTTGGAAGCCGGATGTCCGGCGTCAGACCCCGCTCATTGAACGAATCGTAGAAACCGACCAGTGTGTCCGATAGCAGAAGTGTCATTACAATCCGCTCGGTTTTAAGCTGATGATCCGCAGATTCAATTAAGGACAACTCGAAAAAATCATTCAGCAGGGCCTGAAGCCGCTTTGTCCGGTTTTTGACAACGCCCAGATATTCGCGCTTCTCATCAGGCGTTATCGGCTCCACTTCCAGCAATTGAATATAGCCAAAGATGGAGGTTAGCGGAGTACGAATATCATGAGAGATGTTGGCAATTGCCCGACGCAGCTCATTCTCTATCCGTCTGCGGTTCGCCTCCGCCTCAACAATCAGATCGGATTGGAGGTTGATCTGGCCTGCGAGCGCTTCGAGACGCTTGTCAAATAGCGTCACCTCCAGCTTTTTACCGGTGGTTCGTTCGTTATAACGGCGGAGCTGCTTAGTCATCCGCACCAGCTCCCGCCTCAGTACCAAGAGATAGGCCAGCAGGAGAGCCGCCGCTGTAACCGATATGAGCGTTACGATGAACAAGACTCTCCGCCCCCTCTTCTTTACTTAATTTCCTTCTTGCGGAATATGAGAACGCCCAGCAGCCCGGATACCACTATGGTCAGCAAGGGCGCCAGCAGGAGAGCCGGCCAATCACCGCCATCCATCTGGGTCTTGCCGATTTCACCCAGCAGCTTGAAGACCGAGTAATCGTACACCGTAGTTAGAACCGGAATATACTCCGCCAAGGCTCCCAGTATCATATTAATGGCCAGGAAGAAGATCATCAGGAAGCTGATTGTCTTGCCGCTCTCGGTGAACACCGCTGTGAATAATGCCCCAATCGCTGCGTAGGCAGCAGTATACAACAGCGTGAACCCGAGGACCCGGGGGATGAAGAGGGCGCTCACTCCCTCCGGCAATTGGCCGAAGCCTGAGATCATTGATACTTCGATCAAGCTGACTAGAGGAAATATCAGAGAAATCACCATGGCTCCCGCTGAGAATCCAATCAGCTTGGCTGTGTAGAGCCGCCCTCTGTCGTTGCCCGACGATGCTACCGACTTCATGACACCTGTCGTATATTCGCTGGCGATGAAGAAACCGGCCAATGCGGCTACGCTGAATTTGATAACATAACCATTGCTGGCCACGAATTTAATCAGAAATTCGGCACCGGTGAACTGCGGCTTGCCGCCGGTCTTATTATCGACATAGTAGAGCAAAGGATAGGCCAGGGAAAGCAGAGCAATGATGAGCAACAACACCAGGAACGACCGGTCCTTGCGCAGTTTAAACAGCTCCGCTCTGATCAGGTTATACATGCCCTGCACCCCCAATCCGGTTCATGAAATAGCTCTCCAGATCTGCACCCATCGGCATAAACTGCTCGATGGTAAGACCTGCTGAGAATAGGGCCGTTGATACCTTGCCGGGCTGTTCCCGGTACCCGTACAGCTTGATGACCCCATCCGGCATGACCTCGAAGTCGGTTGTGCCCAGCTCGTTCTGAATAACCATGGCTGCCCTATCCGGATGATCCGCTTTAATATGGACATACTGCTGGCATTTATCGTTCAATTCCCGGGCGGTAAGCTGCTCCAGCAGCTTGCCGTGATGGATGATGCCGTAATGGCTGGCGAGCAAATGCAGCTCGCTTAGAACATGGCTGGAGATCAGAATCGTTAATCCCCGTTCATGATTGAGCCGCTTAAGCAATTCACGCATTTCGATCACGCTCATCGGATCAAGCCCATTGGTGGGCTCATCCAGGATCAGAAATTCCGGGTCGCTTAGCATGGCGACGGCAAGACCCAGCCGCTGCTTCATGCCCAGCGAGAAATTCTTCACCTTCTTCCTCCCTGTGTCCTGCAGCCCAACCAGTTCCAGCATTCTGCGGATGGAGTCCTGGCCGGGAATGCCCCGAAGAAGACGGTTCACCTCCAGATTCTCGCGGGCATTCATGTGCGGGAACAACGAGGGACCTTCAATAATCAGCCCCATCCGCTTACGGGCCTCGGTCAGCTCCCGTTCTGTACCGGTACCGAATAACTCAATCGTTCCTTCCGATGGAAAGGCAAGTCCGGTGACGATACGCATCAGTGTCGATTTACCGGCTCCATTCTGTCCAATAAAGCCATAAATTGAGCCCTTGCGGATAGAAATATTCACTTTATCCAGCGCAACACTGCCTTTGAATCTTTTGGTCAACTGATTCGTTTGCAACACATATTCACTCATTGCTGTCTTGGCCTCCTTCATGTGATAGACCAAGTATAGAAATCAAAACTTAAAAAGGGCTAAAGCCAACCCTTAAGAATATCTTAAGACTTCAGCCGGTAGCCCATGCCCCATACGGTCTCAATATAATCACTGCCGGGCGCTGCCTTCGCAAGCTTGCCACGCAGATTGCTTACATGGACGTTAACCGTATTATCGTCACCATAATAGGGCTCCCCCCATACGCTCTCGTACAGATTGGCCTTAGTGAATACCTTTCTGGGTTCCGATAACAGCAACTGGAGAATTTCATACTCCCGTGCAGTCAGGGCTACCTCCGCCCCCTCTGCCGTCACCGCTTTGGAATCGCAATCCAGCACAAGACCGTTATACTCCAGGATACGGGC
This sequence comes from Paenibacillus rhizoplanae, assembly GCF_042684125.1. NCBI lineage: Bacteria > Bacillati > Bacillota > Bacilli > Caryophanales > Paenibacillaceae > Paenibacillus > Paenibacillus rhizoplanae. The sequence goes on along the minus strand of NZ_JBHUKY010000019.1, from coordinate 187,278 downwards.
CGAAGCTGAGGGTAAAATCTGCTTGAACCGGCGCAAATGAGAGTCAATCCGTGCCGATACCTCCTCAATATCAAAAGGCTTCGTAATAAAGTCATCCGCACCTCCGCGCAGCGCCGACACCTTGGTCTGCTGCTCTCCCTTCGCCGAGATAATAAGGACAGGCATACTTCCCCGCACGCGAATCCACTTCAGCAGCTCCTCCCCCGTCATTCCCGGCAGCATCAGGTCAAGCAGAACCATACTCCATTGCCGCTGCTCCAGATAGAGCAGGGCCTCTGTACCGGAGAAGGCTGGCTGGGGCAGATATCCGCTTTTTGTAATAATGCTGCACAGCAGCCGGCTAATGTCACTGTCATCTTCAGCAACAAGAATCGATATTGGCTTGTCCATCGGGTCTCCTCATGTCATCCATCTTCCGCAGCACATCCTATAATTTGTATACTTTAGCCTATATGATAGACCATTGCTGCCGCAAGTTCCAGAGCCTGATTGTGGACGGAGAGCATTATTCAAGCTCCTTAAGGAATTCCCCAATCCGATCCATATAGCCCGGAACTGTGATGTGGCGCGGGGCGAAGAGGCTGATCATGAGCGCCTTGAAGCTGGAATCCGCCGTCTTCTTGCTCAGCATGGAATGCTCTGCCTCCGGGAAGACCGCCACGCTCAGCAGCTCCGGCTGGACGAGCTTGCGGTACACCTGCTCTGTCTCCTGCCAGTCTACATGAATATCCTGCTGGCCCAGCAGCAACAGCACCGGGGAATGGAATTGCTTAAGATCCTGCCCGGCATCCGACAGGTAATTCTTGCTGACAAAGGCCCACCGTTCCCTCGTCATCGGGTCATTTTCCTTCACCGCAGCCAGATAGTCTTCATAGCTCGCCTTCTGCGCCAGAAGCTGCCTAATCTCGTTGTTAGCCGCCTCTTCGGCTGCGATTTCCGCCTCCGATTTCCCTTCCTGCAGCATCTGCTGCCGGGTATGATAGGCTCCTTGGCGCAGCCAGTTGATGGCCGGTGAGACCAGAATGCTGAAGGCGAGCGGCTCCTTGCCCGCCAGCTTGGGAATCACCCAGCCTGCCTGACTGGCACCCCACACCCCGATCCGGTCCGGATCGATATTCGGCTGCTTCCGGGCCCATGCGATAGCCTCGCGGGCTTCCTCCACCCGGTCATCTATACTCTGATCCAGCCAATTTCCCGCCGAACCGCCGATCCCTCTTTTATCAAGAGACAAGGAGGCATACCCCAGACCGGCTAACCGCTCCCATAGCGGCTTATACCCGTCATCATGTGAGGCATTAATCGGCCCGTCCCCATGAATGAAGAGGACCAGCCCCAGCTTGCCGGGAGATACGGAAGACCCCTTGGGCAACACCAGCGTACCCGTCAGCTCGCCCTCAGGCGACGCAATCCGGATGGCCTGCTCAATCATCTCAAAGCGGTTCTGCTGCACAATGTATATCCCCGCACCGCTAAGGAGCAGCACTATAGTTAGCAGAGATATCCATAGTTTCTTCGTTGTCTTCATTTCTGTATCCGCCCCTCTTCTGAACCATGTATTCCCAGCGCAGTTCATTGAACAATAAGTACAGGGTATAACGTATCTCCCGGGCTTCCGTGTGGAAGGACCACTTCCCGTATAGCTGACGGGCATGCGGATTACCGGCTGATACATGCAGGCTAAGTCTATTCAGTCCCGGGTCGGTATCTACAAGCTTCTGCGCCCACTCTACAAGCAGTCTTCCTACCCCTTTGTTCTGATGCTCCGGCTGGACCGCAAGATCGGTAATATAACACTCGCCTGATGCCGGGGTATGGTCTAGTACATAGAGGCCGATCAGCATTCTGATCATGCCCCGTTTGCCTAATAGCTGTGAGGTTCCCGGTAACGGAGGCGTCTGCCTTTTCCCCAAAAGGCGGGCTTCAGGAGTACGCTTAATCGCGATGCTGCCAATCACCTCGCCCTGCTGCACAGCTACCATCCTGTGAGTATAGGGATCAGCCGGAGCATACTGAAGCAGCATTTCGAAGCACCCTGCCAGCTCTCCCTCCTTCAGCCTGATCCGGTTCTGGAATTTCCCCTGAAAAGCTTGAGCCAGCAGTAGCCCCACCGCATGATTATACTTAGCTTCCATGGGTTCGATAGTTATTGGCGCTGTACTTATTGACGTTGTACCTGTTGGCATCGTTCTCATACGGAACCTCTCCCTTCCACAGGTACAGCCGGGCCGATGCAGGCCCTCAGCTCATAATGCAGCTTGCCCGGAACGAACAGGGAGAGATAAGAGCGTTCAATGACCACCAGCGGTCCCGCGAGAGGAATCGCTTGTGCAGCAGCATGCTCCAGTAATTGACTGATCCACTGTTCCAGCTCCTCCTCGCGGGCCACACATTGCAGAGTCAGATACTCCCCGTCCGGCAAAATCACCCCGCCCGCATCCGGCTGCTCCAGACACAAGGTTAGCTCACCCGACTCCTCCAGCACATAATAAATATCCGATTCGAACAGATCCGGTATCCCTGCCGCCTGCTCCGCAAGCAGCGCTGCACTAAGCTTCCTGTGTGAATCCAGCTTCATCACCTGCACAAGACTTGTAGCCTTGTACTTCACGATCTGAAAGGTCTCAGGCGAGGAGCTGTAGCTCTGCTGTTCCTCCAGCATCTTGCGGATGAACTGCCGTAGCTCCTGAAGACGCACCAGTTCCTGCTCAATCCCTTCGAGAGAGTTCTCCAGCAGCCCGCGATGCTGCTCCGGACTATAGCTCATACATTCGTTAATCGACTGGACAGGCACTTCAAGCTTGCGGAGCAGCAGGATATGCGCGAGCTGATACACTTGATCCATACTGTACATTCTGTACTGATTCTCACCGGTATAGGCAGGCTGCAGCACACCCTTCTCTTCAAAATACCGGATCTGGTGGACCGACACATTCATCAGCTTGGCCAGTTCACTAATCGTTATTTCATTTCTCATCCTAATCACTCCCGGGACTGCGGCTTGGAATATCTCTACGATACACCCTGGGTCTGACCTAAGGTCAAGGGGAGGATTCGAGATCCCGGGCCAGATGGATAAAAGCCTCAATTGCCGGGGAGAGCCACTTCTCCTCATGCCAGAACATTTGAGTTGCAAAAGATACTGCGCTCAAATCCCACGGCAGGGAGATCAGCTCCCCCCGCTTCAATTCTTCGCTTACGGCCATTTCAGGCAGGATGGCGATGCCCATGCCCAGCTTCGCACATTGTTTGATGGCCTCTGCGCTGTGAAACTCCAGTTCCGTAATGCCCGCCATCCCCTTCTGGGACAGGCTGCGCTCGAAGAAGCTGCGGTAGGAGCACCCTTGCTCCGTCAGTAAGAACGTTTCACCGTGGAAATCCTCGATAGCCAGCGCCGGGCGCGACGCCAGCGGATGATCGGGAGCGGCCAGAAGGCAGAAGCGTTCCTCCCTTATTTTTTCTCCGCAAAATCCGCTCTCGCCCTTCATCTCATCCAGCATGAAGATAACATCGACATCCCCGTCCCGCAGACTCTGCTTGAGGCTGGGACTCACGAGCGGCAGGAAGATCAAGCGGACTCCGGGATGAAGCTGCCGGAACTTCTGCAACACAGCGGGGAGCCGGTAGGTGCATAATGTCTCATCTGCGCTAATCACGATGGTGCCTGTCAGCTCTCCGGGCTGCTTAAGGGCATGCTGCGCCTCCTCCACCATACACAGGATGTTATCCGCATAACGCAGGAACGTTTTTCCGGTATCGGTTAACGTCACATTTTTGCCGAGCCGGTCTACCAGCTTCACTCCTAATTCTTCCTCCAGAGCCTTCATTTGCATCGTAACCGTTGAAGGAACATAGTTCTGCGCTTCGGCGGCGCGGGCGAAATTGAGCGTGGAAGCCAGCGTATAAAAGGTTTTAAGTTGGCGCAATTCCATCTGATGTCACTCCTTCATTCAAAAAAAATGAACGTTCCATTCAGAAACGTTTCTTTGACTTAACCTTAGCAGCATCGTAGAGTGATGACAAGAACGGCGGCCGATTCCGTTATGAATGTACAAGGATATGAAACCACAAGGAGCGAATGAACTTGAATAACCGATTGACGATATATATTCTGGCACTTGCCGTTTTTCTGATCGGGACGATTGAATATATTATTACCGGTGTGATTGAGATGATGGCTTCAGATCTTGGCGTATCCACCTCCCAAGTGGGACTGATGGTGACTGTATTCGCGCTGTCCGCAGCGATTATTGCACCGGTTCTTATTGCACTCACCCTCAATCTGGACCGCAAAAAGCTGCTGATGACCGCCCTCGGCGTGTTCATTGCCAGCAACGGGCTGATGCTTCTGAACCTGCCTTACGAAGCTATGCTGGGGGTACGGGTTATCCAAGGGGCAAGCGGGGGTATAGCTACCGTAGTCGCCATGGCCGTAGCTACACGGCTCGTGGAGAAGGAGCGCAGAGGCAATGCGATTGGCATTATTCTGATGGGACTGAGCAGCTCGCTGGTTCTGGGCGTTCCGGCCGGCACTTTTTTCAGTGAGTACTTTGGGTGGAGGGCTCTGTTCATCATCGTCGGGGGGCTGAGCCTTGTTCCGCTGTTCATCATCTCTGCCAAGGTGCCTGCCATCAAAGAAAAAGAAGCCGTCACCCTCAGGATGCAGCTGTCTGTGCTGAAGGATTCCAGAATTGTTACTGCTCTGGCGATCACCTTACTATATGTAGGGGGTTACGCTACACTCTTCACTTATATTACCCCTTACCTGCAGTCCGCATCCTCACTGTCTGTGACCGAAATCAGCGGGGTGCTCTTCCTGGCGGGGGTCTGCAGCTTCATGGGCTCCAAGTTAGGCGGGCAATTGGCTGATTCCAAAGGATCGAAGTTCACCATAATTACGGGGCTTCTGTTACAGGCAGCCACGCTCCTCCTGTTCGCGCTGGCAGGCGTTCATGTGATCGTCCTCCTCCTGGTCCTGATGATCTTCATGCTGGGAACCTGGAGCATCTCCCCTGCGCAGCAGCTCCTGCTAGTCACCCTGGTTCCCCGGAACCCGGATATGGCCCTGAGCGTCAATACCTCCTTCATCCAGTTCGGATTCGCGCTGGGATCGGGCTTAGGCGGCTATGTGATCAGCCGTACCTCTGTGCTCCACCTGAACTGGGCGGGTCTCGCCGCTGTAGCGGTGGCTCTCATTCTGGCCATCCGGCTGTTCAAGACTCATAAGGCTTGATCGCCTTCGGGGTATAGGTTGGGCAGGTTTAATACTGCAAGTGGAAACGGCTTTGCCGTCCTTTTAAAGGACGGTACCGTTTCAGCGAGAAATAGAAGGATAATTTATCGTGTGCAACATATAAATTCTTATATTTCAAGACAAAGAGGCTATCCCAAGGGATGGCCTCTTTACACGTATACAAAAGCTGGCAGGCTTGTGGTCAGCCACACGCCAATCTTTGCTATAGATGATTGACCGCGACTGGCGGCTCATTCCCATCGGTTCCATTCGTCAGGCCCAGCGTTTGCGCTGCGGAAGCATGAATGTCGTTCAATAGCTTCGGGTTAGCGGACAGGGACATGCCGTAGGCAGGAATCATCTGCTTGATCTTCGGCTCCCAGGCCTTGATCCGCTGCGGGAAGCACTTGGCGATTACCTCCAGCATGACAGATACGGCCGTTGAAGCCCCTGGAGAGGCTCCCAGCAATGCGGCGATGGAGCCGTCAGCGCTGCTGATCACTTCCGTTCCGAATTGAAGCATGCCTTTGCCGGCTGCTGTATCCTTAATAATCTGCACCCGCTGGCCCGCCACCACCAGCTCCCAATCCTCGCTGCTGGCATCCGGGATGAACTCCCGCAGCGCTTCCATGCGCTGTTCTTTGGACAGCATGACCTGCCCGATCAGATACTTGGTCAATGACAGGTTCTTCGCTCCTGCTGCAAGCATCGTAACCAGATTATCCGGCTTGACCGAGGTAATCAGATCGAACATGGAGCCGTATTTCAGGAACTTGGGCGAGAAACCGGCAAACGGCCCGAAGAACAGGGATTCCTGCTTATCGATCACCCGGGTATCCAGATGCGGAACAGACATCGGAGGCGCACCCACCGCAGCCTTACCATACACCTTGGCATGATGCTGGGCTACAATCTCCGGCTTCTTGCAGACCATGAACAGTCCGCTTACCGGGAATCCGCCAATCTTTTTACCTTCCGGGATGCCGGATTTCTGCAGCAGATGCAGACTTCCTCCCCCGCCGCCGATGAAGACGAACTTGGCGTTATGACGCTCTGTTACGCCGCTGGTGAGATTCTTCACCTTCAGCTCCCAGGAGCCGTCCTTCGCGCGCTTCAGGTCATCCACCTGATGATTATACCTAATATCGGTGTTACTGCTCTGTAAGTGGTTGAACAGTATACGGGTCAGTGCGCCGAAATTCACATCCGTTCCCGAATCGATTTTGGTGGCCGCTATCGGCTGGTCCAGCTTCCGGTTCTTCATCATCAGCGGAATCCATTCCATCAGCCGCCTTGGATCATCGGAGAATTCCATACCTTGAAACAGCGGGCTATTTGAAAGCGCTTCAAATCGTTTTTGTAAAAACGCTACGTCCTTCTGACCTTCCACAAAGCTCATATGTGGCACAGGTACAATGAAATCCTGCGGATTGTGTATTCGTTTCTGGCTCACCAGATAGGACCAGAATTGCTTGGAGAACTGAAATTCCTCGTTCACCTTAATCGCCTTGCTGATGTCGATCGATCCGTCCGGCTGCTCTGTAGTATAGTTAAGCTCGCAGAGTGAAGAATGCCCCGTACCCGCATTATTCCATTCACCCGAGCTTTCCTCCCCGGCACCTGCACGCCGCTCTAATACGGTTATCGTCCATTCCGGTGCTAATTCCTTAAGCATTGCACCCAGTGTTGCACTCATGATTCCAGCACCTATAAGAATAACATCTGTATTGGTTTGTTGATTACTCATACTCTACCGTCCTTCTACCCTACGATTTGCAGGAAGAATGCAGTCACTCCTGCTTAGGCACCATAGCAAGCCAGCGTGGACCAAGTCACACACCGTTTGGATCAATCCTGATCCTAGTTTATCACTAATGAAACTAAATTTTAAGATTTATCTTAATTTTTATAAACTTTTTCATTAATAATCACGGGCTGCATCGAACCAGCCCTGCGCCAATTCCTCTGTTATAGGCTGCCCGATCTGGTGCTCTGACTGGCTGAGTTGCCATACAGCTTCGCCAAGGTCTTCCCTCTCGGAAGTCTCAACGCCCTTCAGTGAATTGAAGCGCAGAGTGAATGCAGTAATAGCTGCTTCCGCCTCTTCAAGATTGCGGGCCTCCGCCATAGCTGCTTCTGCAGCATCGTAGGCTTCGTTCGCCAGCTTGGCCAGACGCTTAGGCCAGGCGGAGAACGGGCGGCCGTACTCACTTAACCACCACTCGGGCTTTCTCAGCTGGCTCACAGAGGCATACTTGTCCCAAGGGCGGACCTTGGCCCGCGCCTTCATCTGCTGCCTTAGACGCTTGCCGCCGGCCTCTTCCACATTGAAGGCTATGAACTGATCGAGCAGCGGCCACGCCTCCAGCGAAGGCAGACCGTCAAGCTCCGGCATGAAGCGCAGCTCCAGGCTGGTCAGCCCGGTAAGGCGGGCAAGTGCGTCAAGATCACAGAAGCTGCCCCACAAGCTCAGGGATTCCAGGTTCGGGAATTGCTCCAGACCCGCAAGTGAAATAGGCTGGCCCAGCGGCGGGCTATTCAGCGCCAGAGTGGTCACCCCATTCAGCACGCCGAGGTCCGGCAACCGGTAAGGCGCATCGCTCTTGCGCCGGCTTGTGTCCGGCACCAGGGCCAGATAATCCGGCAGATGACCGGAAGCCGAGAAGCGCGTCAGATCGCCGGACAAGCTCAGGCGGTACAGCTTCTCCGGCAGCTTCATGCGGAGTAATCCGCCGGACTGCAGGCTCATTGTAATATTCAAGCCGTAGATATCTGCCCGGCTGGCATCCAGCTCCGCAGCTTCCGGCAGAACAGGCGTCCAGCTCATCTCCTCAATAGGACGCTGCTCTGCCCACTCCAGAAATCCCGTGTCCCCGCCGGTATACCGCAGATAACGCGGCCAGGGAGAGCCTGCGGGCGTGGCGAACGGCTCGAAGACGGACCAGTTCATGCGCTCATCCGCAGCGACCAGCAGTTCCGCTGGTTGCTTCAATTCCTTGGGGCCGATCGATAAGCTGCCAACCCCAGCCTTACGGACCAGTGTGTGGCTGCCGGGGCCTGTGAGGTCAATGACGTAGTTCCCTGGTTCTGTAATCGGAGCCGGGGGGAGCGCTTGGTTATCTGTGGACATTTCAGGCATTTGCTTCATCCTTTCTGCTCGATCCTACCTGTATTTGCTATACTAACTCAACCATACGATATCCTGGAGCTCGCAGCAACTTTGCCTGAATCATGTACATATAAGTGCCTTTTTTCCAACTACTGCCCCGGTATAGTCTATCTGCGCATGAGCAAGTGGAAAAAATCCATCTGTTTCCCCCTCTCCCACCCTATCGCTTATCTCAAATGAGGAGTAAGACGAGAAAAAGCCCGGGCCCTCTCCGGCCCAAGCATTGATCTCTCTCATTAAATTGGATTGGAGTGCAGCACAGGGACAATACTTGTTCTAGTCTAAGAGCGAGGTAACGCCCAGTGCAGCGAACAGAAGCAATCCGAGTCCCAGCAGAATGCCTCCCATCAGCGAATACCGAACCTCCCGCTGAAAAGATGCAGTACCTGGGCCTCCAGGTGCCGGTGGGCCGGGCTGGGCTACCACGCCTTCCAGACGGGTACGCCGGCCCGTGCGCCGCCGTTGATAGCCAATAATGAGTAATACAATCCCCAGCAGACTCAAGAAGCTGCCCGGGTAGACGAATGCCATCCACAGGTTGTCCATAGTACACCTCCCTGTTCGTGATCTTGATCTATACTTAACCAGGTCACGGTACGCCAAACAGGGAGATGCCGCCAGGCTAGAAGCAGGTGAACGAGCTGACCCGGTTCAAATCAACGCCGTAGTATCCCCAGAAGAAGCCGTTCCATCTGAAGCCTGCGACCGAACTTCTGCCCACGAATACCGGGTAAAACCAGAACTGCTCACCATTATTCAGCCAGATATAGGTGTTGCGGAACAGGCATCCTCTGATGCCTCCGGGGTCAACCGCATAAGCTGTGACCGCCGGTGCTTGCGGTACGAATTGCGGTGGCGGTGCAGTCGGTGCTGCTACTCCCCCAGGCGTCCCCGGAAATCCTCCAGGCCCTCCGCCTGGAATCCCCGGCAAACCCGGTATCCCCGGAGTCCCCGGCCCTCCCGGCAAGCCTGGTCCACCCGGAAATCCCGGTATCCCCGGAAATCCTCCGCCGCCTCCCGGCACTGGTATAAATCCCATATACATCGCTCCTCTTTCGCTTCATTAGGCATAATCATCATATGCATTCGCGGAGAAGATGCCTGGGCGGATGCCCAGTTGCAATGGGCTTTTAACAGCATCCTGTCTAGCTGAGGGTTATTGGCACTACAGCTCCTTTTTTACGCGGCCATAAGGATCCCTGGCAATGCTTATAGATGGTGTACATAGCCGTCTTCCTCCTCATGGATCATCAGACTATATCGTAAGAGCGGAACTCACTAATGAACTCCTCCAGCCAGTCTTCCGTATAATCCAGCGCACCGCTGTCACTGATGAACTCGACATCAAGTCCCATCACCCACAAGCGGCGGGCAATCATAAACAGATCAATTGCAGACTCATCTTGTTCGGACAACTCTCTGACCGAGCGGTAGCCCGACATTAACGCCTGCCACAGCGGTTCCTTCTTCTCCTGCGGCAGACGTTTTCTGTGCCGGACCTGGGCCAAATCGTAAGCTCGCCAACCTTGTGCCGCCCATTCAAAATCATAATGCGTAAACGTATCGCCCTCCTGGAAGGCATTGTTATTCCCGTGCAAATCTCCGTGGCAGATACCCCAGTCCAGGCCCGGACTAGCAGCGTTGATCCGCTCCGTTAATGCACTGGCGAACTCGCGCAGATATGCAGCTGAGCGGTGTCCCTCGCCGAGATAATCCACAATACGGTCCAGCGGCTGGGAGATCAGAGCGCGGGTATCCAGATCCGGTCTAGGCAAATCCAAGGAGACCCTGTCCATGGCAGCATGCAATTCAGCAGCAGATTTTCCGAAGGAAATACATGATTCTTCATCATGCAGCACGTTCTCAGTGCCTGTCAGATAACTGTAAATCACGGCAACTCTAGGGCCCTCCGGCGCATCGATGACTGTATATAAGCTGCTGTTCTTTTGAGGGAGTGGAACGGAAACCTTTGTATTTACTGCGCTCAGTTGGTGCTCCAGCTGTGTCAGGAGGGACAATTCATAGACAACATCACTTTCAGCTATAGATTGGCGGTAGATCCGAAGAATATAAGTGCCTGTGCCGGTACGGATTCTGTAAGTATCGTTTAAGCCGCGTAACCAGAACAGGCAATCTCGCCAATCTCCAATGTCGTACAGAGGACTAAGGCAGTATTCCAAATACTTTGGATCTAGAACGGAACGCATGGCCGTCGGTTTATTATACATTTAGTTCTCCCCTAGCTTGCTGCTCCAGCCGGACAACGGTCTCCTCGAATGTTTTGACCGGACTGTAGCCCAGTTCGTTTTTTATTTTGTCACAACTATACGCCGTTCTTATAGGGTCTCCGCCCGGTATAACGAACTTCTTGTTCAGGGCAAGTCCGATACGCATCGTAAAATCTTTTTCCGGATAATTTCCGTCAATTGCGTTATAGCACTGGTTCCCGGCCGCAGGCTGCGTCGCTGCAAGTACACACATCTCAGCCAGGTTGTCCGCATGCACCCAGGGCGTTAAGTCCTCCGGATGAATCCAGTTCACTTCCCCGGAATCAGCAAGCTTAGCGATCAGTCTGTCGCCCCAGTGCGAGTTGAATTCGGAGCAGATTACTCCAGGACGCAGGATCACACTTGTCAAACCGTTAGCCATTGCAGCCTGTACGATCCGTTCCGATTCACATTTGGTTGAAATGTATACCTCCCCGTGGCCGAAGGCAAGGCTGCTTGCCTCATCCAGCCCCACCTCTCCATCAAAATGACCATAGACGGACACCGTCGAAAGATGCACGAAGCGTTCCACTCCCGCGGATATAGCCCCGTCAACCAGACTCTGCACCCCCTGAATATTGGACGCCTCGGCAACCGCCCGATCCTCCCCCAGATACGCCGCAGCGTGAATGATAATATTCACACCCCTGAGCGCTTCCGAGATGACAGCTCTATCTGTCAGGTCTCCAATGACGGGTGTAATGCCGAGCTCTTCACATAGCGCGATCTGGTCCGTATTTCGGATAAGCCCTTTGACCTCCGCTCCCTCGCTGAGGCATTTTTTTGCAATTTTATCTCCTGCTGTGCCCGAAACGCCTGTCACCAGAACGACCTTATCACGAAGTCTCATGGGCCTCCTCCTTTAACCTAGCTAATCAGACTATTCACTCGATGAGTTACTATTCTTACTATACATACTATCGGCGATCACCGGACTTTCCTTTGCCGTAATATGGCGCGGAGTAATCCGGCATACTTGAACCGGTCCGCCGAATACCGCCGATCTGTATTTGTCTACATGCTGCTTGGACAGGGGCCGGTTGTGGTAGCCGGGTACATATTTGTTCATCATCTCTTGAAGGACCTGCGTCGCTTCGTCCAGATCCGTAATCGGCTCCGCCTGTCCGAATATCATCACGCTCATGTAGGCGGTATCTGTCTTGGCAGGCACGGGATCGGTGATGGTTCCATACTCCTCACATACCGTGAAGCACACCTCTGAATTTGCACTCATCACCTGATTGCGTCTTCCGTCTCCCGCCCCGTGAAAATAAAGCTTCCCATCCATCCACACATAATTAAGCGGCACAACATAGGGGTGATCTCCGTCAACCAACCCGAGATAGCCAATCCTTGTCTGCTGCAAAAAAGCCTCAATTCTTGCTTCATCCTTGCACTCTCTAACCTTATACCGTACAGAATTCATATCAACATCGCTCCTTGTCACCTCTGTATTATTACGGTAGTATATCAGCTAATGGACTGTACTTTAACATCCAAATAAACGAATCTTAAGCAGTCCATAAGTCTGATTCCAAGCCGAATTGGCAATGTGGAGGGAAGCCCGATGTTGAAGGTAGACCGCAAGGACAAGAAGCCGATCTGGCAGCAACTGCTGAATCAGGCTATCCATAATATTAGAAGCGGCATCTGGGCGCCCGGCGAGCTGCTGCTCCCTTCCCGTGAACTGGCCCGCCAGCTAGGGGTATCCCGCTCAACGATCCAGACCGTCTATGAGGAACTGTTAAGCAGAGGGTATACCGTGACCTCACGGCGGGGCGGAACACGGGTGAACCACTGGAATCAAGTAACAGAGCCTGTGATGGCAATCCTGTCAAAAGGGCCCGTCCCTCCCTCGCTCCCCCTGCTAAGCTCAGCAGTCAATCAGCTGCATGACTGGTTCGGAGGCCAGCAGCAGGAGACTGAGATCGATTTCACTCCACATGAGCCTTATGTGGACAGAGTTTTTCAGAATAACTGGCGGCAATCGCTGCTCCATGCCTCCGCAGCCATGAACTTATCGGATTGGTCCTACGGGAATCCCTATGGCCTCCTGGAGTTACGGCAGCAGATTCAGCGCTATTTATTGCTTGAACGGGGGATCCGCGTCGATACCCGTCAGATTCTCCTGACCTCAGGAGCCCAGCACAGTCTTGACCTGATTGCCCAGTCGCTTCTGACCGAAGGCGATACGGTATCCGTGGAAGATCCCGGCTTCCCTGCGGCGTGGATGGCGATGAACTATCGGCGGATGCGTGTAGTCCCGGTCCCCGTTGACGAGCAGGGTCTTAAGGTTGACGAGATCCACCCGGAGTCCAGAGTCGTCTTCGTCACCCCCTCCCACCAGTGTGCCGTAGGCTGTGTAATGTCAGAGCCGCGCAGGCAGCAACTGCTGCATAAGGCTGTGCAGGAGCAGCTCTGGATCATAGAGGACGATTATGACAGTGAATTCCGCTATCGCGGCGATCCGCTCCCCACCCTCTATAGCCAAGCGGCGAATAACACCCTATATCTGATGAGCTTCTCCAAAATGATTGCCCCCGGCATCCGCATATCGGCAATTGTCGGCCCGGACCGGGCCATCGCCCAGCTGGCCCGCGTACAGGAGCTGACGTACCGCCACCTTCCGGTCATGGATCAGCTCACCTTGACCCACTTCATCCAGAAAGGGCATTTCATGCGCCATATGAGAAGAGTCCGCAATGTGTACCGCCGGAGGCATGAGGCCATCACCAAGGCTATCACCGCCAGCGGTCTAGGGGAGAGGTTCACCTTGAGCGGCGCAGAGACGGGCCTGCATGTATTCCTTGAAGCGGAGCCGGCCTATGACGAGGAAGCCGTGACCCGGTTAGCCCTGGGGCAGGGAATACGGATATACCCTCTTGCACCCTACTGCCTGGAGAGCCGGAGAAAAGGCTGGGTGCTCGGGTTCGCCAAGGTAGACGAGACCCGGATTGAGCAGGGAATCCACCGGCTGGCCGGGCTAATTTTATAGGCGGAGCCCATCCGCTCAGCCTATTCCGGCGATTGCAACATTATACCAGACAAGAATAAGCCCGCCGTCACGGTGAAATGACAGGCGGGCTTATAACGTTGGAACACTTACTGGACAGCGTTAGACAGCTCTGTGAAAATAACCCCCAAGGCAAATGCGCCCGCATCCGGGTGGCCGATGCTGCGCTCGCCTACCGTCCCGGCCCGGCCCATCCGCGCGACGATAGCTTCTGTGCGTCTGGCCCCCTCAACAGCCGCTTCGGCCGCCTTGGCGAAGGCCTCCTTCAAGGATGCCTGCTGCTGCGCACTGCTCTTCCAGGTTTCGGCACAAGGAATCAGCGCATCGATCAGCGTCTTATCACCCACAACTGCCCCGCGTCCGAAGGAGCGTTCACCGGTAGCCTGGATGCCCTGAACCGCTGCTTCCAGCATTTCGGCCATCTCCAGCGTATTCAGCGAGGTCCGGCCTGTGGCATATTTGCCTGCTGAACGGAAGGCTGAGCCCCAGATCGGACCGGAGGCTCCGCCGCAATGCTCCATAATGATCAGGGAGCAGGCCTGAAGGAAGCTTCCGATATCCGTGGAGTGATGCTGCACAAGCTCCTTCCATTCCCGCTTCAATTGCTTGAAGCCCTTGGCGACGCTCATCCCGAAATCTCCATCACCTGCATGGGCATCCAGCTCACAGAAGGGTCCCTCATTCGCGATAATAATCTCGCTCATCTTATCCACCAGATAGATGATATTCTCCAGCTGCAGCCGTTCGTCACGGAGGACAGCGAAGTCCGGATCGGTCTCGGCCGTCAGGCTCACCTCAGCCTGAGCCTCCTGCTGCGGAAGAGGGCTGACGTATTGCACCGGCTCCAGGTCGCCCGTTAACCGGAGCGCCGGAGTATCACAAGGCTCAGCAAGCCATCTGCGCAGCTCATCATCTAGCTTCATCAGGCTGATGGAAGCGCCGGCCATATCTATGCTGGTCATATAGTTGCCTACAAGAGATTGGCGGATGATGATCCCCCGTTCTCCCAGACTACGGATCACGGAGTGATTGAGCAGGTATAGCTCCTGCAGAGGCGTTGCGCCGAAGCCGTTGACCAGCACTACCACCTCTCCGCCGTCCGGCTGATCCAGATTCAGACTGGCCAGCAGGGCAGAGATCATACGTTCCGCCAGCTCATCGGCGGTCAGCAGCTTTTCTCTGCGGATGCCCGGTTCACCATGAATGCCGACCCCATACTCCATCTCATCCTCCTGAAGCTGGAAGGTAGGCGTACCCTTGGCCGGAACGGTGCATGAGGTAAAAGCAAAACCAAGACTGCGCACATGAGCAGCCGCATGCTGCGCGGCCTGCTTCACCTCTGCCAGCGGCAGTCCGGCCTCGGCAGCCGCCCCGGCAACCTTATGCACCAGAATCGTGCCAGCAACCCCTCGGCGTCCCACCGTATACAGGCTGTCTTCTACGGCAATATCATCATCAACCTTCACATAGTCCACAGCGAGGCCGTCCTCGGCCGCCAGATAAGCCGCATTCTGGAAGTTCATCATATCGCCGCTGTAATTCTTAATGATCAGCAGAGCGCCCTTAGGGCCGGTATGGTTGCGGATCGCCTGATAGACCTGAATCTGTGACGGGGAGGCGAAGACATCCCCGCAGACTGCGGCATCCAGCATTCCCGGTCCGACCAGCCCGGCATGGGCCGGCTCATGGCCGCTGCCCCCGCCGCTGATCAGCGTTACCTTGTCAAGATTGGGCGTAGACCTGGAGATAATTTTGTATTTGCTGTCGAATGTCAGCTGGGGATGAGCCATCACCAGTCCGCTGCACATCTCACGGACAAGATTGGCCGGGTCGTTGATTATCTTTTTCATACGCGCTGCTCCTTGCTCTTCTTGAAGGCTTCGCCCAGCTTGTCAGCAACAGCAATGGCAGCGGCAACCGCTTCTGTGGTAACCGGGAAAGGCATCGAATGAATCGACTCCTCCGGGATACACGCCTTGCGGGCCACTTCCATCAGCTCCTCATGGGAGATGGAAGCGACACCAATATCGGCCAGGCATACGGGAAGGCCCACGGAATGGCAGAAGGACAGCACCTGATCGATCTCTGCCTGCTGCGCATTCTCCAGAACGAGCTGTGCAATCGTGCTGAAGGCTACCTTTTCGCCATGGTAATAATGATGGGTGCCTTCAAGCGCCGTCAGGCCGTTATGGATAGCATGTGCGGCAGCCAGACCGCTGCTCTCAAACCCGAGCCCCGACAGCAGGATGTTCGTTTCAATAATATTCTCCAGCGCCGGTGTCACCACGTTCTGATCGCAAGCCAGCTTGGCTAAGACGCCATCCTCCAGCAGTGTATCGTAGCATAAGCGGGCAAGGGCCAACGCGGCTTTGGTGCCTTTGGCCTCCGTAATCACGCCTGCATGCACTCCGCAAGGTAGCCCCGCATTGACATTGGAATAGGATGCCGCAGTAGCTCTGGCCTCGAAGTAGGTGGAGAGGGCGTCGCCCATCCCGGACACCAGGAAGCGGGTAGGAGCCTGCGCAATAACAGTCGTATCAATCAGCACAACCGAAGGGCTGGCTTTGAAGTAAGCATAATCCTCGAAAGCGCCTTCAGAAGTGTAAATCACAGCGGAATGGCTGGTGGGTGCATCGGTAGCTGCAATGGTAGGAACGATAATTAGCGCATCGCCTTCTGCCACACATTTGGCCGTGTCGATCGCCTTGCCGCCGCCAAGACCGATTGTACAAGCACACTTATGCTCGCGGGCCAGCTCCTGTAGTCTGGAAATCTCCTGCCGGGAGCATTCGCCCTGGAAATCCCCCTTCACGAGGGTAATGCCGAATTGACTGCTGGTGGCATCGAGCTTCGCTTGCACACGCTTCACATCATCCGGGTGCGCAATCAGCAGAGCCGATGTGCCGAAAGTACTGACGAAGTATCCCAATTGAAGCAGCTCATCCTCACCTTGTGTGTACTTAGCCGGGCTGATAAAGGTTCTTCTCATTCTTTCATTCCTCCTCGAGTCGTATGTCCCCATTATAGACAAATGGATAGAGTGGCGCATGGGACAAAGCAAACGAATTAATATGCTGAAAAATAGTATTATTATGTTGCCCTGCATCTGAATTATAATTATCTTGTTCCCACTTGTGACTGTAGATGGAAAGGGTGAGCCGAATGCAATCCAAATTCGATTTGAAATATATCATTGATATGGACGAATGGGGCAAGCTTCAGGAATCGTTGTCCCTTGTGACGCGCATGGCCATCATTATGGTCGATTATAAAGGTGTGCCGGTTACGGCACATAGCCGCTGTCAGGCCTTCTGCCAGACCGTACGCAGCGACAAGGAATTCTCAGCCTATTGTCAAAAATGTGACGCGCGCGGAGGTCTGGAGGCTGTGCGGCTGAGCCGGCCCTATATCTACCGCTGCCACTTCGATATTCTCGACATTGCTATCCCTATCATTGTCGATAATCAGTACATCGGTGCGCTGATGGCCGGACAGATCCGGCTGGCGGAGGGAAGCGGCCCGAATCTGGAGCAGATTGTATCCCGTCCGCAGCAGGACGCCATGACGGAGGATCGGGCCCGCAAGTACGAGCTGCTGCCCGTCATGACGTATGAGGAGGTCGTGGCCACCGCCGATATGCTCTATCATTTGTGCAACTATGTGGTCAAAGAATCAATCCTGAAGCATGAGCTGCTGGAGCGGAACCGGCAGCATGAGGCCTTGAACCCGCAGGAGTCCAAGCTCCAGCTTGAGCTGCCGCCTCTGCCCGTAGAGCCGCCCTCGGCTCCCAAGACTCCGGTCTCTTCAGGAAGCGCATACAAGACGGAATGCATAAGTCCTACGCTGCAGCCCGCTTTTGACTATATGCTGAGCCACCGGGAGGAGAATTTCTCGCTGAAATCGCTGGCGCTGCTATGCCATATCAGCCCGAGCTACTTCAGCCGCCTGTTCACCAGGGAGATGGGCGAGCATTTCTCGCTATATGTCGCGCGCATGAAGATCGGGTGGGCGAAGGAGCTGCTGGCAACAACAGATTGGTCAGTCAATGAGATCAGCAATCACTTGAATTTTTGCGATGCCGGCTATTTCATTAAGATCTTCAAAAAATACGAGTCGGCAACTCCCCTGTCCTACCGTGCTTCTCTTAAAACAAATCCAATATAACATCAAGGAATAACCAGGCCGTTCTTGAACGCCAGCTTCACATCATTCTCACGGACATAGGCGGAATTGTCCCAGGATTCTCCCTCCTGCAGCCGCTTGTAGGTCTGATGAATATTCCGGCGCCAAGGCGACGGCCGACTGTTGAAGTAATTCGTGAAGAAGCGCTGCGCCTGCTCTTGTGTGCCGAAGCACAGCAGATAGGCCAGCGGACTGGATTCAGCATCGCAGATGCCGGGGAATCCTGCGCCGCAGGCGGCAAGCTGCTCCAGTGCGCGGGGACGGTCTGCGAACAGAGCGAACAGCGGCAGGACACGTTCCCCAATCAGCTGACCGATCTCCTGCCGGGAGGAATCCAGCTGTGATCCGGCGACCTGCCAGACGATGGCGCTTGACGATTTCTGCGGCCTGCGCAGCGAGCCGAACAGAACGGTATCGTCCCCTCTGCCGGTTTGTCCGGCAAGCCATTTTTTGAGGGACTTGCTGGCAATCCGCAGGTTCACGGTCATCCGTACATCGGTGCGGGTGTTGTAAGACTGCGGATTGAAAGAGAGCTCAAATACGGTGTCCTTGTCGGCCGCTGTTTTTTTCCATACCGTTCCGGCCTTATTGGATTTGAAGCCCTCTGCCTGGAGGAACTGCTGCCCGGTCTGCTGGCAGGCCTGAAGGAATTGAGCTTTGGGATCAAGCTTACGGTTAGAAGGGCCTTCAGACCAGACCTCCCACTGGGCATAACGTTCGTCTAGCACGGGCTGTAGGCGGTCATAATTCCCCCAGGTGTTCTCCACATGATAGATGCTGGGGTATTCACGGCCTTGTTCAGCCGCCTGGCGGTTGAAGACCTCACAATAATCATTAAGGTAGCTTCCATACTGTGCGGCGAAGAGCGATTGACCGTCGTAATAATCGGCGGCGAAGGCATTGCCGCGCTCGTCCAGATCCTCATCCCAGAATTTCCCGTCGCAATACTCCAGCAGGTAATCCAGTCCCGTGAGCTCACGGCGTTTCAGCCGCTTCAGCGCCTCCGCCGACTCCTCAAGGTGAATTTCCCCCGCCATACCGCGGCCCAAGGCCCAGGCCAGGAACATCCCGATATGAATCCCGCCATTCTCTTCCGGCAGATCTGCAGGATAATCTCCCCCGGAATGCCAATCGATCCGGTCATATGCCATATAGGTCTCCTTTCGGCCAGCAGGCTCTAGCTCCCGGCTTCCTTTTTTAGTTTGTCATCAAGGATGGAATTCAGTACAATGATCAGCATCGGAAGGTACTACCATAGATTATGATATACAGAAGGTGACACCGCAATGGAAAGTGGAGATTTGAGGATTTTTCAGGCTGTTGCCCGTGAGGGTTCGATTACGAAGGCTGCGCAAGCCTTGAACTATGTTCAGTCCAATGTGACCAGCCGGATTCAGTTCCTGGAGGCCGAGCTGAAGGTCCCGCTGTTTCACCGGTCCAATCGTGGGATGACATTAACGCCTGCGGGTGAGAACCTGCTGGAATACGCGAATGCCATACTGCTGCTAATGGACGAGGCTGTACAATCAACACAATACTCGGAGCACCCGGCCGGCCCGCTGCGGATCGGCTCTATTGAGACGACTGCGGTCATTCATCTGACTACGATGATCGCCGGCTACCATTCCCGCTACCCCGATGTCCATCTGTCGCTCATCACAGGCGAAACGCATGACCTTCTGCACAAGGTGCTTGATCATAAGCTGGATGGTGCCTTCGTCTATGGACCTATAGACCAGCCGGATATAGGGCATGTTGCGGCTTACGAAGAGGAATTGGTGCTTATCGCTGAACCCGGGACAAGTGAGCTGCATGAGTTGCTGCACAGGCCCATGCTGTTCTTCGACGTTGGCTGCACACACCGGGTCAAAGCGGAGCGCTTCCTGCGCGAGAGCGGGATGCACTCCTATCAGATCCGGGAATTCGGCACGCTGGAAATGATTCTAAACGGAGTATCTGCCGGGCTCGGCGTATCGCTGCTGCCTAAGTCCTCGATCCGCAAAGCAGAAGAGGCCGGACGAATCACCTCCCACCGCCTGCCCGAAGAATACCGGAAGCTACAGGTATGGTTGATATACCGCTGCAACACCGTGCTCTCCAGTGCAATGTCCAGGTTTTTGGAGATGGCCGGGCAGGGATAGATAACCGTTACTGGAACCATTATATTCGGTTTTTCACATACATTTGGTCCCGTACTCCCCATCGGTGCATATAAAAAAGATCAGAACCTATTCCCTCAGGTTCTGATCTTCTTGCATCTTAGAATCTATCTATTCGAATTCGACATCATCCAGGCCAGGAATTCTCCAAACGAATCGGCTACCTTCTCAACCTCTTCAAATTCAGGCTCACATCCATAAACAATAGCCCCGCTATCCGCTGCAATGGCATAGAAGGAATAACCATCCTCCACAGACATTACGATCGGCAAGTGATGATCCCACCAGGCCGTGATCTCGGACTGCCAAGCTGGATCACCCGCTGCTGCCTCCACACTAAGCATTTCAAATTCATTCCACCGGAACTCGATTTCCGCGTTATGATTGAAGTCAGCCTCACAAATAAACCAGGTTTGCTCATCCGGTGCAACGCAGGTTTCAACTACACTTAGAAACTCTGAGTACTCTTTGGGCAGTCCTTTATATCTGGAAGTAATGCCGCTATTCAAATGCAGCTGAGCACCGGATTTCTTCCTTATCTCCCAGCCGTTTGCCTCCGCCCAAGTGATAAAATCCCCAATATGAGTTTTTCCTTTTCCATTATCCATTGCCAATTGATACACCTGCCCATCCGCTTAAGAAATGGAAACTCCTACACTAATATACCATTTCCGCAGGTTAGCTTACATACAGCAGATCATTCCGTTACCTTAAGTTGCCACGTTGCATCCCTTCCCTCCCACTTCTTACCGTTAGCCACATAGTACTCTCTTTCCACCGAACCATCTGTTTTGGTAAAGCTGATTGCAAATATCTGCCCTTCTTCTATCAGCGTTGGGTATTGATCGTACGGAAGAACACCATTCGCTAGCGGCAGCTTGCTGACATCTCCGTAAGCCCCCTCCACCCGCCAAAATTCCCGGGAGGCGTAATCCTTGAATCCGCTTATATCCTGCTTCCCATAATACGAGGCCGCATACCTCTTGCCCTGCAAAGTGATGTGATCCACTCGGGTAGGCTTAATATCCTTCACTATCCAGCTCAGATCCTCCGTATACAGGTTGCCCCCATAGTACTTATGTAATTGATTGGCCATGCAAGGAACAGATTGTGTGACATAGTCCAACTGATCCACTCCAGTATGTGCTGAGCCGTAAATGCCCATAATGCTCTCGTTGCCCAGCTTTTCAAATTCACGGATGAAATTCTCCGTCATCTTATTCTCCCGGTATACATCGTCATAACTCCTGTAGTATCTCAGCCCCTGCTGAATTGCCTCGGTCGTTAAGGTGTGCATCTCCGATCCGGTCAGATTATTGTCCGCCAGATAAGACAAGAACCGGTTACCAGTAGTCTCTCGCCCATGCCCAATATCTGTTCCGTGAAAAATAGTATCAGGACATCCGCTTTTAATTTTTCGAAAAAAAGTCTTCGTATAGGGAACGTGACCCTGAGTCCCTTCCCCATCCTGATAGAGCTCCTCCAGAATGTCGTCATTGTCCGACTGCATCCATAGGTTCAAATATTCGGCAGCGTAATAGGACTGTTCCACGAATAGGTGTCTCATTCCCTTGTTGTGGTAATAATCAGACCAAGCTTCATATTCCTTGTCCATAACCTTGGCAACCCCATGGGCTTCGCCATACAGATAAATCTGGCCGGTCGCTTTTGTCGATAACGGGGTTGCAGCAGGCGTTGCCTGGGCCAATTGGGCAGGAGGTGCCGATGGACTGGCTGGTTGTGCAGACGGACTTGCTATTTCACCCGCCGAAGAGTTGCTGCTACAAGCTGTCAGGCTGCTGATCAGAAGGATAGCGATTAGGGCAAGCAGCAGAGGGCGAGCAGACCTTATTCGCGCCTGAGCCGCTACGCCGCCGTATGTACTGGAACTTTTTACATCCATAAGAAATATCACCCTTTCATCATTAACTCCTACAAGTTAATCACAAATTATGGATGTCCTCAGTGCTGTATGTCATGCGTAGAGTTACATTATTCTTCTATTGAAATCAGTAAAGCACCTGCCCTATGAGAGCAGCAGGCGCTTGGCAGCGGTTATGACTTCCGAACAGGCCGGACATACTTGAAGTACCGCTCCGGGTTGAAATAGAAGTAGATGATCCGGCCGGGGCTGGGATCGAAGCAGTAGCCAGTACCTGTATAATCAAAATTGGCCATCGCCTGCTCCATCCGTTCCTCGACACTGCGGTTCTCCTGCTCATAATCGAATGGCCCGTGCTCGAATACGATATACTCGGCCTCGGGGACATCCGCCATCAGCATCTGCGCGGGGACTTCTCCTTCATACTCATAAGGGAGACGCACCCCATAACACTCTGTACGCGGAAATCCCCAATCGCAGAGCCTGCCGTCCGGGTCATTCATATAGGCCATAATCTGGCCGTTACCGCTGTTCGTATCGCTTCCGCCGTCATCATCCAGCTTCCCCTTGATACTATCCAGCAAGCCGCTGATGGTCTCGCAGTCCTGCCCTGGAATCAGGCTCTGCTTCTGCCAGAAATCCCAGTACCCGTTGCTCTCGTAGTTCTTAATGTGCAGGAATTTGTGCGCCGGAATAGTTACGAAATAAATCTTAACCTCTTCTGTAGATTTGATCATGCCAACCTCTCCTAGTCCGAAAAAGTAGCGGTCAAACGGGTTGATTTTGGTACGAAGGACGACAGGATACGGGTGTCTCCGGTACTCGCTTGGGGCCACACCATAGGTCACCTTGAATGCGCGTGTAAAAGCTTCATGAGAGGAGAATCCATAGTCGAGCGCAATATCCAGAATGCTTTTCCCGCTATCCCTTACCTCCTTCAGGGCAAAAGCCAGCTTCCGGTGGCGAAGGTAATCCCTAAGCTGCATCCCGGATATCTCTTTGAATTTCCTCGTCGTATGAAACTCCGAATATCCCAGCTTGTCAGCAAGAGATTGCAGCGTTATGGCCTCACTGTTATGCTGCTTAATACTTTGGTCCATATCATCGACAATGGTCTGGATCTGCCTGTGCCACTCATACACCGTCCGCTCACCCCCTCGTTCCAACCGCTCTATGTTCATTCTAGAATACTGGAAAAGGCATTTCTTGATTCTACTTGCGGCGCCCGCATCGGTGCAGGCAATGAAGCCCTCATTCCCCATCTGCCCAAGCAAAACAATTGATCCCCGGCAGCTCACGCTCCTCCGTCCAATGCTTCTGGATGAAGTAACTCATGGCTCTATCCTTTCATTGGGTTGATTTTCTTGTCTAATATACTATTTCTGTAAGCTGCCGCGTTTTCCCTTCAAAAGTTAAAGCCCCCCTTGGCAGGATGGCCTTAGCACATGTCTAGATTAACCCTTCGCCTGGATGGCTACGGGGTAATAAAGATCGAGCTGGAACGCTTCGTTAACAAACATATCCCCGTTGAACAGGAAGTGCTCCTCCAGCCACTGACCCGGGCCCGGCTGATATTTACTGCTCTGCACCCATTCATTTAAGCGATTCCAGGCTTCGGGGATATCGAGACCGTATAAGCTGGAGACGGCATAGAGAGCGCCACTCACCTGCTTGATCCGTACCTCGCCCGAGGGTTCGGTGTCTTCAGAGACCGTAGCCCACATCTCATAACCATGCTCATTCTGCGCGCCAGGCTGATTGAACCCGAAATAGCGGGTGGCCGTAACCTGGTCTAACCCCTTTTCCTTCACCCATGCATACAGCACATTCCACGCCTCATCCTCCGGCTGATTCCCTGCAGTAGTCTGATAGTACGCCACCTTCATAGGCTTCAATTCAATAAACCGGACCTGATGATCCCCCAACTTCACTAATTGATGTTCCATTCTTCCTGATTCCTCCGTCTCTATATTTAATTCTCCTTCACGGAACATGGCAGCAACGTCCAGATTAATCTTCTTCGACTGCTCCAATAACAGACCGATGGCATTGCCCTTGGCAACCCCCTGTGCCTGCAATAATTCCACATACCGTTCGAGCAACTCCCTCAATACCAGCATGTTGCTGATCTCCCGCTGAACCTCTCCCAGTTTATTGCAGAATACACCGACCGCCGTTGACAGTTCAGATGCTAACAGTACCGCTGTAATGTCCTTTACGGAGAAGCTTAACTGCTTCAGCAGCAGAATCAGTTCAAGCCTTCTGAGCATCTCCTGGCTGTACAGCCGTTTGGCGCTGCTGGGCTCCCTGATACTCGCGATCAGGCCTATCTCCTCGTAGTATCTAAGCGTTCGGCTGGAGATGCCGTACCGGCTCGACACCTCTCCGATTTTACTCAACTGAGTGGTAATCATGAATTCTCCTTTCCTGTGGCTATGAAGTACTTCATGGCTCTATCCTACAAGTTTACGTGCACGTCAAGTCAATACCTATATTGTAAGGAATTTCTATAAAAGAAACCTGAACGATTGGTTTCCCGTAGTAAATATGAATTAACCGACATGGGAAGTGATTTATTTGACTGGATTTATGGGTGTTGTAATCCTAGCCGTAGGATTGGTTATCGCCATTTGGCCTCAGGTGGCCTGGTATTTACGGCTGGGCTGGAGGTTCAAAAATTCGGAGCCCAGCGGGCTGGCCTTAGGGGCGGAACGGGTAACCGGTGTGGTCCTTGTGATCACCGGGTTCATCCTGGTGGTATCCAGCTGCGCCTCAGGAAACGCTGAGCGCCGATGGTCGGAGCAGTTCAAAGAGAAGCTGGAATCGGGGCAGGTTCAGGAAATCAGCATCGGCATGATTAACCCCACCGTATTAAACGAAGAAGAAACAAATAGAATGATCCAAATGATACAGGATGCTGAGCTTAGACCTTTTGATGCAGGGAATTCGTTCGGAGCGAGCAACACCGGGACCATTACCTTTAAGGACCAGACCCGTGTAGATATGGTTATCATGGGCCCGTCCGGGGGAATTGAGCTGCATCCCGATGATGCACAGAGCGAATATGAGATCATGAGCGGATCACTGAAATCGTGGCTGAAGAGTTACGGGAACTAGCCAAAGCTTTTTGCACAAAAAAGCTGGAGGCTACCCGTCGGGACCTTCAGCTTTTTCTTTCGTTACCTGCCCTCAAACCGTTTAACCGCATCCTCCGTCACCGGTTGAAAGAGATTCACAAGGTTACCGTCGGGATCACGGAACAGCATCGAACGGTTCCCCCAGGGCATCGTGGTTGGCTCCTGTACCCAGTCCCCGACAAGCGGCTTCAACCGTACATATTCAGCATCGACATCATTGACGCGGAACTCCATAATAACCGTGCGGTTATTGCCCGCCACTACAGAATCAGCACCGAATAGCTGCGCTGTCTTGGAGTGGCCAATGGCCAGGGTACATGTTGGCATTACGAATTCGGCAAATACCGGAGCGGGCCGCTCTGCCGTCATCCCTGTCACTTGCTCATAGAACTCCACCAGACGATCAATGTCGTCAGTAATAATACGTATCGAAACGAAATTCATAATTGTTCATCCTTTCTTGAATGTTTACATGTCCAATGATAAAAAAACGCTACTGACAACGTTATGTCAGTAGCATTTTTAATGTAATCGAAAAAACGATCACATCGGGCTGGCGCAAGGCTATCGGGCCGAATCAGTAGCGTCTCTATGTCCTGTCCCTGTACCCTCAGCCTATTCTCAGGGCAATGTTCCCCAGCTGCTCCGCGCGCTCCATCCGCTGAAGGGCAAGCGGAGTCTCCGCTAAGGAATACACGCTATCCAGGATAGGGTGTACCTGATGCTGCTCCATGAACCGAAGCATCGCGATGAACTCTTCATGGCTGCCCATAGATGTTCCAAGAACCTGAAGCTGCGGGAAGAATATCGCTCTTGCCGGAATGGAGAGATCATCGCCTGAGCTTGCGCCGAACATGACGATTCTCCCGTTAGGCTTGATGACCTCGAAGTATTGCCCGAATGTCGCTGGCCCTACACTATCAAGGATCAGGTCTACAGGCTGATGCTGAAGCTCCTCCCGCCAAATACTATTGCTGTCTATAACCTGTGTAACAGGTAATTGCAGAGCCTCTGCACGCTTCGCTTCACTTCTGGATGTAACCGTAACTCGCGCCCCAGCCGCTGCCGCCATAAGAGCGGCAAACGTAGCCACTCCGCCGCCAATGCCAGGAATCAGCACATGATCGCCCTGCTTCAGGTCCCCTCTGGTAAATAACGCCCGGTACGCAGTGAGTGCCGCTAATGGTAACACCCCCGCCTCTTCCCAGGACAGATACGCTGGCTTAGGCACAACATTCTGCTCAGGCACAATCACATATTCCGCAAAAGTCCCGTCTGCAGGGTACCCTAATATGTCAGGAACCACAGGCACCTCATCCGCCTGATCCCAGCCGAGACATGGATTAATAATGACTTCCATCCCCTGAGCCAGGCCGCTTACCCCTTCACCCGTCTCTTCAATAACGCCCGCCCCGTCTGAACCAAGCACGCAAGGATGAATCGGGCCGGGCGCGCCTTCTGTAGCAGAAGCAGCAGCGATGATGAATAAATCCCGGTGATTCAGTCCGGCTGTCTTTAACCTTACCTTAACCTGCCCCTGTTCAGGACGCTTGTCCGGGTGATCCGTATATTGCAGACCCTGCGGTCCAAGTGTAATTGCCTTCATCTTCATATCCTCCTGTTACGCTGTAGTGGCTTCATACAAAGTGTAAGCTGTTACAGCGGTCAGGTAAAATGATTAGAAGAGAAGGTGAGTATCATTAATAATGATAGTGCTCCAGCATGGTCAAGCGACGGGCCTTAACACCCCTGCAATAGCCGGAAACGCCCAATAGCAATGATGATCGCCAGCACTATAAAGAGGATGTTGATCCACACATTCGATTCGCCCCGCAGTAGATGGAAGACTAGACCGGAACCTGCGGCACCAGTCAGACCCATAGCGGCGAGCGGAGTGAGCTGCGGCTGGATTCGGAGCGCCATCGGTAAAATCAACCCTAAGACCCCCAGCAGCTCAGCGATGCCGATTCCCATGCGAATTGCAGCGGGCCATATACGGCCCAGAACGTGTCAGTGAACCGGAAACTAACCAACAAGGCTAAAGGCACCCAAGCGGGTGCCTTTTCTTTTTCAAGCGATCTCATTTCCCTTAGACTATAGGCTCTGTCCGTTAGAAGCGATAACCTCCTTGTACCAGTCGAAGCTCTTCTTCTTGATTCTCTGCAGGGTGCCATTACCGTCATTATCTTTATCGACATAGATGTAACCGTACCGCTTCTTCATCTCACCTGTAGAGGCACTTACAATATCAATCGGTCCCCAGCTCAGGAAGCCCAGCAGTTCAACACCGTCTTCAATCGCTTTGCCCGCTTCAATCATGTGGTCCCGCAAATAGGAGATCCGGTAATCATCATGGATGCTCTGATCTTCTTCAACCGTGTCCACAGCGCCGAACCCGTTCTCGACAATGAAAAGCGGCTTCTGATACCGGTCGTAGAGCTGGTTCAGCGTGAATCTCAGGCCCGTGGGATCAATCTGCCAGCCCCACTCCGATGCTTTCAGATAAGGATTCTTGACGCCCATAGCCAGGTTGCCCGATACCATCTCCAGACCACTCGGATCAGCGCTGGCACAGCGGCTCTTGTAATAGCTGAAGCTGATATAATCAACGGTATGCTGCTTCAGCAGCTGCTCATCCTCTGCCGTCAGATCCAGCTCGATGTCATACTCCTTGAACCACCGTTTCACGTAAGTAGGGTAGTATCCTCTGGCCATAACATCCGTGAAAAAGAAGACCTGTCTATCCATCTCCATGGCTGTGAGAATATCATCGGGATGGCAGGTATGCGGGTAATACGGCCCTGCGGCGATCATACAGCCCATCTGCGAGCCCGGAATAATCTCATGGCAGGCCTTCGCGGCCAATGCGCTGGCTACATGCTGGTAGTGCGCCATCTGGTAGATGATCTGCTTCTTGTTCTCGCCTTCCTCAATGACCGTTCCGCCGCCGACGAAGGGAATGTGGAGCAGCACGTTGATCTCGTTGAAGGCAATCCAGTATTTCACCTTGTCCTTGTAACGCTTAAATACAGCAATCGCATATCTCTCAAAGAACTCAATCAGCTTGCGGTTTCTCCACCCGCCGTAATCCTTAACAAGTCCAAGCGGCATTTCATAATGGGACAGTGTCACAACCGGCTCAATATTATACTTCCGCAAACAATCGAATAATTGGTCGTAAAACTGCAAACCGGCTTCATTGGGAGTCTCTTCGTCCCCGTTAGGGAATATTCTTGTCCAGGCAATGGAGGTACGGAGCGCCTTGAAGCCCATCTCAGCGAATAACGCGATGTCCTCCTCGTATCTGTGGTAGAAATCTATAGCCTCATGGTAAGGATTCTTCTTACCCGGATGCTCATAGGGCGGGTTAAAGATGCCGTTGGCCAGAATGTCAGCAATCGATAGCCCTTTACCGTTCTCCTGATAAGCGCCTTCCACCTGATTAGCTGCAATCGCGCCCCCCCATAAGAAGCCTTCCGGGAATTGCATGTCTGTCTGTTTCATTCTATCTTCTTCCCTTCTATTGGTTCATACATTAAGTTTCAGTAGAGCATCCTTTTCTTTCACGGTAGTCTGGCTGACAGCCGTAATGCCTGCGTAGTCGCTGGTATTAGAGATGATCACCGGAGTAATGATGTCGAAGCCCTCCTGAATAATACTCTCCCTATCGAATTCAAGAATCAGATCGCCGACATTTACCCGGTCACCTTGATTCACATGAAGCGTGAAGTGTTTGCCGCCCAGCTTGACCGTATCAATCCCGACATGAATCAGAACCTCTGCCCCGTCGTCGCTGGTAAGGAGAACAGCATGCTTCTTTTTGAAAGCCACCGACACAACACCATGAATTGGGGATACAACACGGCCCTCACTAGGCAGAATTGCGATGCCTTTACCCATCGTCTCCTGCGAAAAGGCAGGATCGCTGACTTCGCTTAAGCTTTTAACCTCGCCTGCAATGGGAGCATAGATTTCTTCGTTTTGCAGCTTTTTGGCAGATACAGGTACACTCTCAGACGGCTTGGGAAGGTCCGTACTGTTCTCTTCCGCTGGCGCCTCTGTAACATCCTTGAAGCCCAGAACATAAGCGACAACAGCCGCAACGACAAAGCTGACACACACTGCCAGAATCATCAATGAAAATTTATGTCCGATGTACAGCGGCAAGGACGGCAAGCCGACTTTCCCCAGCGCATAGGCTGCCACCTGGAAGATACTTAAGATGAATGCACCTGCAGCACTGCCGATCAACCCGGCAATAAACGGCTTTTTCAACTTGAGGTTCACCCCGTAAATAGCTGGTTCTGAGATGCCCATCAGCGCGCTGATCGTTGAGGCTCCGGACAAGGACTTCATATTATTGTTTTTGGTCTTCAGGAATACGGCGAATACAGCACCGGCCTGCGCGATATTAGCAACGGTCATAATCGGCATAATGTAGTCGAATCCGTTCTGGGCAATCGCCTGGAAGACAAGCGGAATGAGACCGTAATGCAGTCCGGTGATGACCATCAGCGAGAATGTGGCTCCAAGCAGCGTTCCGGCGATGACACCAAAATGCTCATAGAAATACATGTAGCCATCGGCAATGGCATTACCCGCATAAATTCCTAATGGGCCAATCACGATTAATGCGATAGGTGCCACAATTAACAGGATCAGCATCGGCTCCAGGATGGTCTTCAGTACATTCGGTACAATTTTGCGGACAAAACGTTCTACATAAGACATGATCCATACGGTTGCAATAATAGGAATCACAGAGGAAGAGTAGGATACCAGCTTGACCGGCAATCCCAGGAAGCTCATCGACGTTATACCGTCGGCCATAAACTTGGCAAAGTTAGGATGGAGCAGCACGCCCCCTATCACAACAGCCAGATACGGATTGACATTGAATTTCTTGGCAGAGCTGAAGGCGAGCAGCATCGGCAGGAAATAGAATACGGCATCTGAAATAATATTCAGAATTTTGTAGAGATCCGTATTTGCTGCTGTGGCATTGAACATGACAATTACAGCCAGCAGCGCCTTGATCATCCCTGCTCCCGCTATAGCCGGAACAATGGGATTGAATATTCCCGGTAAGATATCTGCAAAAAACTTGCCAACCGAAGCCTTAATGCCGAGCTTCTGCCCTTTATTGTTACCTTGTTGTTCAGCGTTCTCCTTGGCAGAGCCAGCATTGTTTTTGGCAATCTTGCTTAACTCTCCATACACCTTGGATACATCGTTGCCGATGATGACCTGAAATTGCCCGCCGTTAATGTTAACATCCATCACTCCCGGCAGCTCCTTTAGCTTTATTCGGTCCGCCGCCCCATTCTCCCGCAGATTGAAGCGAAGTCTGGTCATACAATGGGTATAATCCTGTATGTTGTCTTCCCCGCCTACTAATTTTAGTATTTCTTTCGCCAGCTTTTGTTGATCCATGGTACAGCTCACTCCTCTTCATTGATAAGAAAAATATAAGAAAAACCTAAACCGGTGAAAGAATACCCCTAGCAAAATACAGGGATAGTCCTTTTCCAGTTTAGGTTTTGCCTGCTCCGCAGTAGCAACCCCAAACAAGGGTTATTTTAGATGTACGACTCTTTCAATATGAATCGTTAAATACATAACTTCTTCATTGGTCAGTGTGCAATTGTATGTTTTTCGGATATAATCTTGAATCTTCCGTCCACACAAGAAGGAGTCCTTATACTGCTGCTTGACCATCTCATATAACTCACTATCGGTATTCTCAATATGTGTGCCATTTAATATTCTTCGGGCGAAGAATTTGAGATGGGTGACGAACCTGTAATACGTCAGCGACTCTTCGTCGTAATCGATTTTGAAATGGTACTTCACGATATTGAGAATCTCATGCATGATCTTGGTGATTTTAACTACATTCGGGATTTCTTCATTCATATGCGCATTTACCAGATGGAGCGCAATATGAGCGGCCTCGTCTTCCGGGAACTGGATTCCCAGCTCCTCATGGATCAGTAACAACGCTTTCTCACCAATCTCGAATTCATCCTTGTAGAATTTCTTGACCTCCCACAGCAACACATTCTTGATATGGTGTCCCTGCCTGAAGCGTTCGATGGCCGAATGGATATGGTCGGTCAGACTAACATAGATGCTGTCGTGCAGTCTCTTCCCCAGATTCATTTTGGCGAGATTAATAATACGCTCCGAAATCTCCATATGCGCAAGCGGGATCTCGGATAGAAGCGTCTTCATTTTGTCGGATATACTCTCATTATCCATGAAGACCTTCTCAATTTTATCTTCTTCAATGAGGTCGCCCGGCTTCTTCTTGAACGCAATCCCCCTGCCTATTACCACCACTTCTTTATTCTGGTCATTCACAGTAATGATGGCATTATTATTCAACACTTTTGCAATTCTCATAATAACCACCTTTATCACAAAATAAAAAAAGGCAAGACCACAAACTTCGCCATATAAATATAGCTCTGTTAATGGTATTGCCTACATACGTAGTAACAATCCGTTATCTATTTAATTCTGGACCGATTATATCATGGATTTTTTAGTTCAACAAGACTTTCTTGCAACCCTTTTCATGGAAGCTCACTACTGCAAAAACAACCTCCCGTCCTCCATCCGGTACACCTTATTGCAATATTCAAGCATGCGCTCATCATGTGTGACCATAATCGCCGCTTTGCGGCGTGTTCTCACCTCATGAGCAATCAGGGAGACCACTTCATGGGCACGCTTGGTGTCCAGGCTTGCGGTAGGTTCATCCGCCAAGATGATGCCGGGTTACTAACGTAAGTATCTGTTTCACAAAGTTATCAATCACTATCCTGTCCGGACGGGATTTCAGGAACACCGTAAGTCCTATTAACGAAATGACAAGTGTCTGCGCCAGATCCTTGGCGTTAATCCCCATATCCAGCTCCCCTGACCGCAAGCCCCGTTCAAGCGTTTCCTGGAAGATGACCGAGAGGTACATCTGATGTTCTCTGGTCAGGATCGCAAATTTCTCATCATGAGGAGCGAGCTCCACCATTGAATTAATGCAGAAGCACCCCGTGCTCGGGCTTTTCCCGTATTCTTTGGACACCACATCCTCAAAAAAGGTACGGAACGCCTCCTTAACTGAAGAATGCTTGTGCAGACTGGTGCGGACATAGGCAGCATGGGAACTAGTATATTTTCGCAGGGCAGCTTCAAATAAGCCTTTTTTATCTCCAAAGGCAGAGTATAGGCTTGGACGCTGAATGCCCATTCTTGCGGTTAAGTCGCTTAAGGAGGCCGCTTCGAACCCTTTTTCCCAAAACACATGCATAGCTGCCTCTAGCGCCTTATCCTGATCAAATTCACGTGGCCGGGCCATAAAACTCCCCTCATTTCATATCGAATGGTATATTACGATTGTATTTGGCGAAGATCCTTCTGTCAATCAGACCATTCTATATATCTTACACGCCAGTTGCCCCTTGACAGTTGATTTTGCTTGGCGTTATATTTATCAGGAATTATTTCATACCGATAAGTATTTAATTATATCCATATATCGAAGGAGGCGTTATGTTTGGCGGGCTTTATGAAAGAACCGAAATTTAATGACGTAGCAGCAGAACCAGTATCTGCATCTTCAATGTCCCGCAAGGTTGCACTTCTGTTTGCCATCACCTGCGGACTCGCCGTTGCTAACATCTATTACGCCCAGCCCTTACTGGACGCGATCTCCAGCGAATTCGGGATTACGCATTCTTCCGTCGGCATCGTGATTACAGTGACTCAGATTTGTTACGCCCTTGGACTGCTATTGCTGGTGCCGCTCGGCGATCTGCTCAATCGGCGCTGGCTGATTGCCGGACAGATGCTGGTATCCGTGCTGGCTTTGATTATAGTGGGTACTGCCCCCACCAGCATGGTGTTATTCATAGGCATCGCTACGGTAGGATTGCTGGCGGTAGTGACACAGACGCTCGTTGCTTTTGCAGCCACCTTGGCTGCCCCGGCTGAACGCGGGCGCACGGTCGGTGTGGTGACCAGCGGAATTGTCATTGGTATTCTACTGGCGCGGACATTCGCCGGCGCGTTAACGGATCTGGCCGGTTGGCGTTCGGTCTACCTTGTCTCGGCAGGACTCACGTTAATCATGGCAGGTGTATTGTTCAGGGTGCTGCCGCAATCTGAGCCCCGGAGAGAATCCTTATCCTACCCGCAGCTTCTCCGTTCGCTATTCACGCTTTTCGCACAAGAACGGCTGCTGCGAATCCGTGCTGTGTTATGCCTGCTGATATTTACCGCCTTCAGTATCTTGTGGACTTCCCTGGTGCTGCCTCTCAGCGCTCCGCCGCTATCTCTGTCACATACTGCGATTGGAGCGTTTGGTCTCGCCGGAGTTACCGGGGCGTTAGCAGCAGCGCGGGCAGGCCGTCTGGCCGATCGGGGGTTAGGTCAAAAGACCACCGGTGTGGCGCTAACTCTGCTACTCATCTCTTGGCTGCCGATCAGTTATACTCCACATTCGCTGCTCGCGCTAATCATCGGGATTATCCTTCTTGACCTGGCCGTACAAGCCGTACATGTCACCAACCAGAGCATGATCCTTAATCTGCGCCCGGAAGCCCGCAGCAGGCTTACTGCCGGTTACATGGTCTTCTATTCGATCGGCAGCGCCACCGGATCGATTGCCTCTACCAGTATGTATGCATACTCGGGCTGGAGCGGGGTATGCCTGCTCGGTGCAACGGTTAGTGCGCTGGCTCTGATCTTCTGGGCGTTGACCCGTCATATGAAATGAACCATGTAACGCCTTCATATTTCCTCTGAGGTTTGTCAAACTCTAAAATTTCCATTATTGTTATCCTTATCTTACATTTGAGGTTATGGATGCAGAAATGGAGGCCCGGAATTTCTTGAAACCACGGTTATTAACACGTTCCTTCTATTATCTCTGGACAACTCAGACGGCGGCGAATGCCGCCGATGTCTTGTATATTATGGCGCTGACGGTGCTGGTGCTGGACCGCACAGATTCACTTGTCTCGGCGGCGCTGATGCCGCTGATGCGCAGCTCGGCCCAGATCGTGAGCGGCTTCATCGCCCCGCTGCTTATCAACCGGATCAAGCTGCCCTCGCTGCTGCTGATCTCACAGACTGGCCAGTTCCTGCTGTTTGTGCTGCTGGCTCTGTATCTGCAGCTTAACGGCGCGGCTGCTTCACTCACACTGGTCTTTGCCCTGGTCTTCGTCATGTCCTTCCTGGACGGCTGGACCGTTCCGGCCCGCAATGCGCTGGTGCCGCGGCTTGTCACGCAGGAGGAGGGGCTGCTCCGTGCCAACGGGCTGATCAGCGTCAGCGACCAGGTCGTGCAGTTTGCGGGCTGGGGACTGAGCGGCCTGCTGGTCGCGTTCCTGGGGCCCAGCCCGGCGCTGTTGATGACAGCGGCCATCTATGGGCTGGCGGCCGCATTTACGCTTGGCGTCAGAGAGCCGGCAGAGGCAAGTGTCCAGATGCAGGGGCAGCCGGCGGACTCTGAACAGGCAGCTTCTTCGCGATGGAAGACCTTAACTGAAGGCTGGCAAGTCATCTGGCGGATGCCCCGCCTGCGGATGCTGACCTTCATGGACATCATCGACATGCTAGGCGGCTCAGTCTGGGTCGGCGCGTTCACATTGGCCTTCGTCCAGGTGGCGCTGAAGCAAGGCGAGGAATGGTGGGGCTTCATTAACGCAGCCTATTTTGCCGGAACGGTCGGCGGCGGGCTGCTGGTCCTGTCGGCAGTGCGGCTCATCGGCAACCGTTACCTGGGAGCGATGCTCATCGGTATGGCAGGCTACAGCCTGCTCACCCTGATGTATGCTCTGAATACCCAGCCTTATGTAGCGCTGATACTTGTTCTGCTGACGGGACCATTCACGGAGCTGTCGGTGATTAACCGGCGTACCCTCATCCAGCGCAGCACCAGCAAGCAGATGCTGCCCAAGGTGCTGTCGGCGCAAGCCTCGCTGCTGCATCTGGTGTTCTGCATCTCGCTGCTGGTCATGGCGGGACTGGCCGAACGGTTCGGGATCGTCAACCTGTATCTGCTGGCGGCGGTTCTGACATCGCTGGCTTTCTGCGTCGGTTTGCTCGGCCGCCGGGCGTTCCGGGACGAACCGCAGTCATCAGATGCCAGAAGTCCAAGCCTGTAATTGTATATCTGTCTGGTATGAAATATCATACAGTTAGGCAGATGGATTTTAGAAGGAGAGATCTGGGATGCAGCATAATGACTCTGTGGTAGATGAACAACAATGAGCGAATTCCTGAAATTAATGAAGGATGTACGGTTCAGAAGAACCATGGGGATGATTTTCAAGTTCGCCTGGGATTTCTGGTGGCTGGGCAAGCTGAAGTACTTGATGTCACGGCGGCGCTTTGCAGCGAGAACCAAAGCCTTATACCGCAAACAGGCAGTCTATTTCACGACCACTGCCATGGATATGGGCGGATTAATTATCAAGCTTGGGCAGCATGTGAGTGCGCAGGTGGATATGCTGCCGAAGGAAGTTATCGAGGAATTGTCCAAGCTGCAGGATTCCGTAGAATTCGTAGATTTCTCCGAGATCCGGCAGAAGGTAGAGCGTGAGCTCGGAGCATCCATCAGCGAGAGGTTTGCTGAGTTCAGCGCGACTCCCATTGCAGCAGCTTCCTTCGGACAGGTCCACCGGGCAACCTTACGGACAGGCGAACAAGTCGCCGTGAAGGTGATGCGTCCCGGGGTCGAAGATATTATCGCGATTGACTGGAAGTCCATCCAGGTCGCCATTTCGTTATTGAAACGCCAGAAGATCATTACAGACTTCATGGATCTCGATGCGGTATATGAAGAGTTTCATGACACCATTATGGAAGAACTCGACTATCAGCAAGAAGGGCATAATGCAGAAGATTTCAAGCAGCAGTTAGCCCACCGGAAGGATGTCGTAATTCCACACATTCATTGGTCCTGTACCACTTCGCAGGTGCTGACCATGGAGTTTATGGAGGGTGTCAAAATCAATGATTCCGCCACGCTTGAGGCTTGGGGTGTGGACCGGACCCAACTGGCAACGTCGCTGATCGAAATGTTCGTGGAACAGATTCTATTGAACGGGCTGTTTCACGCCGACCCGCACCCGGGCAATGTTCTCGTGCAGCCTGACGGCACCATTGCCTTAATCGATTTTGGAATGGTCGGGCGGATTCCCGGGGATATGAAGACCCAGATGGTCGCCCTTCTGCTGGCCGTATATTTGAAAGACGCACACGGCGCCATCGATGCCCTCACCCGTTTGAGATTTCTAAGAAGGAATGTAGATCTGGAGGTATTCTCAAGGAATCTTACCTTATTATTCGAACAAATCAACGGGGATACGTTCGATCTGAGTTTTGTGACCTCCGGCGACAATGTGGAAGAATTGCGAAATTTCCTCTACTCCCAGCCATTTCAGTTACCTGCTAATACTACATTCCTGGGCAAAGCCATAGGCACCGTGTACGGCCTCTGTACCGGACTGGACCCTGAGCTTGATCTGGTCGGGACGGTTAAGCCTTATGTGGAACAGGTAGTGCGCCGCGATCTGCGGGGAAGCGTCATCTCCAAAGTTATCGAGGATGGCAAGGGTATGCTCAAAGACATCCTTCCGACGACCAAGAAGTTTATTTCGGCAATCGATAAAATGGATAGCGGAGGCTTAAGGGTCAAGCTGTCGAGCTCCCTTGAACAAAAATTAATCGAGACGCAAAATAAAAATACACAGCGGATGATTGCCACCATCATTGGCGCAGTGTTACTTCTGGCCGGGGTCAACCTGTGGAATGAAGTGAAGCCCATCATCTCATATGTACTCGGCACCCTGGGCCTGCTCGTTATGCTGAGCCAGCTCCGAACAAGACAAGGCCGCCGGGATGAAAGAGCTGCAAGGCAAATTAACGCTATGCGTGAACGTAGCCGGTTGGAGAAGCCGAGGTCTGGATCGCGTAGATAACAATGCGCACTTTACTTATGCTATAGCAAACGCACAAGCCCATGGCTTGTGCGTTGTTCTATAATTATGAAGCGAACCCAACCATCCCCGGTGGCGAATCCCACGGTTTTGCTTCCAATTCCTGAGCAATACGCTGGCCTAGACGCTGAGTAACTCCAAGTCATACAGAAAAGGTAAGGTTTAAGAGCTTTTTTTAACCATTAGGTCCAGCTTATTAACATAAGGGGTGAGCGCCTCCAATAACTTCTCTTGATCCTGTATTTCTTCTGCCGACAGCCGATCCATATGAACACTTCCGTCTGGATCAGTTACCTTGGCATCATAGCTTTTCAACTGATTTATTATGGGTTCAAGCTCCCTATACTCCTGTTCAGTAAGCCTCTGTTCAGCCTTCTCAAGCAAGCTATCCCAGAAAGCGCCACGATCTGCGCCAGATGCCTTTGCCTGGGATTTATCTGTTTCGTTCATTTTCTTGAAATACGGTTCAAGCTCCACCAGTAATTTCTTGTAAGCCTTCTGTTCATCTGCATCAAGCTGTTCTATGTGAAAAGCTCCCTGGGAATCTGCCGCCAACTGATTGTACTCGCCTAATTCCTTCAATAAGGACATAACCGTGGCAGCTTCTTCCTCGCTAAAATTATGCTTCAACCTCTGCAGCTTGGCCTCTAACTCCTCATATTTCTGCGGGGTTAGGCCAATCACAGCCGCTGCTTCTTTCGAACCATACATACTATCCGCCAGATAATGATATCCGGCAAACGCTCCAGTAGGAATTAATAAAGTAGCTGCCAAAACGCCTGCTACGATCCACTTCTTTTTCATCCGTCTTCCCCCTTGTCCGGTCACGGTCTGATTTAGTATTCTCTCCTTCAGTTCCGGTGGGGCATTTAAATTTCTGGCCTCTTCCTGCAGAACTGTTCGCAGCTTTTCATTGAAATTCATGCAGATCCTCCACCTTTCCCTTAAAAAGAGTCTGATTCTCTGGCTTCTGACGAAGCTTGCGCAGTGCAGCATGAATACGGGATTTCACGGTACCCAGAGGGATCTCAAGGATCGCGGCACTTTCTTCCTGTGATAATTCATTTAAATAATGCAGAATAATCACCTGCTTCAGCTTATATGGAAGACTTTCTACGCTTGTAAGCAAGGAATGGTTAGAGATCTTGTCGACAACCTTACTTGTGAATTCAGGCTCCACCACCAAATTGACCTGCTCTGCCTTCTTAAGAATTCGGAGATGCGTCCATCTCTTTCTCCGGTAGGCATGAATTTGTCGCACTGCTATTCCCATAAGCCAGGGTCTAAAGGGACGACTGATGTCAAAGTGTTCAAGAGATCTGCGCATTTGAATATAAATCTCCTGAACGATATCGTCCACCTCAGATGTTTCGCGAACGAGGAAATGAACGGTTTGATATACATCCCTGATCGTAGCTTCATATAGCTCACTAAATGCTTCACGACTGCCGGCTAGCGTAAGCGTAATGAGCTGAGAATATTCTTTTGGATGCTCCATTCATCACCCCTCCCATCGGTCTTACACTATATATTGGGGAATAAAGAATATTTCGTTCGATTTTTCTTCGGAAAAATACGGAATAAACCGATCAAAGTCCACTAAGGATTTTGATCGGTTTATTGTTGTCTGCCTAACATTCACATTCCCCGTTAGTTGAGCAACAAGCTCTCGAAATGTATTATCAGTGAATCCAACGGATTCCCGATTTTCACATTTAACTCTTGCTCAACTTTAACGGCTGATTCCACCATAGATAATTGTGCAACAGAAATTTTCTTGTTTTTTTCTGATGCAAGTATCCCCTTTAAGTACTTTGATAATTCTTCAACGTATTGCTCATTTTTACCTTGCATGATTAGCTCAAATGTATTCTCTATGACACGTGCCTCAATATGAATTGGCTTATCCTGTATAGAAGCAAATTCATTAAGCCTGCTTATTGTCCCTTCGACGGTTGCTGGATTAGTGAATAATAGAACTTGTGGTTCTGTAATACTGCAGACAGAACTAAAGAAAGGCTCATCAATTTTTATTATGGGAATAGATGTATGAAGCCGGTTTTCTTCAAGAAGAGCAATATAATTAGTACATGTGATAAGAATAACCTCAACATTTGCTTGTGCTATCCATTCTATTTGTTCGATGACTTTATTTTTGGCTTGTCCTTCATCGAAATTGTTATCTGATGTAATTCTACTCATCAAACCAGGATCCACAAAATGAACCAATTCCAACTCATCAGAGGTAAGAGCGTTTTGAATATACTGGATATTTGAATAGTGGGCGTGTAAACAAGCAATCTTTTTCTTCATGATTTTATCTCCTTAAACCCGTACTTTGAGCTGTCCCGCTCCTTAATAATATCATGTTTCTCCAAAAAACTGCCCGTTCACTCTGGGATATAAGGAAGATCCAGTGTCTTCGGAACGTTGATCACATGCTGCTCTGTATAAGTGCGGATGCCCTCTGCGCCGTATTCACGGCCGATACCGGACTGCTTGAAGCCGCCGAACGGGAACCGGACATCGAGCCCTTGCACAGCAGCTGTGTTGATCATGGTCGTTCCCGCTTCGAGCTGACGTGCGACCAAGATGGCCTCCTCTTCTTGCCCCCACACCGAGCTCGTCAATCCATAGATGCTCTCATTGTGCAGATGAATCACCTGCTCCACATCGTCAAAGGGCAAAATCGGAACGGTAGGACCAAACTGCTCCTCCACCACAATCGGATCATGATAATCACAATCCAGAACAAGCGTAGGCTGCAAGTAATAACCTTGTTCAAACCGCTGCTGATCCAGAATTTGGCCGAGCGGAATGACCTTAGCTCCGCGCTGGCGCGCATCTTCAATCAGACCCTGCACGTAATTCTTCTGCTTCAGGTTATTTACCGGACCTACTGTCGTATTGGCATCAAAGGGATCACCGATGCGAATCCAGCGGTTGGCTGCCTCGATATATTTTTCAACAAAAGCATCATAGATAGAACGGTGGACATATACACGCTTGGCGATCATACAGATCTGGCCGGTGGTCAGGAAGTTAGAAATGACAATCCGGCGCATAGCCCGCTCATCTTGAACATCAAAGCTATCCAGGAAGATCGCTGCATCATTGCCGCCCAGCTCCAGTGTCATATCCTTAATCGTCTCCGAAGCCGCTTTTATAATGTGCTTGGCGGTTGCGGTTCCGCCTGTGAAGGCGATTTTGGCGACAAGAGGATTTCGCGTCAGCTCAACGCCCACATCCGCATCCCCATGAACGACATTGATGACGCCCGCCGGGAACTCACTCGCGATCAGCTCTGCCACCTTCGCCGCCGCCAGTGGCGCAAATGGACTCGGTTTGAGCACAATCGTATTGCCCGCAAGTAAGGCAGGAGCGATTTTAATCGTAGATAACGCAATCGGATAATTCCATGGACTGATCGCTGCCACCACACCCATTGGATCATAGGACAGGATGGTTTTACCATGGTCATGCTCCTGGACCTCTTCCTGCAGAACGGATGCAGCCTCATTACAAGCGAACTCCATCCACATTAACGAGACATAAATCTCACCATGGGCATCATATAGGGGCTTGCCATGCTCTCTGGACAGCAGATGGACAATTTCATTCTCCGCTGCTCTAATCTTCTCTATTGCCTTACGCATCCGGGCAATACGTTCATCAATCGGGGTCTTCTTCCATATTTTAAAAGCTTCTGCCGCCGCTTCAATCGCTTCCACCGCTTGTTCCTTCGTAGTGACAGGGAAATAGCCTACGATTTCCGCCGGGTCCGCCGGATTCTCTTTGGCTGACTGCGAACGGGAGGGTACATGGTGACCATTAATGAAGGCCTCCACAATAACGGTCTCTTGGTCTGCCTTCCACACTTCTTCGGCAATTTCCTTCACATAACGAAGCTTACGCCACTGTTGTTCTTCCGTTAGAATATTGCCTTCCTCTGTAGAGGAGAACCCGCATTGCGGGCTCAAGCACAGCTGCTCAAGGGGCACATAGGTTGCTGCTTCGGCAATCCGGGCTTTAATGTACTCTTTATCTTCTAGTTCGCCTGTTTTGGATGTGAGCAGACCCAGCACGATTTTCAAATCCGGCCGGTTCACATATTTCAAAGGCTCGAAGCTGCCTGAACGCTCATCATCAAATTCCAGGAAAAAGCCATCTACGTCTAAGCCTCCAAAAATGACCTCAGAAGCGTAATCATATCCGCCAGTTGAGAAGTAGTTGGATTTATAGTTCCCCCGGCAAATGTGCATTGTTACCACTAGGTCAGCCGGTTTATGAGCCAAGGTTTCGTTAATCATGCGCTGCATGATCTTGAGCTCTTCCGCCGGTTCCAGACCCTTTGCCCGCAACTTATCGTGACCTGCTGCTGAGAAAAGGTCTGCCCATGCTGTATCATCCAGTTGCAGGTACCGGCATCCGGCATCATAGAACGCTTGAATGGCTTTTTGGTACGCCGCAATCGTATCCTGAAGGAATTGCTCCCGGTCGTTATAACTATTGGCCCCAGGCTCCAGCCGGTAGATCAGCATGTTGGGACTTGGAATGGTTTGCTTCGCTACGGCGTCACCTGCATGCTTTAGCAAAAACTCAAAATGCCCGATAAAGGGATGGCTGGAGAAATCTACTTTACCCACCACACGAATGCCACCCTTACGGGTCTGCATATTATGGAACTTGGGCCCGTCGATCTCCTCATACAGCTCTACGCCGTCTAGCCCGCCCAGAAAGTCAAAATGCCACCAGCTTCTGCGGAATTCCCCATCCGTTACTGCGAATACGCCATTCTCCTTCTGCTGCTCAATAATCCGGATAATCTCTTGATCTTCCACCGCTCTTAATGCTTCATATGTGATGTTGCCAGCTTTATATTGTTCACGCGCCTGGCTTAAGTTCGCAGGACGCAGGAAGCTGCCTACATGATCATTGCGAAAGGGTATCATCGCTACATCTCCTTACAACTTTTTAGTGTACTGAGTATAGCATGAGGGCAAGAAATGCAGGTTATATGTAAAAAGCATGATTGGTCATAGCTTTTCGCGATAGCGGAAAGCTGTAATTCTGTTGATGACTGGTTTTTTAGCTGAAAATGTAGAAGGAATCTCTCCATCAGAGTAGTAGCGGATTGCCTTACCCGTTTTTCCAGCATACTCAATCTCATTTCTTGTGCTGTTGCCAATGTAGCCATTTACATCAATCACGAAGATTTCGTCAGAAATATCAATCTTTCTAAAATGCAGATCTCCCAGTAACTCCGCTTGTTCTTCCGTGATTTCAAAACCTTCAGTTTGTTCAAAGAAGGCTAAACTAATCACTATGTTTCCTTGTAGTGTAAGAAATGCATTAGCTTGTTCAAATTGCTCCTTGAATTTTGTAGAACCGCATAATGTAATTATCTTCATCAGCATATCCTTCCTGAGCTGTTTTAGGTGTTTTTTCAGATAACCCGTACACTGTTCGAATTCTTGCTGAAGCTTGGTTAACCACTTGCCTTCATATAGCACTTCAACCCAGCTATGAATGATCTCCTGGGGAGATAATTGGTAATACCACCCTTTCATTGCCCCCTTTTGCAGTTTCTTATCAATGGCAAATCCGTGCATACGGCATGGCAGCACCATACTCTTCACTAATGAAGAACATGGCGCTGTTAATATTTCGCAGGTATGCGACTGAAGAGACATTGGTAGCTAACTTCTATTAGATTGAGCAGCAGACAGACGCCTGTGTTTCCAGAACCGTACC
Source organism: Paenibacillus rhizoplanae (assembly GCF_042684125.1). Classification (NCBI taxonomy): domain Bacteria; kingdom Bacillati; phylum Bacillota; class Bacilli; order Caryophanales; family Paenibacillaceae; genus Paenibacillus; species Paenibacillus rhizoplanae. The sequence continues at coordinate 144,477 of NZ_JBHUKY010000019.1, read as the reverse complement.
CATCCACCTGGCGACTTCCTGATGGGCCGGGTGGATAAGGTATTCATCCATGTCTTCTAAGGAAGCAAACTTGGTGATCAGGATCAAATCGTATGCTGAAGGACCAGGGCGAACATTAGCTTCAGCTTCAATAACACATGATTTAGTATCATCTTTGGGTTCCCCATGTTCCTTATATGATTGGCCTTTGTCTACTTAATCCGATCCTTTAGACAGCCCGATCGCAAGCTGCTTAATCTTATCGTTGCGAATCTGAAAATTAAAATCCAAATAGAGAGGGTCCGGGAGGCCGGTTTTGTCGAAATCCCCGTCAACCTTAAAAACCACCACGTTTTCTTCCCCATGCTGTTTATCCTGTATGGGTTCAAGTGTTATGTTAGCTCCAAAATGATATTCGGCACTCCATTGTTTTATAGCAGCTTTGCCTGCCCACTCTTTACCTTCATCGAGAACAAGTGCATCTTTCGAAAAGCAGTCGACATAAGCATCCGGATCGGGTTTATTGGTAGCGGCTATAAAATCTAGTATAACTTGCGGAAGCAGATTAAGATTAGGCTCCATATGATCAACTCCTTTGTAATCTTTGAATACAAAGCTAGTGTAACCCACAGAACCTGACAGCTGCGTGTCTAGTTATCTGTAATATTTATTTGTTCAGGACAAACCTGTCCGATAGGGGAATACCTCAACTGAGCTTCAGATACTGAAGTAGAGGGGTATCTTTCACTTTTTTGATTGATTCACATTCAGTTGATTGAATTGATATAAAATTGAAATAGTTAGCTTATTTCTTTATACATTTGATGATAATGGTTGGAGGACTTAAACGTGCCTTCATCCCCGAATACCATGTAGTCGGTGAACTTTCGTCTGTCTCAGGAACCCGTGATTCTTCAATTACCCGTTCTATAAAAAAGCCAGCATTTGAAAGTTTATTTAATATTGTGCTGACTTTTCGATGGTGCATGATCACGGGTACTCCACGCCAAGTTACCTTATAAGGTCCTTCGGAATGATAGGATTGAGTATAGGTCATTTTGTCATCCTCATACATCAGTCTGCTTTGTATGGGATGTTCCCAACTAAATACCAATACCCCGCCGTTTTTTAGTCTTTTGTAGATGTTAGATAGTGTCCGTGCCATATCGACTGTCCAGCCTAATGCATAAACAGAGAATACGATATCAAAATATTCACTGGGCAAGTCATCTATGTTTTCCATAGACATCTGTTGTATGTTCCCGGTCAATCTGTTCTCCTGGAGCAGTTCCTTAGCGTAATTAACCTGAGTCGTCGATAAATCGATTCCCCAGACATCCCCTGCGCCTCTGCTTGCCATGTACAAAAGCGAGTGTCCACTGCCACAGCCTATCTCAAGTACTGTCTTGCCAGCAACCTCACCTAGAAGATGCAATTCATCCTCTGTGGGTGCATATGGCCCATATTGCGGCAAAGCATGTATTCCAAAATATTGATCAGCTACTTCATCCCATCCTGCTTTGTTGATCTCAAGCATTTCTTTCTGATCTTGCATGACTTCCCCTCCTATTGGTCTTCTTTAGTGCATCTATTACCCCTGCCTTATGTGATCGACGTTCCGGTTCATCAGATGCCGAACCACCCTACCAGGAGATCATTCATAGCTGGGTTGAAATGCTATATGAAGATAAATGGTACCAACGTGCAAAAAGAAGGAATCGTTCAGGATTTCGGAATTTACGACAGTACCTTTTGTATTACACTGGCCGTAGCCATCCTAGCGGTGAACGCTTGCAGCGGCTCGCCTTCTCCTATCTCCATGCGGGGAGAATAATACACAAGCCAATCCCCAGGGTGCATCCTGCGTAACGGCGCTGCTTTACCGTGACACATCTGGGCAAAGCCGCCACTAACGCCCCCCTGCGCGTGGTTCGCTGAGACGACCCCTATCCAATATGAAGGACTTCCATTTTCCGTATCCTCGAATTTACGCAACGTTTCTTTCGTATCCATTGCCGAACGCAACTCCTTTTTACTTAAGCTGAATCCAGTATACTAAAACGCTACTGACAGCGGTTTGTCAGTAGCGTTTTAGTGAGGCTTTCGAACAGAACTTCCTTATTATTGAAATATCGTATCCCGTTAGTTTACAGCCTAGCGAGTTCGAAATTGTACCAAGACAGATAAATGCATAAAACTGCCACTGAAAAGAAGATTATGGAAATTTTAAGATTTCTCCGCATTAGCATACTTACGATATCCTGAATATCGCTTTCTCCTGAGGTGACCAAAAACTCTTCATTCTGATATGCAAACAGCTGAACCAAATTAACTTCAAGCGGCGATTTAATTTTTTATCGTATTATTCTTCACATGCTCTAAGACTTTACAATGATAAACTTGTTAATATGCCTTATGACACTTTAGGAGGGAATATAATGAGCAAATACGACGAAGCCATGAAGCTGCTTGAAGAACAAGTGGGGAACAAGGACGGCCTAATCTCTTTGTCCACCATCGCGCTGGAACCGGGGGCCAATGGCACAAGCCGTCCCGCCGCCCGCATTGTGGATGCCTATTATGAGGACGGCGCGTTCTACACCGTCACTTACGCGACCTCAGGCAAGATGCAGCAGATCGCCCAAAACCCCGAAGTCGCCGTATGTATCATCGTCGAGAACTTTACGGCAGATGGTATCGGTGAAAACCTGGGCTGGGTATGTGACGAGAAAAACGCCGGGATGATGACCAAGCTGCGCACAATGTTCGCCGATTGGTATAACGAAGCCAATAACGATGAGGACCCTAACACATGCCTGCTGCGCATCCGCCTGACCAAGGGCCTGTGGAATGACGCCCATAAAGGGATCAGAAATGAGATTGATTTTGTCAATAAGACGGCAAATTAAGCGGTCTGTGTCATTTGAAGAAACCTGCGACAGCCACTCCCCCCAATTAGAGCGTCTCGACCAATTTCTTCGAAAATCCCGTGCTATTATCCTCTGTCAGAGTTACAGCTATTTTTGTTATACCCTTCAGGGACTCTCCCCATGTAGAAATTAATTTTATGAACTTTTGTATTGCCCACTTTCTCGGATGGTAAAAGAGTAGCTACACCCGTTGTTTATGGATGAAACTTTCCTTATCATTGACCTTACTTGAGCGGGTATACTCTATGTATATCACAGTAAAGATGGAACGCTAGAGGAGGCAGCGCCTGTATGGAGAACCATGGTTTTTCATCCGCACTGGGGGAATTCATCAAATCGCGCAGACATCGGCTTCAGCCTGAACATGTGGGAATCAAGCCCTTGCCTGGCCGAAGACGTACTCCGGGACTTCGAAGGGAAGAAGTCGCCTATCTGGCCAATGTCAGCGTAACTTATTATACCTGGCTAGAACAGGGCCGGGAGAGGAATCCTTCCCCGGAAATCTTGTCCAACATCAGCCAAGCGCTGCAACTGGATGCAGACGAGCGGAAGCACTTATTCGACCTGGCCGCACCTGATTCAATCAGCTTCAGCATGACCCGGAGTTCAGAACAACCCGATACCGGATTTTTGCAAAACCTTGTGGATCAAATGCGTTATCCTTCTTTCATTGCCAATGAGTTTGCCGATATGATCGTCTGGAATCGGGGAGCGGAGCTCGTTGTCGCTGACTTCAGCCGATTGCCGGAAAGCGAACGAAACATGGTGACGCTGGTGTTTCTGGATCCGGAGTACCCCAAGAGGCTTGACAACTGGGAAGAATTTGCCCGTTTCATGACGGCGTTAATCCGGGCAGGCTTCGACAGCAATAAAAACAACCCCATGTACATGGAACGATATGAGCGTCTTAGACAGAATAGCGAAGACTTCATACGGTTGTGGGAGTGGCATGAGATCCGGCAAAAAAGCTCTGCCCCGGTCCAGTATCTCCTTCCAGGCGGACAGGAATTATCGTTCACGATCCATTGCGCGGCCCTCGACAATAATCCAGGACTGCAATGGTGCTTCTTCGTTCCTACACCTGGTTCGGGAACGGAAGAGCGGCTAGCGGACCTGCTGAAGCAAGACGCCGAAGGGCGGCCGTAATCTTAGCCTGTTAGTTCCGTTAATAGTAAAGAGGCACAGTGGTTAGCCCCTTCTATCGTTGGTATGATCATAACCATATCAAGACGAGGGGGCTGTGTCATGAATACATATTCATATCAGGGCAAGCTGGCAGTGGTCACCGGGGCTTCATCCGGAATTGGCGAAGTGTATGCCGGGGCGCTGGCGGCACGAGGCTGCCATGTCGTACTAGCTGCACGCTCAGCCAAGAAGCTGCAAGCATTGGCCGGCGAAATTCAACGTAAGTATGGGGTGCAGGCCTATGCCCTTCCCTGCGATTTGGCCAAAGCAGGTGCCCCGCGCCAGCTGGCCGAATCCATTGCAGCGCTCGGCCTAACGGTAGATATTCTAATCAATAACGCAGGCATTGGCACGCATGGGCGCTTTGAGGAGATTGATCCAGAGCGCGAGCAGGCGGAAATTATTCTGAACACTGCGGCTCTTGTCGACCTGACGCATCATTTTCTACCCGGCATGCTGGAACGCAAGGACGGAGTCGTCGTCAACGTGGCTTCAATGGCCGCATTTGCACCTTGCGCCTATTCGGCTGTCTACGGTGCAACCAAGGCTTTCGTGTTATCTTTCTCCGAAGCGTTGTGGGCCGAAACCCGTGGACGCGGGGTGCGCGTCCTTACCCTTTGCCCGGGTGCGACGGATACAGGCTTTTTCGATGCTGTCGGCAGCAGGGACATGGCGGCGGGTAGCACATTGTCCACTCCAGAGAAAGTCGTTCAAGCCGGATTTCGCGGAATCGACAAAGGCAGCAGTTATATCGTCGACGGGCGAAATAATCACATGGCCGCTCAGATGGGCCGTTTTCTTCCCCGGCACAGGGCAGCTATACTAATGGAACGTATCTCGCGCCCCAAAGAACATTGAGGAACCCAATTTAGATGCCATTCTCACGCGTTGTTCACCGTAATGTATCTAAGCACACAGTACGGTTTGACTCCAAGGGTTACATGTCTATATGATATACCTCAAATTCATAAATTCTTGCCGCAGCATTCGTGGTTTGTGTAGGTACCGTTACGTTAAGCTTAATATATCGGGCCGATACTGCCGTTATATTGTCTACCGTAATACCGAGCCTATTGTTGAGCCTCCGTTCGTCTCATAGGTCACAACTAGTTGTTTGGGGTTCCCCCCTTCATCGCCTCCGGCAATTGCAGGAGCTCCTAATGCCATTACCGACAAGATGATAGCTATCACCACCAAATACCCTCTTATCTTCGCCGTAATCCTTTTCTTCCCCTGCCTAATCCCTGACCCTTCCATGTTCGTGCCCCTTTCTCCTGCCCCAAATGATTACGGACTTTCGCACCACTCATAAAGGTATTCACACCAACGCGGAAGAATGCTTAATTAGCATCACAAAACATCAAAGTAAAGTTGATTGAACCCGGTGCTATTCATACGGACTTCGGTGGAAGGTCCATGGAATTCTTTTATAATGATGATTTAACAGACTACAAGCTATTTACTGCTGCGTTTCGCACGAAATTGGGTGAGATGGAAAAACAAACGTCCTACGCCTCCCCTCCAGAAATCGTTGCCGAAACCATATACCAAGCGGCCACAGACGGTACAAGTCAATTCCGGTACATCGTCGGAGATGATGCAAAGATGCTCATTCAGATGAAAGAAAATACGGATGAAGAAGAGTATTTAACTAATATCGCCCAGCATTTTGCTTGAAAAGAGAATACGTGCCTGATTTTCGGCTATGGACGCTGTTAGCAGGAGGTATACTATACTCATCCTAAAACATGCAGGTGTGATCATGATTCAAAATGAGGAACGCAAATTGGAGTATTATAAAGCCCTTATCGAGAAAAAGTCTGACTATGAAGGTGTCTTCTATGTGGGAGTCACCTCCACCGGCGTATTTTGCCGGCCTACTTGTCCAGCCAGGAAGCCAAAGTACGATAACTGCGAGTTCTACGAGACAGCGCAGCAGGCACTTCTGGCCTCCTTCCGCCCATGCCAGCGCTGCCGGCCCTTGTCCCACCCGAATCATGTCTCCGATATCGTCCGGCTACTGGTCGAGGCCGTTGAGCAAAACCCGGAGAAGCGGTGGAAGGGACAAGACTTCAAGGCATTATCCATTGATGAATCGACCGCCCGCCGTCAATTTAAAAAGCGCTTTGGCATGACATTCGTTGAATATGCCAGGTCCCGTCGAATGGGACTGGCCTTGAAGAGCATCCGGTCGGGGGGAAAGATTATTGATACACAATTAGCTTCTGGCTACGATTCCAGCAGCGGATTCCGTGACGCCTTCTCCCGCATTATGGGCGCAACGCCTACGCGGTTAGATGATAGCCTTATTCTTAGGGCATCCTGGCTGGACACGCAACTCGGCCCTATGATGGCAATAGCGGATGACAATGAGCTATATCTCCTGGAATTCGTAGATCGCCGAGGTCTAGAACGTGAGGTCGAACGGTTAAGGACAAGACTTCAAGCGGCAATTATACCAGGACAGACCACCCCTATTCAGTCTATCGAGAATGAACTAAGCCAGTATTTTGAAGGAATGTTAACCGAATTTAAGACCCCTCTCCATCTAATGGGATCGCCATTTCAGAAGAGTGTGTGGGAACAGTTACAGAAGATTCCAGCGGGCGAAACAAGCTCTTACGCCGATATCGCACTGGCGCTTGGCAAGCCCACCGCATATCGTGCGGTAGCACAGGCGAATGGGGCCAATCAACTGGCGATCGTCATTCCCTGTCATCGCGTAATTAACGTCAGTGGTGAACTCGGCGGGTATGGCGGTGGAGTCGCACGCAAAGAATGGCTGCTAAATCATGAGAAAACCGGGGGTTCAAAAAATGAACAATCAACTTGAACAAGCACAGAAGTTACACGATCTGCATAGAAGCGGCAATCCGCTTGTCCTCGTCAATGCCTGGGATGCAGGAAGCGCGCAAATTATTCAAGGAGCAGGGGGCCAAGTTATTGCCACCGGCAGCTGGTCTGTAGCTGCTGCGCATGGTTACGAGGATGGAGAGAAGCTTCCTTTCGACCTCGTTCTATCCAATCTTCAGCGCATCAGCAATAGCGTAGATCTGCCCATTACTATTGATATAGAAGGCGGTTATGGATCTTCTCCCGAAAGGATCAAGGACAATGTGCTGAAGATCATCGGGTGTGGGGCCGTAGGAATCAATCTTGAAGATCAGAAGATCCATGAGCCGGGATTATACGCCATAGAGGAGCAAGTCTTGCGTATCGCAGCTGTGCGGGAAGCCGCTGAGCATACTTCTATTCCCCTTTTTATTAATGCTCGAACTGATGTCTTCTTAGAGACACCAGCAGATGAGCACAACGAGGCTCACTTGGAAGCTGTCCTTCAAAGGGTACATGCCTATGCAGCGGCCGGAGCTCACGGAATTTTTGTGCCGGGTCTGTGTGACGAGAGGTTGATCGGGAAATTATGCGAGCAGTCTTCAATCCCTGTGAATGTTATGATCTCCCCGGACTCACCCCCACTACAGAAGCTGGCATTACTAGGCGTGGCTCGCATCAGCTACGGCCCGCATCCGTACTTGATCTTGATGGATGCATTAAAACAAGCTGCTGTGAGAGCCCTAGCATTACAGGAATTGTGAATGAGGCAGGACTAATTAATCTGGTACCCTTTCCATACACTTTATAAATTGGAACTTCTATGTTGTCTATGAAATCCCCAGCCCTAGCTGGTAGCCCGTGCCCATGGGTATGATTTTGGCGCTAATGTGAATGTAGGAACCTCACCGATTCTGCGCTCCCCACTCGCACAGCTGCTCCAACACAGGTAGCAGAGTCTGCCCTTTCGGTGTCAGCGAATACTCCACTTTGGGCGGAATCTGCGGATACTCCACGCGCTTCACCAGCCCGTCAGCCTCCAATTCCTTAAGCTGCGCACTGAGAACCTTGTACGTCACCGCTCTGAGCTGTCTCTGCATTTCGTTGAACCGAATCGAGGGTTTGGCGGACAACAGATACAGAATCGCCATCTTCCACTTCCCGCCGATCACCGACATCGTATAACCGAATGGTGTGTCTTGGATCACCGTCTCCTTGCCCTTCAAATCAGAAATGCCCATGTTCACGCTATCCTTTCGGATAGTAGCCCACTTCTTTGTGCGTACTATCCCTTTATTTTTGCTCAGTCTATAATAGCTTTACTTTGAAGTAAAGGGGCTAAAGCAATGACAACCATTCGAACGTACAATCATAACCTCTGGGATCACGGGATTTCGCAGGGGTACCTTGTCGACAACACGCTGTATATCTCGGGACAGTTCTCCCATAATGCGGAGGGCAACTTCGTCGGAGCAGGCGATATTCAGGCACAGATGACCCAGACGCTGAAGAATTTGGATACCGTGCTACAAGAGTTCGGAGCGACAAAGGATAATCTGGCTTACGTGGAGCTGTATCTGACGAATGCGCAGGAGCACGCGGAAACCGCGATCGGACTGTTCAAAAAGTATGTCGGAGAGCATCGGCCGGCGGGGAGCATGATCGGGGTGACTTACCTGGCATTTCCAGAACAGTGGGTAGAGGTTCGGGCTGTGGCGCATGTAGGTTAAGAAAAAAGAGGGGGCCTCCTAACCTTTGATCGCAAATACGATGGCGCGGGGCTAAGTCGTCAGGTATTGAGGATGGTCCTTAAAACCGTTAGCTTATCTTACCCCCGCCTGATGTAATCGACGTTCCGGTTCATCAGATGCCGAACCACCCTGCTATAGATTATTTTCTTGAACGGGCTGAGCCCTTGCGGATGAGCCGTGAAGAAAGCATCGGGACTATCGTAAATCCCGAAATCCTGAACGATGCCTTCTTTTTGCACGTAGGTATCATTTTCGTTCCAATAGATCTCCGGCTTTTGAAAATTATCGGTTGCAACGCCATACCCGCAAAATGAACCCGTACACTGTTCGAATCTTTGCTGAAGCTTGGTCAAATAGGGGACATCCAGTATAAATCCCTCAATATTCAACCACTTATCTTCATATAGCACTTCAACCCAGCTATGAATGATCTCCAGGGGGGACAGTTGGTAATACCACCCTTTCATTGCCCCCTTTTGCAGCTTCTTGTCGATGGCAAATCCATGCATACGGCATGGCACGCCCACAGCCCTTAGCAGCGCCATAAATAGCACTCCCTTTGTATTACACTGACCGTAGCCATCCTGCAATACTACCGATGCCGGAATATCATCCGCCCGGTTATAGCCGAAGCGGATTTCGTCACGAACGTAGTTATAGATGCCAAGAATTTGGTCCTTCCTGGACATCGAATCCCACTGGCGGCTGTGAACAATTTGCTGGATTAACGGGTGAGAATAGTTCAACAATTCGGTTTCCTTCAAGTATGCACTCATGGAACACACCTCCTGCACCCATTGTAAGGTTAATGCAGGCAAGAAACTTTTAAAAAGACGCTATCTTTGCGAATATCCTTCGCCGTCATTCCCAGCAACTGCTTGCTGGTGGCGGCTAAATGGGACGGGCTGTCAAATCCTGCTGCCATAGCCGCATCCGTAATGCTGAGCCCCTCAAAAATTAAATAGGTTGCTTTCTGCAGCTTATGCAGCACCATGTACCCGCTAAGCGATATGCCTGTATTTTCTTTAAAGAGATGCGACAATCTGCTGTTGGATAAACCAACTTGCCGGGCGTATTGACTGACGGAGTGTTCGGATTCGGTGCAATCTTTGATGAGCTGAATACAATCTCTTATTCTCGGATCAACAATAGCAGTATTCACCTGTTGTACACCCAATAACATCATGAGTTGTCCCAGAAAAGAACGATAGCTGTCCGGGTCCTTAACGCCAGCATACTCTGTTTGCACAAATTCGCGAATGCTCTTCATCATTCCTTGCGGAAATACATAATACGGCTGCCCCGCCAGAACCCGCTTAAAGCTTGCAGCCATCTCAGAGGTGCTGTCGATCAGAAGGAGCATCAACGGGTGTCCTGCTTCTTTTAACCGATGAACGACGTTCGAATTGATAACAATACCTGGACCACTCAAGCTTTGCCCTGCCACCTCAATGTCAAATTCGCCTGTTAATGAGATCGTCACCTGTAAAAAAGAATGCCGGTGCTCTTCCGCATCAATCGAATCTGACACCACCATCAAGTGATGCTCCGCTCCATATAAATTCATCATGTTCTAATCACGGAAAATCCAGCTCATCATCGATGACACGGAATATCTCCCTACTCCGCACCGGATAACGGCCATCCAATTCCTCCCACTTCCGCTTCGGTAAAATCAAAAATTCGTGCGTATCGGATAGATACGAGGCCTCAAATAGTCGAATTTCGTACTTGTCCCGGATCAGCTCCTGAAAGCTGCGAATCGTGATATAGCGATCATTTCCGGTAAAGGTAAGCGCAATCGAATGCAGTTGTCCATTGTAGGTAACGTCCAACCCTTTGTCCGTAGACGTCACCTCGACCGTTTCATCGGGAAGCTGTTTACCGAACAATCGGACGATCTCCTCGTCCTCCTCTCCCCAATCTACAATGACGCTGTTCGCAAAAGCAAATTGCTGCAGCTGTTGCTCATCTCCATCGAATAGCAATGTCAGCTCGCTGTCGCTTGGCATTCTCATCCCAGTATCCTCCTTGTGTTCATATCAGGCCCAAACCAAATGCTCTACAACTTGGTAGAATCTTATTTTTGTATAATCGATTTCTGAAACTCCATAGGATCTAAAGAATAACTTGACCCATTGCTCGCCGAAGTTTCTGATAATGCTCTTCTCAGCTACTGCCAAATCGTAATAACGGTCCGCAATCCCGCAATTCCCCAGATCAATAAATCCACTTATAGAATCATCAGCAATGATGATGTTTGGCAGGCTGTAGTCACCGTGTGTGAATACTAAATCTTCTTTGAGTTCCCGGGAATAATTGTTGACTTCAATCAGCAACTTTTCAACATTGTCCTCACCAAATCTTCTGTGCAGCTCCGTTGAATCAAACTTAATCCCTCTACTCAACTTGTACTGAATAGTGCTCATAAGCTGTTCAAATGAATGATCAAAAGGACAATCTTCAATTGAAACTTCATGAATTCTCCGAAGACCTTGTGCCAATAAAGAGATCATTTCTTCTGTATTTGAAGAATATTGCTAATAAAAACTCATAATTCCCGATCACACCGAAATCAATAACCTCCGGAATTCACCCAAATCAATGAAGCCTCGTCATCTCCAACCAACTCAAGGAATTCAAAGGGTACTGCCTCTTTTTCTCCAAAACTCATAATTCCCACCTCTATGGCTCAATCAATATCGGTTCAAAATACATAGCATATTCCTGCAAACTTAGTTGGCTCCAGGAGCAAAAAATAGAGCAGGAATTATGGGTTCCCATCATTGCCAAGTAGCAACGAAGGTACCCTATCTATAAACGTTATATCCTCAATATCATGTCTTACAGTGGAATGACCCTCTTGAATCCCTCTGCCCACACTTAATAACATAATGTCTTCATAATGTCCGGGAATGTTGAGCCCTTCAAAAAGAGCAGCTTTATCATAACCTGACATCGTGATGGTCTGGTACCCTTTGTCGTTCAAAATAAGGACCAAGGTCATTGCAGCCAGACTGCCATCGCGGACCAACTCTTTTAAATAATCTTGATTAGACATGTTGTGATAATAACCAATTGCTGCATTTGTTAAATACGTTTTCGTTTCTTGAGTGAAATAACCTTTCTCCAAAGCCTTGTCTTGAATAGCATGGATATTCTCAGTATGAAAAGCACGGTAATCCCCCAAGATCAAAATCAAATAACTGGAGGTTTCAACCTGCTCCTGGTGATATGCAATGGGTTTAACTTTAGCGCGCAACTCCTTATCTTCGATGAGTAAATAGCGTGTACTCTGAATGTTATTTCCGTTTGGTGACTTGGCTGCCAGTTCAATCGCATCAAGTATTTCCTTTCTTTCAATCTTATAGTTTGGATCATAATGTCTGACCGATTTCCTTTGTAGGATAATATCCTGCAAACTCATTTTAACGCCCCCCATAGCTTAGATTTGCTATAATCATCTTATCTGGAGCGTCTGCAATTGAAAATACTGCACTTTATAGTCACTAGGTTACTTCGAAGTAAGGAGGATATCATGAATAAAATAAATACTGGATTTGATGTGGTGCAAAATATCATTAGTGGTAAATGGAAAAGCATTATCCTGTATCAATTAGGATATGAGCAAAAGCGCACAAAAGACTTACTCAAAATTTGTGAAGGCGTCTCACATAAGGTTTTAAACGAACAATTAAAGCAAATGCAACAGGATGGATTAGTGAATCGCGCGGTATATGCAGACGAGGTTCCCATTAGAGTAGAATACTCAATATCGGACTATGGCCGGACATTGCTTCCCTTATTAAAAGAAATGTGTGATGCGGGCGATAACCATCTTAAAAGAGAGGGAATCACCGCAGGTAATAATACAATTTGCGAACATTCTAAATCACTGTGATCGAAACATGAAGCAGAAACCCCTGATTCCTTAAAGCAAAGGACGCCCAAGCAGGTGCCCTTTGCTACTTATTCAACAAACTTGCCGCTACTTATTTCAGCTTAACGTTATCTGGCAGTAAGCTTGTGAACCAGGTCTCGTATCTCTGTGCTAAGTCTTGGATTGGCCGGATAGACGGCTTCAATGAACTCTAGAATGCATAGTGCCGACTCGGGTACACGATCATATCCCTGCAGCATACCGCCAAGCTTGTCGGCAAAACTGGGGTACCGCTTCTCTAAACGGCGCTCATTTCCGAAGGGATCAGGGAAGTAATCCACCTCCGGCTCCAGCAGATGAAGCACCGACAAAATCCGGTCGATCGCGTGGCCCTGAATAAACCGTGCCGCAGACAGGCGCTCTCCCCTGGCATAACGACCCAGCCCCACGTACAGATTGGTTAACGCTTCGTTCAGCGGAAAGTCTAAGGAATCACACTTTTGACTCGGCAGCGGTCTGCGCGGTTTGGCTATAGCCGTGTTACTGTACAGCGGAGCCTTCCACACCACCCGGCCCTCCGTATAAGACACGTCAGACAGCTCTCGCTCCTCAAATATCGCGTATTCGCCGTAAATTCCATCCTCAAACAAGATTTTGCAGCCCACATCAGAGTTTTTAAAAGCATAGGCAAGCGGATACGTCTCCTCCAGCCAATCCAGACGGTCAATATACCTCTTCTTCTGCCCTGCTTCCACAATAACAAAAAAATCCAAATCCGAATACTCATCCATTCGCTCCAGCTCCACCCCCACCGACCCCACACCCAGCAGCAGAAGCGCCCCGCCCTTACGTCCGAGCGTCCCCCCAATCTCATCCAGTCTTTGTAAAAGTAACTCTGTCCGCAACATGCTAATATTCCTCCCTTTATCGGAATGCAAAAAAGGCCCAACCCCACACTTCTCAGCGAGGTTGAACCCTAAGGTTACATTGCCTTTGATATTCTAGAGTAAAAATAGCACTGGTTGGGGGTGGGTGTCAAATGAAATACGTATAGCTACTTATTTCTTACTAAGGTTCAGTTTAACCAGTCTATCGGTGAAATTTACGGAAAATCCAGCTCATCATCGATGACACGGAATATCTCCCTACTCCGCACCGGGTATCGGGCATCCAGTTCCTCCCACTTCTGCTTCGGTAAAATTAAAAATTCGTGCGTATCGGATAGATACGAGGCCTCAAATAGTCGAATTTCGTATTTGTCCCGGATCAGCTCCTGAAAGCTGCGAATCGTGATATAGCGATCATTTCCGGTAAAGGTAAGCGCAATCGAATGCATTTGTCCATTGTAGGTAACATCCAGTCCTTTGTCCGTAGGCGTTACCTCGACCGTTTCATCGGGAAGCTGTTTACCGAACAATCGGACGATCTCCTCGTCCTCTTCTCTCCAATCTATGGTGACGCTGTTCGCAAAAGCAAATTGTTGAAGCTGTTGCTCATCTCCTTCGAATAGCAATGTCAGCTCGCTGTCGCTTGGCATCCTCATCCCCGTATCCTCCTTGATAATGCTCTTCTCAGCTACTGCCAAATCGTAATAACGGTCCGCAATCCCGCAATTCTAAAATCATATATTCTCTTGCTTTAAGGTATCAATAATATTCTCTTTTTTTACTTTAGCTCCGGAATAAACAACCGCAGAGCTGACAATGACAAATACACACACAATGACAGACAGAATGCTCATCCAGGGCAGGGTGAACCCATAGCTGAATTTGTTCGCAAATGCTTTATAGATCAGAACCATCACGGCGAAACTGACAGGAAGCCCATACAAGAGCGACTTGACCCCATAAAAAACACTCTCATAGTTCAGCATTTTTGCAAACGCCTTTGGCGTCGCGCCTACGGATTTCAGCATCGCAAATTCCCGTTTGCGAAGAGCCAGCCCTGTTGAGATCGTATTAAAGATGTTCGCAACGGAAATCGCAGAGATTAATACGATGAAACCGTAAGAAAAGACGTTCATCAGCAGAATCTGTTGTTCTTCTCTTATTCTGGATTGATATACATTGTAGACATTCAGATTGGTCTCATTCAACGCTTCAATTTCCTGCTGCGTTTTCACCGGTTCCGTGCTTTTCAAATGGAGATACATCGAAGCGTTAGCCAGCTCCTCGCCGTCTGCCAGCCGATTCATGACGCGTTCCGACACGATCATATTTAACCCGCCTACGCCTACCGGGCTCATCCCCATCGGTGCCTTATCCGTCAATGCGGCAACTCTCACTTTATTTGCCTTCGTTTCTTCCCCGCTCGCTTTAAAAAAACTCGTTAGCTCGATATGTTGTCCGATATTCGCATATATGGACTTCGTCTGAATATATTTCCCCGTATCTATATCTTTGTAATGAATCGTATCCATCACGATTGCGGCAGGATGATCCAGATCCGTAAGCTGTTCGTAATCTGCGTGGGCCGCTCTGGCATAGGCTTGCAGGCTCGAATCATTCAGTGCATAGAGCTTAATTTCGTAAGGGTATTTCCCGTCTTGCAGCATACTCTTATCCTGCTTAACCTTCTCTTGCAACTCGTCGGCGATGCTTGCTGCATCGACCCAAGCGTTCCTGACTAACTCATGACTGACGCTATATTCCGTGACGCCATCCAGAGATACAAGCGATTGCATCAACCGGTCATCTAGTTTTTCGCCATTACTGGACGACACTTCAATATCGTAATTGATGCCTTCCAGCGACAATGCCAGAGATTGTGTCAGGCCAGTCGTGAAAAACGATATCGTCAAAAACAAAACGATGCTGATGACCAGCGAAAAAAGAATAACATGATATCTTCGTTTGTTCCTTTTTAAGTTTTTCAGCCCGATTTCTGCTTCGATTCCGAAGAGCTTACGAATGATCTTCGACGTCTTCACTGCTTTGGCCGTAAGCTTTACGTCAGTGGTTTGGCGAATCGCGTCCATGGGAGATACCCTGGATGCTTTAACCGCCGGGAGATACGCCGAAACGAAAATCGTCAGCATCGAAACAAGACAAGTAATCAAGAGCAATAACGGCGTGACGATAAGCCTCAGCTTTTCACTAGTCCATAATGCCCCTTCAATCATTGTGTTCATGAACGAAAAGGTGATTCCGATTCCGGCAAGACCGCATAAGATGCCAATGGGAATGCTGATCAAACCAATGACGATACCTTCAAAAAATACGGAATTTCGCTTCTGCCTTTTCGTCGCCCCCACGCTCGCGAGCATCCCTAAATGGCGGGAACGTTCCGAGACGGATATCGCAAAAGCGTTATAGATGAGCCCAACCGAGCCAATTATAATGGCCCCCATAATGATTGCCGATAATGAGAACATCATGCTGGATGAGGCTCCGCTGCTGGACAAGCCATAATAACGAAGCAAATCGTTATTATATTGGACAGTGTCCATTTGGTTTTTCTCAGCCAGCTTCTCCGCATGTGCGAACAAGAACGGATTGACCTGCTGCAAGACCACCGACGCATCGACCCGATCGTCCCCCCCGATGATATGATCATCGACATAGCTAATGATCGTATAACCCGGGGCCCGGGCCGGTTCCGACACCGGAGGTTTAATGAAGCCTACCACCGTATAATCCCTAATTATGCTATGCTGTAATGTCTCGGTCAATGTGCCGTCTTTCCTGCGCAGCGGTTCCGTCTGATCCAGGGGATGATCGCCCCCTTGTTTGAATCGGTCGCCGACCCGAAGCGTTAGACGGTCGCCGATTTCGTACTTCACTTTGCCATTTGTTGTAACAGACTCGGAGATCACAACCTCCTTGTCCGTGTGCGGAAGACGCCCCTTGCTTATTTCAATCTGAAATTGTGTGAACCCTTGTACATCATATTCCTTAATGAACAAGTACGGCTTATTGGAATTTTGTCCCCCTTCTAATGGGGCATACCCAAGGTCTCTTGTGAGAGCAACCGTTTTAGTTGCATCATCGCCCTTTATCGCCGCAAGCTGTTCCTTGGTTATATCTTGATACTGAACATGCCACTCCCCTGTATCTGTGATCGTTTGTCTGATCATTAAATCCGCAAAGGAAAAAATAAGCGTAATGACAGCGGTCATCATGGATACCGAAATAATTACGCCAAGAATAGTCACAAGTGTTCGTCTCTTGTTCTGCTTCAGATGCCGGATGGTTAATGTATTGACAATATTCATCGCCTTATCACCTCGTCTTTGGCAATCCTCCCATCTTCAATTGAAATGATTCTGTCGGCTTGCAGGGCGATCCGTTCGTCATGCGTGATTACGAGCAGGGTCTGATGATAGGTCTTATTCAGCATTTTCAATAAATCGACGATCTCGCTGCTATTCCTGCTGTCCAGATTCCCGGTGGGTTCGTCGGCCAGCATGATCGCAGGATTGCCGATAATCGCCCTGCCAATCGAGACACGCTGCTGCTGTCCACCGGATAGCTGATTCGGCAGATGGTTTAATCGATGCTGCAAATTCAACGTATTCACAAGATCAGCCAATTGCTTTTGATCTACCTTTTGTTGATCCAGCAAGAGCGGCAGCGTAATATTCTCTTCCACCGTCAGGACGGGAAGCAGATTGAAAAACTGGTAGATCAGCCCGATTTGCCTGCGTCTGAAGATGGCCAGCTGCGTTTCGTCCAAGGTATACATATCCGTATCCTGAACATACACTTTCCCGCCAGTCGGTCGATCCACACCGCCCAGCATATGAAGGAGTGTCGATTTCCCCGATCCGGAAGGTCCGATAATTACGACGAATTCACCTTTTTGGACCGAAAAGGAAACATCATCAAGCGCCTTCACCGCCGATTCGCCTGTGCCGTATATTTTGGACAAATTTTCAATGGTTAAAATCTCCATTGCCATCCCTCCTTCCCGAGATGCTCAATTCCAGTTATATACCATCTCTCTATATCCAACATCCCAAAGGATTTCATTCCCCTCAATGGTTATCTTAAGCTCTTTAGCCCCGGTGAGATGAAGGATCCTATTGTCCGGCTCATGGAGCTGATCTTCTGCAGATACAGACAGGAGCTCATGCCCGTCAACGGTAACCTTAAGGCTGCCCTGAAAATCCTTATGATCAGGAATTCCATAATTCAATCTAAGATACAGATCACTCTTATTGCCTAGCGAATACGTATATGTTTCCTTCTTTTTGCCTTCGATGCCATACACATTATATTGGGGTGTCACGTCTTGACCGCCAATCTTAAGACTGTCCTGTTTGGTTCCCGTTACTCGATTTCCGGTACTATCTTCCCATTCGTTTATCGCTACAAAAGGGGCCAACTCTTTGGTGAACACTTGATCAACTACTCCGAAGACCCCCCATACGCCGAGCATTAACACAGCACTGGCAATTCCTGTAGCAGCGATATTTCTCCAGTAGTTTTTTGTACGGAAGCCAATCTTGTAGCCCCCGAATCCAATAGCAGCGCCCACTGAGTTCGTTATGACGTCGTTCGTGTCAAAGCTGCCGAGGAATGTTAGGGCCTGGATGGTCTCCACCACAAGAATGGACAGGATAAACCCTGTCATGAAGCGAACAAAGCTAGTGCGGTATAACAACGGAAACAGTATGCCAAAAGGTATGAAGGCTGCAAAGTTTCCAATACCCACCAAGTCCATCAGTGTCGGATGTAGAAGATCGGAAAGACCCGGCACCCTAAAAAAACCGTCCGGCAAAAAAATAAAGGTGTACTGACTGGTTTGATCTACCGTATCCGCTCTGCCGAAAGCAAAAAGCATAAAATAAAGAATAATCAGGGTGTAGCCTATCGTGATAATAAAAGTAATCTTGCGCTGCTGCTTCATTTGCATGGTTGTACCTCCATTGTTCATCTGATAAATATCATTTTAACTGTCCAAAATGACTTTACAGTGACGTTGGAGGTGACAGTTCAGTCACTTACGGAATGCTGTTAAATCACATGCTTATAAAATTTGATCCGAAACTCTGTGCCCCTCCCGCTGCCGCTCGTTACATCAATCACGCCGTTCTGGCTTGCAATGATGCTGTGAGCCATCGCAAGCCCTATACCGATACTTCCTTCATTAGCATTCTTTCCTTTATAAAAACGTTTGAATATATAAGGCAAATCCTCTTTCGGAATGCCCTCTCCGTTGTCAGCAATAACGATTTCCGTATATAGCACGTTGTCGGAAAATGTGATTGTAATCGCACCGCCCTCAGGTGTATGCTCCACTCCATTTTTCAAAATATTGATAACCGCTTCAGCAGTCCAACGGAAATCGCCGGCAAAAGAGACGTTGTCATCCCCTGTGATGGAAACGGTCTGTCCCTTAATATCCATCGGAATCATAACCGGCTCTAGTGCCTTTTGGATTAAGGTTCTCATGTGTATTCGATCTTTTTTGAACGGGATAGTTCCCGCTTCCATTTTCGCTAGCTTTAATAAGGATGAAACAAGCCAATCGATTCGTTCAAGCTGAATGCGAATATGATGGGTGAACTCCGTTCTTTTGAGTGAAGGCAGATCAGGGGCGCTTAACAGATCTGCCATGACTGTCATAGAGGTGATCGGTGTTTTAAGCTGATGTGAAATATCGGAGATGGCATCGGTCAGTTGAAGCTTATCCCGCTGCAATAGCGAACGATGCTCGGAGAGCATGCGTGTCACCTTGTAAATATCATTCTTTAAGATGCTAAGCTCACCTTCTTGATTATCACGAGGGTCAAGGGAGGCCTGGCCACTGCTAATCTCCCGCAAATAGACGGACAGCTTCTCTAGCTCGTAATATCTCCGTTTTGTGAATAATACAGCTGTGCCGGTAAGCAGCACGGATACAATAATAACCAGGGCTGCGGTGACAGACGAAATGAAAGCAGCAATGACGATCGCCGATAAGCTGATCGAACCCATGACGAGTAATAATATTTGATTTTCCCGATTGCGCAGCATCTAATCACCAACCTTATAGCCTAAACCGCGTACTGTTTTGATCAGAGCCGGCTGCTCTGGATTATCCTCCAGCTTTTCCCTTAGCCTTTTGATATAAACCGTTAACGTGTTGTCATTCACGAAGTCGCCGGCCACGTCCCAGATTTGCTCCAAGAGCTGATTCCTGGTGAGGACCTGTCCAACGTGGTTGCCAAAGATCAGCAATAAGCGGTATTCCAGGGCGGTTAGCGAAATTTCGGCACCGTTTTTATATACTTTGCCTTCCAGCGTATGGATGCGCACATTGTCAATGTCAATGACCGCTCCGGCATGGGACAGCTTCTGGTATCTCCGCAAGACGGACTTGATCCGGGAGAGAAGCTCGCGAACCCGAAAAGGTTTGGTAATGTAATCATCGGCTCCCATATCGAGTCCCATCACGACATTGACCTCATCATCAATCACTGTTAAGAAAATGACCGGGATATCCCGTCGTTCCTTCACCATCTTGCATAATTCATAGCCCGTTCCGTCTGGAAGCTGTAAATCGAACAGGCACAAAGTGAACTGATCAATGTCTTCGGCGAGCACCTTTCGGGCTGAAGCGGCATCATGGCAGAGAACGGTCCAATAACCCTCTTGCTGCAGCGAATATTCCAGTCCCGACGCGATCGTCTTATCATCTTCAACTAATAATATTTTCATCTGAAGATCTTCCTTATGGTTGATTTTAGAACATTTAATGAATTCCACGACTACACAATCTCTTTATTAAAATGTCCTCTTGTGTCTGTTTCCTGATTGAAGACAGCATTCTTCATTGAGCCATTTAATTTGCCTAAGGCCCTATGAATGACTTCCACAACCTGATCTTTAGATTCAATTGTGAAGTTTAACCGGAGCGCCTCGATTCCTTTGAGGTTTGGTAGCTCATCTAACAGATTAAGCGTCTTCCCATTAAGGAGAGTCGAGGTACAATCCTCATGGGAAAGGATAGGGAATGTTCCATGCTCATCTTTTAACTCATAGCTCTTCGTTTTGCAAATTCTGCATTGATTCATTTTTTTCATCGGACAATATTTGGTGAACATCAAAGGAGCCCTGCCATATACAACCATTTCCAGAGCAGGATAGCCATCATTTTCTTCAACATAGGCATTCATTAAATCTTCAATTTGGCTCTTATTCAATTCATAAGATAAAGTGACCCGTTTGGCACCTAATTTATATAATTCATAGCAGCTAGTGGCATTAATAACATTTAGAGAATAGTCCGTAACAAACGGGTTTGTTTCTCTATAGTGATGAATGCCGCCATATCCTCCGATCAGTAGCTGTCCTTCTTGTTCCTTATAATCATTCTGATTTCTTCTAACCACATTTTCGTAATAGATTTCCTTAATTCCACAGCTCACGCAAGCATCGTACTGTTCCTTAGTCGTTACAGAGGCCGTAAGGTATGGTTGTACAGGGGCAAAGCTTATTTTTTCTTTTGCTTCCACAGCCTTGGTTCTTTTCTGCTGGCTGTTAAGCTTTAAGTCATACAAGCCCAGTACAATATCTCTTCTTGCTGCATTTAACAGTTTAGCTGGAATAAATGCATTGCATTCCTCATAATCGACCTGATGAAGTTCAAATATCGTATCATTTAATCTGGAGAATTGCTTGATGACCTGGTCTTTGGTTGTTGGATTATTAATGGCTTCGCCCAGTATTTCCTCACTTTCATAGGAATAATTACAGCCTAAGCCCTCCGCCTCTATGACAAGCTTTGAACCTGGATATGCATATACTCTAATATCGAGGTTAAACCGCTTAAATTCTTTTTCCAGTGAGGCTTCTAATTCTTTATTATAGAAATAATCCTTCGTTTTATATACTACATCTCCCTTAGACATCTTTTCTTTAATTTTGATATAGCAGACATCATCTGCTGTGTTGATTAATTCGCCCTCTTTATTGTACAGTTTGGCAACCGTTAGATTAACATCTTCATTGTTGTGACTTATTCGAATGGTATCGTTCTGATTCAAAGGACGTGTAAGGGTTATTTCATACGTGTCTTTAATAACCTTGCTGATTGTTCCAATTTCATAACCAAAGTTATTAGGTTTTAAGATGTTTGTAATATTTCTCTTATCTTCGTGAAACAAATACCCTTTAGTAAATGTTCTATTGAATGTTTTTTTCAGATTTTCTTTGTCTTCTTCTGTTATTTTATGATCTAAGGCCATGCGATATTTGGATACAACGTTGGCAACATACGTAGGTGCCTTCATTCGGCCTTCTATTTTCAAAGAATCGACTTCATTTAAATCATGGATATAATCAATTGTGTTTAAGTCCTTAGTAGATAGAATATAGCTTTTCCCTAAAGATGTATCTGTTGTCTTATCAATCAGGTCGTATTCCTTACGGCATGAACCCACACATCTTCCGCGATTTGCGCATCGATTGCCGAGTAATCCTGACATTAGACAGTTTCCCGAATAAGATACACATAACGCACCGTGAACGAAAATTTCTAAAGGTATTTCAGCTATTCTTTTGATCTCTTTGACTGTTTCAACCTTGACCTCACGGGACAGAACCACTCTTTTCGCACCAAGTTCTTTGAATAATAAAGTTCCGTCTACATCGTCTATTCCCATCTGAGTGGAACAATGTGCTTCCATATCAACAAAGTTTTTAACGATATAATCGAAAGCCGTCAGGTCCTGGACGATAATGCCATCCACACCGATTTCATTTAATTTGTGGATCTGCTCTTTCATCTCTTCAACTTCGTTTTGGAACACGATGGTATTCATTGTAACATAGAGTTTAACGTCCCTCAGGTGCGCATACGTAACGGCCTCTTGTAACGTTTCTAGATCAAAATTAGATGAGTATGCACGTGCACCAAATTTTTGCATCCCTAAGTATACTGCATCACAACCATTAGATATTGCAGCTTTTAAAGCTTCCATATTTCCTGCTGGCGCTAATAATTCAGTCATAAATTATCCTTACCTCCTACTTCAATAACCGCTCAAATTCAGCACCATTAATCATAAAATAAGAACTACACCTAAGCTACGGCAAATAGCACAAACCAATGGTTTGCCTTATTGATTAATGTGAAGTAGACATTTGATCCTCTCTTGAACAACATATCCACGAAATTGTATTAGTTAATTTTTCATCCGCTTTGGGGGAATTCATCAAATCGCGCAGACATCGGCTTCAGCCTGAACATGCGGGAATCAAGCGCTGCAACTGGATGCAGACGAGCGGAAGCACTTATTCGACCAATTAATAACGCAGGCATTGGCACGCATGGCCGCTTTGAGGAGATTGATCCAGAGCGCGAGCAGGATGAAATTATGCTGAACACTGCGGCTCTTGTCGACCTGACGCATCATTTTCTGCCCGGTATGCTGGAACGCAAGGACGGAGTCATCGTCAACGTGGCTTCAATGGCCGCGTTTGCACCTTGCGCCTATTCGGCTGTCTACGGTGCAACCAAGGCTTTCGTATTATCTTTCTCCGAAGCGTTGTGGGCCGAAACCCGTGGTCGCGGTGTGCGCGTCCTTACCCTGTGCCCGGGTGCGACGGATACAGGCTTTTTCGATGCTGTCGGCAGCAGGGACATGGCGGCGGGTAGCGCATTGTCCACTCCGGAGAAAGTCGTTCAAGCCAGATTTCGCGGAATCGACAAAGGCAGCAGTTATATCGTCGACGGGCGAAATAATTACCTGGCCGCTTTAAGGCTGAGTCGCTTTTAGAGTCTTATTTTCACGCAATAGGAGTACCATTAGGTATTTCAGTATCCGGCTTTAATAGAATAACATCTCCTTTTTCCGGGACTCCTCCCAACACTAATACTTCCGATTTGAATCCTGCAATGCGCCGGGGAGGGAAGTTGACGATTCCTATAATTTGCTTTCCTACAATTTCATCAACTCTGTAACGCTTAGTTATTTGTGCACTTGAGGATTTCATCCCGATCTCCGGTCCAAAATCAATCTTAAGCTTGATCGCAGGGATCTTTGCTTCTTCAAAAAACTCCGCTTCCTTAATCGTTCCGACACGAATATCCAGTGCTGCAAAATCATCAATCGTTGCCAACGTTTTGCCTCCTCCACTAAAGACTTCAAGAATTTCACTGCGCTGGGCGGAAAGGCTGCAGGAGTCGAATCCCTTCCTCAATGGTTCCTTCCATCAGTTCTAAGAGCTGGGGCACCAGTTCCTGCATCCGGGGAGCGCTCAGGTGCCGATCGAGGGCATCCCGGTTTTCCCAGCGCTCGTAGATGATGAATGTGCCAGGCTGGCCTTCTAACTCATGAGCCTCGTAGTCAATGTTGCCGGGGTCGTTGCGCGACGGAGTGACAGCAGCAGTCATAAATGCCTTCATCTCGGCTTCTCTCCCTGCCTTAGCTCTCGCCTCCCAGAGTACAGTAACGTAACGGTTCTTTGTATCGTTCATGCTAATTCCTCCTAATTTATAGTTACTGCAATTTCATCTGGCTGCGGAGCATCCGGTCGAGGAGCTTGTCGGGGAGAATACGGACCAGTCGGGTCAGCAGTGCCGAATCGCGACCGGCCGTATAGCGGGTGCGTGGATTTCTGTCGTGGATTGCACGTGAAATCACTGCTGCCACCTTCTCAGGGCGGATACCGTCCTTTGCCCACGTTTCAGCCTGAGCCTTCACGGAGTCAAAAAGACGATCATGGCGCCGGTGCTGGTCCGGCGTCATTAACTTGGCCAGCCGCTCCGCTGTTGTAATTCCTTGCTCCGACAGGCCAGTGCTGACACCACCCGGGGTGATCATGATAACCTTGATCCCAAACGAGGACATCTCCCTCCGGAGACTGTCATTGATTGCTTCCATGGCAAACTTTGCTGCCGAATATATCCCGAAACCAGGCATAGAGATCTTGCCGCCAACAGAACCGATATTGACCACGCGCCCGCCGCTGTTCAGCAAGGCCGGGGTAAGCGCCTGAATAACCGCTACCTGTCCGATCACACTAACTTCGATTTGGCGGCGAAATTCATCGAGTGGAACCATCTCCAGAGGTGCATTAACGGCAATGCCGGCATTGTTGACCACTGCTCTCAAAGGCCGACCAAGCGGATCTTGCACCACCCTTTCGGCCAGTGCCTTTAGTGTCTCGATATTGGTAACATCGACGATCACCGGCTCGATATTTTCGCGTTTGATTTTGTCGGCGTCTTCCTGACGGCGAACCCCCGCCAAAACGTGAAATCCTTCAGCGGCGAGCTGCTCCGCGGTAGCCCTACCGATGCCGCTGGACGTACCTGTGACGACAACCAGTGCTTGAGTTTTGATTGGCATAGTAACCCTCCTAAATTTGATAAGATACAGACCACTGTATAGCACCGCTATAGGGTCATTGTAGCACCGCTATATCACATTGTCTATAGCGGTGCTATATTTTTTCTCTAAAGTATTGTGCTGCGGTCTGAACTAATGCTCGCACCCTCCAAACATAAAAAAATCGCCATCCTCCTGGAGGTCCAGGTTGGATAGGCGATCTTTCTTATGCCTCTTCTAGATTAGGCCTTTTCTTGAAATCTCCAGGCTCTGTCAAAATGATCTGCATTACGCTTTCCCGAATAAGTTCAACAACGTCGGGTTGGGGCGGGGGTGACTTACGAAACTGGGCCGTCACATACAGCCAAGCGGCCGTATTGGCGGAAGCCCAGACCAGATCAGCGGCTGCTTGAGCGGACACAGCCAGTTTGCCTTCGGCGGCGACTCTCTGAACATTTTGTACTAGGGCTTGGTGCGATTGATCTGCCGCCTCGATATGGGCGCCCTCAAGCAACCGCCCCATCATAGCCGCATAAATCCGGGGACGGGCAGCCGCAAAACGGACATAGTCATCCCATCCTTGACGAAGAGCCCTCTCTGGAATAGTCGACTCCACTGCGGTAATCTTACTTTCCAATAACTGTTTGAATGCTTCCACTATAGCTGCACTCAGGAGTCCATCGGCATTGCCGAAATGGTGGTAGAGTGTAGGGGCCGTAACCTGTGCGATCTTAGTTACGGCTCGCGTCGAAAATTGGGCTCCGCCCTCCTCTTCGAGTACCTTAAGAGCAGCTGCCAATATTTTGTCATAGGTTTTCATACCAGCATTATAGCAGTGCTATATGCAAATGTCCATGACAAAGGTTATCCGCTCCAAGTGTGCCGCTTGCTTCTCTGATATTTTAGTAATAGAATGATTAACAGTTCGTAGCTGCTAATCTCCCTTTTTGTAACCATCGTTGATACGTTATCCAAAAGGGTGTGATTTCACAACCCCGTGTCATTGACATCCACTACCGGAAATTCTCCACATACTCCTGCAGAAAAGCTTCCAGCTTGCGCGGCTCTCTGCCGAGCAGGCGCCTCACCGTGTCATTTGGACTTTCTGGAACCACCCTGGACATGGTTTGAATCTCCACAACGTGGTTCGCCAGCCAAGGAGGCATATGCCCATGCTCGATAAGATTACGGAGTAGTTCTTCGGGTTCCATATTGATGTAACTTATTGGCCGATGGAGCAGGGCGGACAGCCGGGCTGCGATCTGAGGATAGCTGAAAATCTCTGAACCCGTAAGCGTATATATTTGGCCTGTGACCTCAGGGTTAGTTAGAGCTTCTGCGGCAACGTCTGCGATATCGCGGCAGTCAATGAAGTTACACGGCGAATGGCCCATGGAGCCGAAGAAAACATTTTGGGTTGTAATCGTTGGTGCAAAGCGCATTAGGTTTTGCATGAATGCATACGGGCGCAACACGGTATGGGTGAGACCTGATTCCCTCAGCACTTGCTCGATTTCTTGATGCCAGCCCGCCACTGCTACTGGAGAGCTCTGCTCAAAGGCAGGGCTGGATATTTTCACGATGTGCTCGATTCCAGATTGGCCTGCAATCTGAATGATTGAAGTTTCCAATTCGATTTGTCTTGGACTGTTGGACATGGCGAGGAAAAGCTGGCTGGCACCTGTACATGCGCGGCGCAGCGATTCGGGGTCAGCAGCATCTGCCCATACGACCTCGATAGCTGATCGGCCCTTTTCTCCGATCTGCTTACGCAACTTCTCCGGCTCTCTGCTCAGAGCCCTGACGGGCACGCCAAGATCAGCCAAACGTTCCACCAGCGCACTGCCTATCGTACCTGTTGCTCCCACAATAACTATCATTTTTTTCTTCTCCTTTTGGATGTCAATTGGGTGGTAACGGCGAGACGCCACCGCCATGTCACTATCGTGCTTGCTATGAATCCGGACAACGGGAAATCGGTCCAGACGCGATCGGCCCAGGCCAAGTGATGGTCCGGCATCATAAGTTCCAGTACACCAGATGTCACCCATGCCGCGCATAGGCCATACAAGGACCCGGCTATTGCGAACCCTCCTACCACAACCAGGTGAGGTGCACCGGTGACCCATCGCATATGGCCCACCCGGCTGCGCAATATAAGGCCAATCATCAAGGCCATTAAGGCTGATGCACCGCCAATTGTGGTCAATGCTCCGATTTGAAGCCCCCTATCAGCAGTAACCAATCCCCCAATACCTGCCATGATGGCAGGAGCAGCATAGGCCATTACAACTTCACGCCATAGTGCAAAGGGCTTTTTTCTGGAACCCACCGTCTTGATACCGTAAGCATCATCTGGCGGATTCGGGTATTTCATCTGGTTCATTTCGTTGCCCCTTCCTTCTCTGAGATCATTCCGTCGAGTGCTTTCAGCGAAATATAATTAGGAACCTAACTATATAGGAGTAAAAAGAGGCTAGCATTACTAGCCCATTCTACTCATTACTGATGTTTCATTTTGGTTTCGAGCCTGGTTCGTCCATAAGGGCAGAGACGCCTTGCGTAACCCGGCCCAGCAAGTCGAGGAATACGCTGCGCTCGTCTATACTGAGTAAGCCCACCGTGGCCTCCAGCCAAGCGAAATGCTCAGGAGCCATTTCACGTAGCTTCTTCGCTCCTTCTTCCGTCAAAATAACCGATTTCTGGCGGCCATCTTTTGAGCTTAACCTTCTAGATACTAGGCCATCCCGTTCAAGAATGTCGATCAGACCAGTCACTGTAGCACGTGTAACGCCTAGATGCTCTGCTAATTGCGAAGGCAACTCTTCTCCCTCGTAATCTTCGAGATCTGCCAATACACGATATCGGCCTGTTGATAAGCCGAATCTGGAGAAATGAATCTCCGAGGCCTGACCAAGCTGGGCTCCCGCTGCCATTAGCCTAGACGCGACGAGTATAGCCTGTGCGTCTATGTCCAGGTTATAGCGATCAATCTGACGCTGGGATTGTACAAGGGAGGGAATAGCCTCCATGTCATTTATTTTTCTATTGTTGTTGTTCATACACATAGTATGGCACCTAATTACTTTTGTGTCAACCCGCATTGCAGTGTCGTCTGTTACATGGCCTTTTCAACCACATCATGAACTAGATTTCTTATCCACTTGCGGGAGTAAATCCGGGTGTATCCGAAGCCAAAGCGGACAACCTCCTCCAGGGAGATGACGAGATACACAAGGTACACAGGCTGGTTCCAGACATAGGACAACAGCAGCCCGGAGGGGACACCTATCAGCCACGTTGTGGTCGATTCCAAGGTGAACACGAACTTACTGTCCCCCCCGCTGTTTAGAATTCCGCCAGCTATAATCATATTGGACACCTTGACCCAAAGAAATCCAGCAAACACGATAACGATATACATACTCATTTGCTTAGCATCCTCGGAGATATTGAATGCAGAGACATACAGCTTCGAACCTGCCGCAATGATAACCCCGACAATCAGAGAGATAATGATGCCAAGGCGAATGAACCTTTTCGCGTGATCGAGTGCAAGTTCAGTTTCGTCCGCACCCAAACGGTTACCAACCATTACTCCTGCTGCACTGGCCAGTCCCGATAATAAGCCGATGCAAAGACCCTGCAGCGGGAAGGTAATAGTCATCGCAGTCATTTCCGTTGACCCCATACGGCTATAAATGATCGCATATACCGTTTCGCCCAATACCCAGATCAATTCAGTCAGTAGCAGCGGATAGGTCGTTCCAAAAAACTTGCGAATGAGCGGTTTAGGAATGATGAACAAGTTCTTTAACCCGACAGCTCCCGGTAAACGATATCGGTATACGGCACCAATGATCAACAAGCATTCTAAGATCCTGGAAATTAGGGTAGCAATGGCCGCGCCCTTCAGACCAAGCGCAGGAGCGCCGAAATGGCCGTATATAAGCACGTAATTCAGTATAATATTCAAACCCACTGAGATTAAACTTACATACATCGGCCATTTAGCATGGCCCGTACTGCGCAAAATCGCGGAATACATCATCGTGAGCATAACAGGCACAAAGCCGATCGACATGACCTGAAGGAAAATGTACCCCTCATCTATTACATTCACATCTGTAGTGAACAGGCTCAAAAAGAGCGGCGAATCCAGGAAGACAGCCGCAGAGAACAGGAAAGAGAACGTGAATCCGGCGATCAGCCCGAGACCCAGCACTTGGGAGACACTTTTGGAATCCTTGTTCCCCCAAAACTGGGCAGCGTAAATGGATACCCCCGTCGATAAACCGGCTAAGACAACCGCGATGATCCCGTATATTTTGGTAGATATCCCCACCGAGGCAATGGCCACATCTCCAAGCTGCCCGACCATCAATTGATCCGTCAAATTGAGCAGCGCCATCAGCAAGCTTTGAAGCGTAACGGGCACAGCGATTTTATACACACTTTTATAGAACTCTTTGTTCTCTGACATGATTCGTACATAACCCCCATATTCTAGATTTTCCCATTAATCCATAGCCATTGCAGTCTATGACTTAGTGTGAGCTCATATCACCTTTTTGTAGCGCATGAGTGTGTAATTATCGTTTGGCTGAATTTCTACAACCTTGAATTTCTTCGCAAAGCTCAATTGCTGATACCCGTCTCCATCCACTAAAGTAATGTTCGTGGAGCCGCCGATGATGATCGGGAGCTGCATTAGAATAATTTCATCGACGATATCCTGATTGAAAATATGCCAGTTCAAAAATCCGCCACCTTCGACCATGAGGCTGGTAATCCCGTAGTTTTCCTCTAACTGACGTTCAAGCTCCACAAAATCAACGGTATCCTTACCGCAGATGAGGCACTCCTTCCCTCTTTCCCGGATCTGCTTGATCTTATCTTCATCCCGTCCTTTCTCGGTCGTGACAATAATCGTCTTTCCCTGATCCGAAAGCACATTGCAGTCCATCGGAATGTCCAGGGTAGTCGTCGGTATGATACGGATTGGATTTTTGTTCTCCTCATACCGATTCGTAAGAAATGGATTGTCGGTCAGGATTGTATTTTTACCAACCATAATGCCCTGCACATTCCCCCGGAATAGATGGATGAATTCCATATCCTCACTGGAAAATAAAGAAAAAAGCTCTTTACTCGAATTCCCGGCCCCCATCGTGAGCTTTCCGTCGATTGAAATTTGGCTGAATATCGTTGTTTTCATTTCTCTTCTCCCCTTATCTGATTAGTTTTGTAATGCGCCCCAGGATGCCTGGAGGGTCTGTTCCATTTTTTTCAGAGCTTGTTCGGGATTGCTTAAAGGCAACTCGGTCAGACCCGCGTTGAGCGCCTCCCAGACATGGATCATGAAGGGGTAAGTCGGCATCGGCCGTGTGTGGTCTAAAAGCGACAAAATCATTCTTTTATTAGGTGCAGCAGTGGCACTTAGGCGGTGTAGCACCTGCTCCTGAGCCGGAATTCGCTGCACGCCCTGCGTCCACAGGGTTTGGCATTCGTCACTCAGCATAAAACGCGTGAATGACAAAATATCCTCCCGCTCCTCCGTGGTTAACGAAAAATTGGGGTAGATCAGGCCGATGGAAGAAGACATAGATAGCGATTGCTGGCCTTCTATGACTGGAAGCTGGCAAACCTCAAGCCTATCGTTCATATGCTTGTCCAGATGGTTGTAGATCCACTCCCCACAAATAATAGCGCCGATCTTACCGTCAATGAACTGCTCTAGCAGTCCTGTAGAACCGTCGAGACTGACGAGTACGCCCTGATCCATCTTGTCGCGGATGAACTCAAGCGCTTGCTTCATTTCAGGGCTGACGATATTCGGCTTTCCATTCTGTACAGGCCAGCCACCGAAAGCTGTAAGGAACGGAATAAACCAATAGCCCTGTTGTAGATCCGCCCCAATGGGTACGATTCCTTGGGCGGTTAACCTCTCTGCTGCCTCTTCAAACACGTCCCATGTCGCCGGTGCACTGGGGTAAATCTCCGGATTGTAATATAGAACCAGATGATTGCCCCGCAAGACCGGGATACCATACTGGACACCCTCCATTTGCATCGTGGAAAGGGCCTCCTCAGTCAGCACATCCTCAAACAACCCGCCCGGAACCTCGGAGTAAAGACCATTGTCGACATAGGAGGACATATCGGCAGGAACCATCGCCAGATGCGGACCTTGGCGGGTATGTTTGATTCGGTTCAAGCGCGCAGTCAGATCCGTAATGTTCATCACTTGTGGCGTAATTTGTACGCTGAAGCGCTCTGTATACAGCTTGCAAATCCCCTCCAGCACTTCAATCGAGGTATCTCCCGGACCGTCAAACTCATGCCATAGCACGATTTCCTTGTTGTTCTTTTCCATTCGCAGCCTCTCTCCCTTATCTACAATTGTTTACGAGCACTAGAGCCTGATTAGGCGCAAGCTGCAAGAAGTCGAACGCCTGACCTACGCTGCTACCCGTTAAAGAGCTATCCAGTGTTACAGTCATTGGGCATCGGCCGGGTACGGCCACGTTTAAATCGACTTGGCAGACAGCATCGGCACTCAAGTTAAAGCAGCACAGCATCGTCTCATCCCCTTGCATATACCCGTATATAGCAGTACCTTCCGGGGATTGAGCCACGAAAAAGTTCTCCGGCTTCACGAGGTGGTGCCAAGCTTCCTTAAATTCACTTAGCTCCGCCAGCAGCGGCAGCATGGGTGCAGGATTAGTCCAATTAATTTGCATGACATTAAAAAAAGCGCGGGAAATCTCCTCACCGTTCGTGTTGTCACCAAGGCCACAGTTGAGGGGCTGCTCCTCATTCATTTCATAGCCTGTTGTCACGTAAGGAATTGCGTTCGGAAGAAATTGATTAAATACTGCGATCATCCGGGCAACCCCGACACCGCCCCGGCTCGTGATCCGGGGAGTATCTGCCGTTTCTGCACAAGCAAACACATGAATATTCAACTCGGGCAGCTCCTCTAAGAATGAAACCAGGTTCTCCTTAGTAATCTCCGTCATCACGTTCCATCCGCTTCCAAGCATAATGTTGTAGCCCGTGTTCGCTGCCTTCCTGTGATTGCGGTTGAACAAGTCTTCACTGATCAGGAGCGCATTCGGATTCATCTCTTTAACCGTGTCAAAAATACGAGTCAACAACGGAATAGGAAGCACATGTCCGATGTCGATGCGGAAGCCGTCAATCCCATACTTTTCGAGATTAAAGCGTACTGCCTGCTCCAGAACGTCCCATAACTCCCAATTCGGCTCCTCTCCCGGGTAGTCATTGCATTTAATCGTATCAAAAAGGACATATGGTGCCTGACCCCTGCTGATAAGATGTCTCACTTGCGGAGAGAAATCTTTATAGAGGCGCAAGAACGTAATGTCTGTCCAAATCGGCTGCACATCATTAATCCAATCCGAATGCGCCGGAGAGGTTGTTATTCCCATCTCTTGCTCCACCAAAGTTAATAGCTCGTCTCCATGATTAGCAGCTCTTTCCTTCAACTGCTGCCAAAGGCTGGGATGAAGTTCATGGGGCGGCGGTGAGAACTTCCGCAGGAATGCTGCGGTCTCCTGGCTGTGATAGACCGTCTCCAAGTGGTCAGGTGTACACTCCTCAAAGAATCCAAGCTCAGGAATCGGCGGCGGCGCAAAGCCTTCTAATTCCTCAAGCTTGATCCAGTACACCCATTCGGGATGCTCAGTAATGAATGCACTGTTTCTCGCTGTTACACGAGGAATGAAATCGACAACCGTCTTGATATCAAGCAAATGACAAGCTTCTACCAAAGCGCTAAGCTCATCGTGGATGGTGAACTCTTCCATACCGTCCAACAAGCTGTCATGCAGGTTCTGGTCCAAGTGGAATAACGATTGCACAGCATAAGGTGACCCGATATCCCCCTTCAGATTTAACTTGCTATACTGGTTGACTGGAAGCATATACAGAATATTGACGCCCATTTTCTTTAACAGCGGCAGAAGAATAAGGAATCTTAGAAAAGTGCCCGATTCGACTGTTCCGTCATGGTTGTAATCCCAGGCCGTCGAATAACGAATTAACGCAG
The DNA here is from genome assembly GCF_042684125.1 of Paenibacillus rhizoplanae. NCBI lineage: Bacteria > Bacillati > Bacillota > Bacilli > Caryophanales > Paenibacillaceae > Paenibacillus > Paenibacillus rhizoplanae. The sequence goes on along the minus strand of NZ_JBHUKY010000019.1, from coordinate 111,587 downwards.
AATAGATCGTGCTTTCGTCTAAATTCGTGCGTTCCTTGAGCAAATACCTCCAGGAAAGCTTGTCTACATACCTCAAATGCTCTGTCAAAAAATCATACGGATGTACACATATTTCACCGTCTTTTTCGAAGAGAATAGGCTTATAGCTGCACTCATTCCACACTGCAGGTATCCAAATCGGCTCTACCTCTCTGGCCTTGTGCATAGACAAGTAATCCTGAACAAGTCTAAATTTGTCTTCATTGCCCATGAATAGATCCACCCCTCGCTAATTACAGCTCCACATTTAGGGAACAAAAACCGTCTTCACGGTATCACTCTCAACCACCTTCAAAGAATTCAATTCATAGCCGATCAACTCGTTTATTGCTGCTTCGTGCTGATTGAGCTTAACTTTTCTAGTCACCAGTTTCTCCAGTTCAGGTGTCTCAGCAGCAAACCGTATAGCTTCCTCGAACATATAGCGGTATTCGCCTGCTGCGATAATTTTGATGGCCTGCTGTACGAATTTGGTAGGAGAAAAGGTGTACCGGTAATTCGCATTAATACCAAAAGGAACGATGCGGCCTCCACGCTCAATCCATTGCTCCGCCATTTCGAGCTGAGTGCCTACCGTGTCGATAATCACATCAAACTTATGTCCCGAGCAGATCTCGTCTACGGTAGCTTCATGTAATTGGGAAGGTGTCAGAGCATAATCTGAGATTTCTCTGGCAAAAGCCAACCGGTAAGGATTAATCTCCGTCGCAACGGTAAGCGCCGCCTTGGATTTACTCACAATTTGACTTAGCAATCCCATCGGACCCGATCCAAGAATGAGCACCTTATCATCTGCAGTGACATTAGCCTCTTTGAAATTGTGCAGCACACAGGCAAGAGGCTCGATCAAAACCCCCGTTTCCCAGCTCATATGGTCAGGAAGCAGGTGTGCAAACGTTTGTACAGTTGAGTAAAAAAAAGTGAATGTCCCATTTCGATTCAAACCTGCAATAGGCATCCCATTTCCATCGGTGCCCGTACAGAGGTGCGGCTGTTTCTTCAAGCAAAAATAACATTTCTCGCAGCTTTGATTCGGATCAATAACTACGCGGTCGCCTACCTTAACGCGGTCAACGCTGCTGCCGGTTTCAATTACGGTCCCTACAGCCTCATGACCGCGAATAACGCCTGGAACCCCCTCCTCTTTCCCCGTGATGACTGCTAAATCTGTTCCACATACACCCGTCATCTCAATCCGGATCTTGACTTCATCCGGTGCTGCAATTGTCGGCTCTTCCCATTCGCAGAGCTCCAGCTTATGATTCGATGTCCACACAAGCGCCTCCATATGCATTCTCCTTCCCCTTTCACTTCTTTACTATCCATATTCACCCAGAATATATCATAGCTACCACGTAAAAGTAAGGTGAATTTTGTCGAATAATGTTAATAAATACATTTTATATAAAACTATAATAGTAAGCGCTTTAATTTTGACATTCGGATAACATACCAGAACAGCTCAAAGGGAGTGTTCGCACACTCCCTTTAAGCTGTTCCTTAGGATAGGGAACTTACAGTAATGACGACATTCCCCTTCTTATGTTTTTGTTCGACATAACGATGGGCATCCGGAATTTGTTCCAGCGAATAGCATCTATCAATAACAGGCTTAAGGGTACCGGCCTCAAGCTGCTCTTGGAGGAAGATAAGATCTTCCACGCGAGGCTTGTGTGACATATCCACACTCACATACTTCCCGTTCGTACGCAGTGCTTTTTTGAATGCCGATTTTTTGATTTTCGATATCGTTTGCCCAACGGCATCAAAGATCAGATCATAGCTTTCTTCATGCGCCATGAACTTCTGTTTCGTATAATCTATGACCCGATCCGCTCCTATAGATCTTACCAGCTCAAGATTAGCAGTACTGCATACCCCTGTTACATCTGCCCCGTAATATTTGGCAAGCTGGACCGCATAAGTCCCCACACTTCCAGAGGCTCCATAAATAAGCACCTTCATTCCGCTCGCCAGTTGCCCCTTCCTTAGAAAGTTCAACGCGGTGAGCCCCCCGACGGGAACAGCGGCAGCCTGCTCATAGCTCACATTGACCGGCTTCATGACTACCAGTCCATCTTCAGGCAGACATTTGTACTCAGCATATGCACCGAAGCTGAAACCACAAGACGCAAATATTTGATCGCCAATCTTAAAGCGTGTTACATTTTTGCCTGCGGCTTCAACTTCCCCGGCTAACTCAAACCCCAATATCGTTACCTTTTTGGGCCTTAAGAGACCATTATACAATCTTGCAAGGAACGGGTCGGCCTTTCGCATACGCCAGTCCCCCGCTGTTACCGTTGCCGCATAGATTCTGACAAGGACTTCGTTATCCTTCGGTGAGGGTTTCTCTAGCTCCTTCAGGTGAAGCACATCAGGCGAACCGTATTTGGCATATACCATTGCTCTCATCCTTTACCCCCTATCTATTTCCCGCTTGGCTCCTCTGAATTTTCCCCGTAAAAGAATACCTCTTCGAGCGGCAAGTTAAAGGTGCGGGCTATACGAAAGGCCAACTCCAGTGAAGGAGAGTAATTTCCTTTTTCAAGAGCTACGATCGTTTGTCTGGTTACACCTGCCTTGTCGGCCAGCTGCTGCTGGGTCATTTCATTAAGATCGAAGCGTAATTTTCTGATGTAATTGCCAACAAGAACTTTGCCCATCTTAGACTCCTCTCCTGTAGTAATACAGTCTCGATATTGAACCGGTTACGTCTGACAGAAATCCAGCGGCGATTAGGACGATGAACATTACCTTCAAAGGCTGGTCTATAACCAATGAGCCCATAGCCAGAAGGAAGCCACTGACAAACATCGCAAATGAATTTCGGAAGGCCAGCAAGCCGATGCGCTTATCCAGTTCGTCCGCGAATGCAGGTTCCTTTTCACCCGTCGTCATGCGGAAGATGATGTTAAAAACAATGCTGATCACGATATGTGCCGCGATGGAAACCAAGGTCAATACAAGAATGAAGGAACCCCAGTAATGGAAGGTTACTTTTGAATCCAACACTTCATTTGGATACTGCGGGTACCTGTACAGCAAATACACTGTAAAAATGAGTAGGGTGCTGATTAGTGATACGATGCTCTTCTTTTCCTGATAAGTCATGTATGACACCACCTTTAGTATAGTTCACTAAACATAATGTATACCAAACTATACATAATGTCAACTTTATCATACAAAAAACCGTCTTATGTATGTTATGATCCATTTCATCATACATAAGACGGTTCTTTTGTAGTATCAGCCCTTCAAGAATTGCAACAAGGCATGGTTAAATTCCTTAGCGTGGGTAACATTGAATCCGTGGGGGCCGCCCTCAATTACAACTAACTGGCTACCTGCGATCCGCTCATGCGCTTTTTGCCCACTGATCTCGACAGGAACGATTGCATCAGCATCCCCATGAAGAATAAGCGTTGGCAATTTGAATTTCTCAAGGTCCGCACGAAAATCGGTATAGCTGAATGCCGAGATGCAATCAAGCGTGCCTTTCGGCGACGCAAAAGCTGCAATATCGCGATTGTATAAGCGGAACGCTTCATTTACCAAGTCAGTTCTGTCCCCAGAGGCGAAGAAATTGGTTACAAACCCATCTAGGAACCCTAAACGATCCGCCTTTACCCCCTCTTGGAATCCTTTAATAGTCGCATCGTCAAATCCGCCGTCCGGGTTATCCGAGGATTTGTACAGATACGGCGGGACAGCACCGGCCAACACCGCTTTTGATACCCGATCCACTCCATAAGTACCAATGTAACGCGCTACTTCTCCTCCGCCCATGGAGAACCCGACCAATGTCACATCGTGAAGATCCAGGTTCAACATCAACGCATGCAAATCCGCCGCGAATGTATCATAGTCGTATCCGTTCCACGGCTGGGAAGACTGACCGAATCCACGGCGATCATACGTGATCACCCGATAACCGGCTTCCACTAGTGCAGGCACTTGCTTCTCCCAGGACCTTCCACTGAGCGGCCAACCATGAATCAGCACAACTGGCTTCCCTGTTCCGACATCCTCATAATGAAGCTCAATTGAAGTTCCATTCTCCTGCCCAACCGTAACCTTTGCCATTTGTACATCCCTCCATTTTTTGTTTTACCGCTTCATGGGCTTCTACTACCTCTTTAATTGTTAAATATAGTTAAAATTTTTGACGTTGAGAATATAACAATTAATAGTCTAGCTGTCAACACCCCAGGAAAATGGATATTGAGTATGTTATGAATACTGACTTATAGTCTTCTCCAGCAACTCTCTGACACATTCCTGCAACTCCCTTGGAGAGACCACCTTCACTTCCGGTCCGTATGCAAGCAGCTTCTGCGCCGTGAACGGGAACTCTTCCACAGGAATGCAACTGCTCCATCCCATCGACCCGATACAGGGGAATCTCACCCCGCTTGCTGGCGGGCATATACCAATACCCTTGTTCATAATAGATCCCGAGCGGATAGACCTGCACATTCTTCTTGCCGCTGCGGGAATGATAAGCAAATGTAATCTCTCTCTTCTCCACGGCCGCACCTAACTACGTCATATTTTGTCATAGTTCAAGTGTATCATTGAATCTGGAAGGGAGCGATAACAATGTCAAAACATAAAGTTGTACTGTACATCGCTATGAGTCTGGATGGTTACATCGCAAGGCCCGATGGCTCTGTCGACTGGTTGTATGAGATCGAAGGGAATGGAGGGGATAACGGGTATAGTGAATTCTATGGAACTGTGGGAAGCGTAGTGATGGGGCGGAATACTTATGAAGAGGTGCTGAAGCTAGCCGATGAATTCCCCTATGCAGATAAACCGGCTTTTGTCCTTACGCGTTCCGGGCAACCGCCTGCGCCACATGTTGTTTTTACAGGCGAATCCATTGACCGGCTTATCCCCCGGTTACAACAAACCTCGGAAGGCAAGGTCTGGATTGTAGGCGGTGGATTGCTTGTCCAGAGCGTCCTGAAGCTTCAATTGCTGGATGAGCTCCAAATTGCGCTTATTCCCGCCATACTGGGGGAAGGCATTCCCTTATTCCCTGCCGGAACAGCGCCAGAGAATCTAACTTTAACCCATACCGAGCGAATGGGTCAGATTGTGATGCTTCATTATCAAACACTTCGGTCATAATCTCCATGATTGAGGGTACTTATGATACGGTTCAGTGCGCTGTCTGTAGCGGCAAGCTTTGACCAAAAGGCCATCCCGCAAAGGATGGCCTTTCGTTCTTCCAACCTTTTTGCCGTACCGTTACTTTTGCCCGTTTTATTGTGATATCTTTACATCGTCGAATCGGCCGGTACCTTGGGAAGCAAAGACACCGATAGTTCCAGAAGCAAATTGAGCATCTGTCGTGGAAATCCGCTCCGTTCCATCCACTGACACTTTGATGCCCGTTCCGAGCATGCTCAGTTTAACCGTGTGATAACTGTCTTCCGTATAGTTGCCGGCATACGAACCGATTGTGGTCCAACTGCCGTTCACGACTTTAGCCAGAACAAGGCTTTGGCTCCCGTTGAAGTAAGCGATATAGAAATTATTCTGGTTTTGCAGACGGCCGGCAATACCGATTTGAAGGTTGGTTCGGTTTCCTGTATTTACAGCTTGGACTTTAACTTTGGACTCATATGAATAATTGCTCCAGCTTTGGCTTTGTACGCGAGATACGCCCGTGTCATAAACTCCGCCGCTCGAATACACTTTTGTTAGGTCCGTGACAACAGACCAGTTGCCGCTGAAATTCGACCAATTGCTGCTCCCACTCTCAAAGGAATCGGACCATACGATAGTTTCACTGCCACTACCGCTACTCACATTTGTGGTTACGGAGAGAGCGCTGCTCGGAGCCGACACGTTGCCTGCGGCATCCCTAGCCTTGACAGTAAAGCTGTAGCTTGTGTCTGGACTTAACTCCGTACAAGTAAAGGACGTAGAGGCTGTCGTGCCGCAAGGCGTCGTGCCGTGGAAGATTTCATAGCCGGTAACCCCAATATTGTCGGATGATGCATTCCATGTCAAGGATATGGACGTATCGGATTTGCTCGGCGAGCTCAGACCTGTTGGCGCCGTTGGTACCTGAGTGTCGCTTGATGGCGGATTCGTTCCACCGCCGCTTGGCTTATAAATTTTAAATTTGCCGCTGGCATGCAGAAGGCTCATCATATACAAACAGCCGTCATAATAGCGATATTGACCGGAAGGAATCGACGTATTCCAAAACTCATTTACGAACTCCCATGACTTAGTTGTTGTTGCAGCAAGTGTCCCTACTGCATTGGTTGCTACAAGGCCTGGAGAGTGGTCCGCCGAAAGTGATGATCCGCTTAGCGAATATTGGTTCGCATAAGCACCAATGCCCTGACCATGAAAGAAGTTCTGAACACGATCTGCATAGGTTGTCTGCCAGGAATCCTTGGCGAACCAGTGATAGTCCATCGCCACATTCATAATCGTTCGCCATGCGTCGAATCGGAAGTCGCCATGGTTTCCAGTATTATTCGGTCTGCCGTCGAATTCCGCATAGTCCGGTCCTAAGCCTGTGGTAGAATGAGCCTGTTTCTTAAAGAACTCACGGCTTGTCGCGGCTGCATCGCGCCAGAATTGGTTGTTGTTATTATCCCAGAGTGCCCAGAGTTCATAAAACGCTGGCAGATGATAGGAGGGGTCTGAAAATCCGGCTGCACTGCCGTATGGGACGAAAACGACTTGCTTCTGTGTCAGGTCAAACAAAGTTTTCTGATCGCCGTTTGGAGTTAGAACCCGGTCAAGCAATGTCTGCGCCTCAGTGCTGTAATTGTAGATTCCCGTACCGCTTCCCCAGCGATTAGCTGCGAAGAGCAGGGCCGTGATGAAATATTCTTCGCCATCGGAAGCCGGGTTTGTGTCGATTTTGTTGCCACTTGCGTCTACCTGCCAAGCAAAATAACCTTGCTGTGTTCCGCTTGTGTTCTGCATATAGGTCTTGGCCCATTTCCAGAGACGATCGAATTCCGCCTTCTTGTCAAGCTGGACGGCGATCATCATCCCGTAAGACATACCCTCGCTGCGAACATCGTTGCTCGCTTTGTCAAGAATATAAGCCATGTCCGTACCTACAGGGTAGTAGATCCTCTGAGTGTCGTTATCCCCGTAGAACAGCTGCTGAAACGCGGCATTGACCTTTGCGTCAATCTCCGCATCGGACTTGCCAAATTCCTTGAACAGATTACGGTAAACCCCGGAATCAAAAGCCCCGGTGGTCGGAGGAACCGGGGCGGGAGGCGACAGCGCGGGAACACTATCGAAATAAAGCTCGTAGTAGTCGATCAACGTATCATTCGATCCGTTGTCTGTCTCAAGCTTCAGTTGCACTTCTTGACTGCTGGTGCCGGTCACATCGAATAATACCGACTGAATAGCAGGGGTCGTACCCGTGAATGAAAGCGATGCTTTCTTGCTTCCCCCGACGTAGACGGAGACACCTGCTGCCGACGAATTACTCGACGCTCCTCTTACCCGCAATTCATATTTTCCCGGAATGGTCGCGAAGGTGGTGCTATTCTTGACGAGATCATTGTTCGCATACAGCGCAACTCCGGTAAATGGCGACGAAATATTACTGGTATAGCTTCCCGCCTTCGTCATCGACTCCGCCTCATACTTCGAAATGAATGTAGCGGCCTGTACTTCGGCACCGCCAATGAAGGTGAAAATGTTCAGTACCATAACAATCGCCAGCAAACTGCTCCAACACTTTTTCATAACACACCCCTCTTGTCAGAAATATTAATAACCGCTTCTATAGTAAGCGCTTACAGAATCAAATTATAATTCACTTCATCTGTTCACACTATGTATGAAATCGTTCGTTATTTGTCCATTTGATGCCATAATTTACTGTTAAACTGCTTTAGTTTTGATAAAGACAGAAGATGTCAGTGAGGGTATGATGAACTCAGAAAGCGAGAACCTGTGAAGGGGCGTGATTGTAATGATTATAAAGTCCAAATTCTCTCATCAGCGGACACATGAATTTGAAGAATATTATCTGCCCAATATACACACTTCGTTATATGTACATGAAGCCCACTGGCGAAAGGTTCCTGCCAGTTGGTCCTATCCCGCCCATGAAGAGTCGATCTTCGAAATCAATTATGTCATTGAAGGCGTCCAACTTTGCAAACTGAATAATCAGCATCATATTTTGCAAGCCGGGGACTTTATTATTATTCGACCATTCGAAATGCATGAGAATTTCTGTGCTTCTGAGTCAGGATTGACCTATTTCTGTCTTCATTTCGACTTGAATGACATCCTGTTCCGAAAGATGCTGTGTAATACCGAGAATACTTTTTTTCCTAAAGAAAATGAGAACGCTTACGGTATTCGACAAAGCATCGAAAAATTAATCCAGCTTTGCGGCGACAAGAATAAAGATTGTTTGGCAAGTCGATTAGATATCGTTTCTGCCTCCATCAGCTTGTTTGGAGAGATGGGCAAGTGCTTGTCCGACTCCGAAACAAAACGAAGGCCAGATACCTCCATTCGCAATATCCAAATGGCGCACTTTGCCTCCGAGAGAATCATGAAGTTAGCCCCTCCATCCATCACCCGTCATGAGCCTTCTATGGAAAGGCAGTTTACGAATGTGGTTTCCAAAATCGCAGCAGAGCTTGCCATAAGCAGAACTTATCTGTACCGAATCTTTAGTCAAACCTTTGGCATGTCCCCTCGTCAATATTTGTCCTCCTTAATTCTGGATAACGCCAAGTTCATGCTGCTTGAAGACCACAAATCAATAGAAGAGGTCGCTTACAACCTGGGCTATTATGATGTCTCTCACTTTAGCAGACAGTTCAAGCGGTGGACTGGAATGACCCCGTCACAATATCGGAACAAAATGAACTTGTAGTTTCAAGTGCAGAACCATTCCTCTAGTTTTGCCCTACTTATGATACGGTTCTCCCCACGTCACTCACTGGTAAAGCAAATTGGCTAAAGGAATCGTCTTCTGTGAACCAGAAGACGATATTTTTAATGCTCTTGCGATCTGCTTCCATATGAATCTCTTTAATCAGTGCTCGTAGGAGTCATCATTAGATGTTTCCGCAAACAGGGCATCGAAGTTCTTCAAAGCGTCTACAACCATTTCCTTATTCAGGATAACAGCGTTTAGCCGAGAAGTGCGGCTTTACGTTTTCCTATATTGGTGGTGTGGAACGAGCGGAAAAGAATATCTCGTTAAAGTCACCGCCAGACTACTCTCGACCGCCGCACTGACATCACCAAAGAAATCGAAGCTATTCGAGCCGAGCGTGACTCCATAATCGCTGGCTTGAGGCAACAGCAAGATTTGCAGGTGGCGCTATGAACAATCACACTCCCCCGCTCGACTCCAAGTGCCCTGCTGGGCGCACAGTCGCCGCACCTAGCGCTGTCTTTAGCCATTACTAACGTTTGTTCGTCATAGGAAGCGAGTAATGCTGAAATATCATGAATGATTTGTTCACTTGCGTGCTCGACTGCGAGTTTGAGATGGCGCTGGGTGAGGGAAAGAAGATGTCGCTCGGCAGCAGGATTGATATCGAGTTGGTACAGGTGAATGGGCTTTGACATGTGGATCGCCTCCTTGAAAGTTTCATGTATATTAGCTTCCTTTTAGCTTATTGTCCAGTATTTCAATCGTCTAAGTTGGTATTTAGCAGATTCAAAAGGCTCATGCTACAGGGCATGAACCCTCAATGATTCAATATTCAAATGATAGCCATTTGTTTAGATGTCCTCGGATTATTTGTCAACACGGTGTGTTGACACTACCACTTCGACATGTGTCGAATGTGCATAACAGAATAATGTACCTATCAGCTGTATACATCATGTTTTCAATAAAGAGGGAAAATAGAACCTGAATAATGAAGGCGAGCTTAGATGCGTATGAAATATGTAATTACGAAGGATACTCAGCCGTTCCCATATAATCGATACATATATTATTAAGTGGGTTATACTGATAGTATCCAAGTTCATGAATCAATCCATCATTTCGGAGGAATAATTTAGTTATGGAATATACCATTTTTATAGTTGAAGATGATTTGTCTATCTGTCGACTTTTAAAAGAACATATAGAGAAGTATGGGTTCTCAGTGAAGGTTGTACAAAACTTTGAACAGGTCGCAGAAGAATTTTCTTTACATCGTCCTAGTTTAGTGCTGCTTGATGTGAACCTTCCTAAGTTTGACGGGTTCTATTGGTGTAGAAGGATCAGGGAAATATCTAAAGCTCCAATTCTCTTCATCTCGGCTAGAGAAAGCGGAATGGATCAAGTGATGGCTCTTGAAAACGGCGCGGATGACTACATAACCAAGCCCTTTTCTTACGAGGTGATCATGGCCAAAATCAAAAGCCATCTTAGGCGAGCTTATGGCGATTATGCCCGTTCGGATGAGCGGGTTATTGCTTTGGAGGAGCTAGTATTATATCCCGAAAGATTGGAGCTTGAATTCAAAGGTCAGGCATTAACGCTTACGAAAAAAGAAGCTCTGTTGCTCGAAAGCTTGATTCGATTGTATCCGAATGTGGTATCCAGAAACAATCTACTCGAAAAGTTGTGGGATGACTCCCAGTTCGTCGAAGAAAACACCCTGAATGTAAATGTCACAAGACTGAAAAAAAAGCTGCAAGAACTTGGTATTCAAAACGGGATTATAACGATCAGAAGCCTCGGTTATAAATTAAACAAATGCTGGTAGGATGTGAACCCTCAATGCGATTATTTCTAAAAGAACATCAGGGATATATTCTTCTCTATTATTTCTCTGTGGTATTATCTACTTTTTATTGTGTGCTCGTGATAGATTTTCCATTCCCAGACATCCTGTACATATTCTTATTTAACACTTTTATCCTTCTCGTTTATTTAGTTTGGAAGTATGTGAAGACGAAAGAGGTTTACGCCTTACTATATCGTGACTTCTATGCTCTTGAGGAAATTTCGTTGGATAAGGGGAGCTCCTTTTGGAGCCATCAAATCTCCATGTTGCTCAAACAACAACACCGCTTATATGAATTGAAATTGCAGCAATCCAATCAAAAACATCAAGAGCACTTAACATTCATCAACCAATGGGTGCATCAAATGAAAACGCCTCTTTCCGTTATCCAGCTGCAGTTGGAGGCTCAGGTTGGTACCATATATGTGAGCGGCATCCAAGAGGAGCTGTATAAGATTGAAAAGGGGCTTAAGATGGCCTTATCATTGGCGCGTCTGGATGCCTTTGAGAAGGACTTCGTCATTGAGAAGACACGCTTGCAGCCCCTTATTATAGATTGCATCAATCAAGAAAAAAAACAATTTATAACTAACGGCATATTACCTAGAGCAACCATTGACGAAACCATTGAGGTCTACACGGATGTAAAATGGCTCAAATTCATCATTGAACAGCTGATCACAAACGGCATCAAGTATTCCAAAGGAAAAGGGAAATATGTGAGCATCTCCGCTTATCGGAGAGAGAATGAAGTTGTTCTGGAGGTCACAGATGAAGGCATCGGAATTCATCCTAAAGATATTCGAAGAGTGTTCGATCCCTTCTTCACTGGCGCAAATGGAAGAGTGCGGGGGAAATCTACAGGAATGGGACTATATATCGCCAAAAAGGTCTGCGAGAACTTGCATCACAATATTCAAATTCAGTCAGAAGTGAATCGAGGTACAAAGGTCATTGTTCGATTTGACAACCTTACATCCATGTAAGAATCGTGTAATGAAGATGAATCGCTCAATGGGACTCGACCGATTACTATAGAGGATATCGCGATTAACCATAGAGGGGAAGATATCGTTATGGAAATGTTAAAGGTCAGTCAATTAAGCAAATCTTATGGCAAACAAGTGATGTTCAGCGCTTTGAATCATATCAGCTTTTCAATTGAAGCCGGTGAATTGGTAGGGGTTATGGGACCTTCGGGCAGCGGCAAAACAACCTTGTTGAATATGATCTCCACGGTCGATCAACCCACATCAGGTGAAATTTATATTAAGGGTAATAATCCATTAAGCTTAAATGGGGATAAGCTTGCTCTCTTTAGACGAAGGGAACTGGGCTTTGTTTTCCAAGACTTTAATTTGCTTGATACCCTGACACTTGGTGAGAATATAATCTTGCCCTTGGCCCTAGACGGTGTACCTGTTAAGGAGCAAGACAGAAGGCTGACGAAAGTCGCCAAGATCCTTGGCATCGAGCATCTGCTGAGCAAGAGAACCTTTGAAGTCTCCGGAGGAGAAGCTCAAAGAACGGCTATTGCCAGAGCCATCATCCATAAGCCATCCCTCCTTCTTGCAGACGAACCTACAGGAAATTTGGACTCCAACGCATCGAGGATCGTAATGGAATTGTTCGAGAAAATCAATCAAGAGGAACAGGTTACTACTATGATGGTGACTCATGATCCCTTAGCAGCCAGTTATTGCAACCGGATCTTATTTATTAAAGACGGCAGCATCTATAACGAAATATATAAAGGCAGCAGCAGGCAGCAGTTTTATCAACAGATCATCGACGTACTTTCTCTGTTGGGAGGTGCTTCGTGTGAATTTTAAGCAATTCGCCATAAAAAATGTAACGCGCAATGGGAAAGCCTATTTTGCTTATTTCCTGAGCACTTGCATTTCTGTCGCTTTATTTTTCTCCTTTACCATGTTTATCTTTCACCCCGATAAAGGGGCATTCAAATCCTATATTGAGATATCCCTTTACGCAGCAGAAATCATCACTTATTTCTTTCTTTTTTTCTTCGTGTTTTATTCCATTAGCGTATTTCTGAAGAGCCGGTATAAAGAATTTGGAATTTTATATATGATCGGCACATCGAAAAAGCAGATTTTAAAGATGATATTTATCGAAAATTTGTTGATCAGCATTTCAGCAACCGTCTGCGGAATTGTAACAGGATTAGTTTTCTCAAAACTCTTTTTAATTATGATCGAGAAAATGTTTAGGATTCAAGCTCTGCCGTATTATTTTCCAATTAAGGCTATTCTGATAACCTCGGTTGCCTTTATCCTTCTATGTGTCTTGGTATCTTTCTTCACTTCATGGATTATCAAGGAGAAGGACATCCTCCACTTGCTCAAAGGAACAATGGCTCCAAGGCTCGCGCCTAAGCCATCCGTGCTTTTAGCTATCTTGAGTGCTGTGCTGCTGCTCGTAGCTTACTATATATCCTTTACCAGTAATATTGAAAATTTAGAAAAAATCATCTTATTGGTTATGGTAATGGTTGTCATATCCACCTTCTTCCTGTTTTCGCAGTTCAGTGTTTTTTTTATCGCCTTCCTCAAAAAGAACAGGATTTTTTATTTGAAGCACACGAATTTGATCTGGGTATCCAATTTGTTCTATCGCATGAAAGATAATGCTAGAGTGTTTTTCATCATATCGATCACATCCACAGCAGCATTCATATCGATCGGAACTTGTTATGCCTTCTGGGATAATACATTAGGCAATATCGAAGAGAGATATCCTCTTGCCTTTACTTATCAAACAATTGGCGAAAACCTGACCGTCCATGAGGAAATCAATTTTATTGATCAGCAGCTGAAGGAAGGCGGTTCTTCCTATACCCCAATAACCATCGCTAACAAATCGGTTACCGATGCGGAAGGAATTTCTTATACCCTGATGAAGATGAGTGTCTATAACCAACTGGCCGAACAATTAGACCTCCGAACTGCTTCGATTCAAGAGCATGAGTCGATCAAAGTAATGGCCTCTGCCGAATTTGGCAACGATATCAATCGCATGACGATTGAAGGAAATCCCATCCGGGTAACCGATGAAATACAGGCGAAGATCATGCAAGACCAAGCATCAACCCTATATGTCGTTGCCGATACGCTATATGATCTCATTGAAAGCGATGAAGGGATTCAATATACCTTCCATGTCGAGGACTGGTCTGACACTTATGTCGTCTATGATGAATATGAAGCCAAGTATGGAGGTAATCCTAACGGTTTATTCTTATCCAAGTCGCATATTTTCGAGACAGAAAAAAGTGCTTATGGTACGATCATGTTCTTGTCCATATTTATTGGAATGATCTTCTTCGTGACTTCAGGCAGTTTTATCTACAACAAATTTTTTAACGATGTGGAAACCGATAAGAAAAAATATAAGCAGTTAAATAAGGTTGGCTTAACCTTCAAAGAAATTAAAAGGATAACCACAATCGAGATGGGAATCTTGTTCATGCTGCCCTATATCGTTGCATGTATTCATTCCTCAGTCGCACTGAGCACGCTAAATCGTATATTTAAGATAGAAGTCGGAACCGCCGCCTTTTTAATCATGGGCAGCTTTTTGATCCTGCAGCTGTTTTACTACGTATTTATACGAAGAAACTACTTAATTGAAATAAAAAATGAACTAATCATCGACTAAACGTTCATTCACGAGCTGAAAGGAGAATCCGAGCTGATGTCTATCCAATATACAATTGAATCTTATTATGTCTTGGCACCGCTGTTTCTTATATTTCTGGTCACTCTGTTGGGCTTGACTAAATTGAAGATCAAGAGGTTTACAGCTCTGCAATATACCTTACTCGTCACGTTTGGCTTCTATTTACTAGCTGTCTTCCATTTAGTACTCTTCCCGATTGATGTCAATATTGGCCTATACGCGAACCAAACGCCTTGGTATAAACATATTAATTTCATCCCTATATTAACAATCGATATAAAAACATTTATTTTGAATATCATCATGCTAGTGCCGCTGGGAATGTATCTGCCTCTCTTGAATCGTAAATACGATAACACTAAAAAAGCGGCAAAGTTGGTACTAATCTTGAGCCTCTCCATTGAAGTTATACAAATGGTTATCGGGATCACTCTTGGCAGCAGCAGAAGTACGGACATTAACGACATTATCGCCAATACCCTCGGGGGAGTGCTTGGCTTCCTTATCATGAACAAGTTGATGCAAGCGAATGCTATTCAACGCTTCGCGGCCAAGTTTAATCTGTAGCGCTGACAACGTCCCACATTAAGAGGCCTATTTGAGCCGGGCAAAGAGAAGGACGATGTTATTCATCCTAATTGTTTTCAGTGGCCGCAAGAACTTCCCTTTAAAATCTAATATCAAAGGACTCATTGAATAATATAGCTGTCCGCTATCTTAATAGCGTGCCTTAGTGTATACAATCATTTAAAACAATGCATTTGAGCAATACTGCCACATCTCAACTATTATTGAGTATCATCAATATTGAGCACTCCACATGTGTGGAGTGTTTTTAAGCTCCAATCTGCAGATTGAGCATCGCTGCTTCCACCTTCAACTCGACCCTCCGCTTTACCACTATCGATGATACGGTTCACCGTAACACTCTAACAGCGAAATTAAAGAGCATTCGTGTGGGTGCCCTTTAGATGTCGTATAAATTCGAATTTCAACGTTGGTTGGAGTTCAATAAAACAGCGGCAGGCTAGGACTATGTCCTCGATTTGTTCTTCACCGCTTTAACCAAGCTCTCGATAAATTGGATAGGAAGGAGGGTATCCTGGGGATTCCCGGTAGCAGCCGAGTTCACGACGATTACTAGATTCAGGTCGGGTACGATGGTCAGATATTGGCCGGCATAACCCATACCGAAAACTGCCTTGTGCCCGCCGTACTGATTCATCCACCAATGGTGGCCATATTCGCCGAAAGACACATTTCCCTCCGAATGCCGAGAGGTCGATTCCCGGATCCATGCTTCCGAGACGATGCGCTTGCCATCCCATACGCCACGGTTAAGCACCAATTGGCCAATCTTGGCCAGATCCCTTGGCTTCATCTTCAGGCCGAAGCCCCCTGAATTCGAATCGTCCGGTGAACGGGGCCACTTCATGCTATCAATTCCGAGAGGACCCAACAGATGCTCCTTGGCAAAATCGAGTTCGGATTGCCCAGTCGTTTTCCTGAGAATCGCCGCCATTAATTGGGAACCGCCTGTATTGTAATTCCATATTTCACCTGGCCTAGAATCCATCGTTTGGCTGAGTACAAATTGGTTCCAGTCCTTGGTCTCCGTCATAGGCTGGATCATATAATTCCAATCAGTCCATTCCGGGAAATGTAAGCCACTTGTCATGCTGAGCAAGTGCTCTAATGTAATGGATCTCTTATCGGGTGAATCGAACAACTCCTTATATTCAGGGAAAAATGGCTCTATCGGCTCATTTATTCCTTTCAGATAACCTTTGTCGATAGCTATCCCGATCAAGAGCGATGTCACGCTCTTGGTGATCGAGTTTATAGCCAGCTTGGTATCCGACATGCCATCCTTGTAATACTCGGAGACAATTGTGCCGTCCTTAACAACTAGCATGGAGAGAACCGGCGATTCCTTGGCATATTGCATCACTGCTTCGACTTCCTTGGGATCCATCTCAACCTGCTCTGGAGTGCCGATCGGCCACTCCCCGTTTGGCAAGTTGATCACCTTGGAGTTGCCGGGGGACAACGCAGGGGCTAAGGACTTTTCCGGAGAGCAAGCGGACGTGGTAAGGATCAGGCAAGCTGCCCCTGCCAACACGGCTAGCTTGGCATAACGAAATATTTCGGTCATACATGAACACACCCTTTAAGGTTATTCTTCTATCTTCCCTTATGGTAGTGTAATGGGCGTGGTTCGTCTTCCAATTTCTTGCTACCCGATTAACAATTCTTGCTATAATAGAGATCGGATTTAATCAATAATGGGAATAAGGGAGGGCGGTGAAACGGATGGTGATAGCCAAAGCCTTGGAATTGGAATACCGGTACCGGGTCAACCATGTCGTCAACTACATGGAGGAGCATCTTACGGATCCATTAACCCTTAAAGAAGTGTCGGACGTGGGCGCCTTCTCCCCCTTTCACTTCCATCGGGTGTTCAAAGCGGTGATGGGTGAGAACGTGCACGGGTTTACCCGGCGGATCCGCATCGAGAAGGCAATCAAGCTACTGTTGTTCCACCCAAACCGGAGCATAACTGATATCGCCTTGGATTGTGGTCTGCAAACCCCGGCCCACTTTTGCAGAGTGTTCCGCGAGCATACCGGCCTGAGTGCTTCCGAATGCCGGGACAGGTTTCCTCTCCAGACGATTGCGGAACGGTTCAGGGCCCGGTTCACCTTTGAAAAGTCCACCGAACTGTCCCGCAAGCTGGCGGAACTCCCGATTGAGATTCGGAACCTTGCTCCAATGACTGCTATCTACGCCCGGTATAGGGGAACCATCAATGAAGGAAAAATCAATTCGGACATTACGGGGCTATTTGAGCGGGTAGCCTCGTGGTTGGACGCGAGAGAAGCACTAAAAAAAGGAAGTATGACGGTCGGACTCATCCTCGACGACCCTTTCATCACGCCGGACGGCAGACACAGGTATGACGCTTGCATTACAACGGAGCAACGGATGACGCCATCTGGCGATCTGGGCATCCGGACGATTCCTGGAGGCAAGTACGCCATTGTGCGGATGACAGACAGACCGGATATGGTGAAAGATCTGCTGCACCTGGTCTCCATCGAGTGGCTTCCCCTAAGCCCATATATATGGGACGTTTCACGTCCGGCCCTGGAGATTTACTTCCCCAACTCCCTTCACCATCCGGATGGACAGTGCGAAATGGAATTCGGCATCCCGATCAAACTAAATGAAGCAAGCTTCTGGTAGCTGAACGCCCTCTCTCTTCAAAAGTTTTAAGGCCATCCTTTACGGGATGGCCTTGTATCATTTACCGGTTCAACTTTGAAAGGTGAACAATCCGTACATCCTTAAGCGTGGATAAATGTTGATCTGCCTTGATCAAATCGTTCATGGATAGGTCCTCCTTGAGATTACTTTTGGATAAAGGAAGGGCTTCAACGATCTGTAGCAGAGTTTTATCCATCCAGACTCCCGGGTTCAGCTTCACTTCGGTATGGAGCTTGAGTTGATCTACCAAGTTTTGCAGTACATTGTGAATGACAGACAATGCCGTCATTTCGCTGGATAGTTCATACATCTTTTCTTGGAACACAGCAAGTGCGATCCTGGACTCATCACTCTGCAGAATCCTTTGAATTTCCTTCAACGGAATTCTCAGCTTTATTGGATGACCGCATGCATCGCTTCCGCGATAGTAAAGAAATCTTCTTGGTTTATCTCTAATTCCAGGCATAATGATCATTAATTGATTTTAGTCTAATCAGACTATATAATGACTCAATTAGTCTATATTAGTTATGTAAAGGAATGAAGATTAAATGATAAAATCATTTTTAATGTTGGGTCAATCTAATATGGCAGGCCGTGGATTCTTGCATGAAGTCGACCCTATATATAATGAAAAAATAAAAATGCTGCGTAATGGACAGTGGCAGATGATGACAGAGCCGATTAATTATGACCGTCCGGTTTCCGGTGTAAGCCTGGCGGCGTCTTTCGCCAATGCCTGGTCGATAGCCAATTCTGATGAAGAAATTGGTTTGATTCCTTGTGCAGAAGGTGGCAGTTCTTTGAATGATTGGCATCCGGAGGGCATCCTTTTTCAGCATGCTTTGTCCGAAGCCCGCTTCGCCTTGCGGTCCAGTCAAATCTGCGGGATTCTGTGGCACCAGGGTGAGAGCGACAGCTATCAATCGCTGCATGAAACGTATTACGAGAAATTAACCCTTATCATCGAGACCCTAAGAAACGAATTGAATCTTGATGAGGTGCCGATGATCATTGGCGGACTTGGTGATTTCCTTGGTAAGACTGGTTTTGGGCAGCAAGCGACAGAGTATAGACAGGTCAATGAACAATTGCAGCGCTTCGCTAACGAACAGCAAAATTGTTATTTTGTAACGGCGGCAGAGTTGACCGCGAATCCTGATGGCATTCATATAGACGCGGTTTCGCAACGCAAATTCGGCTACCGCTATTTCGAAGCTTTTTCGAACAAGTGTCATGTATTGGAGGCCCTCCCGGGGGAGGCGCTTTCGCTGAAAGTGGAGCACGACTATTCAAAAACAGAACAGATCTACCTTCTTAGCATGGATTTGGCTTTGGGTAAAATCACTTACGCGGAATTCGAAGCGCAGATGGTGAAGGTTATGCAGCCTTGATCCCTTTAGCGTAACGGGTTTATCGGCGAAAACAAAGGGGCGGCCTGGAAGGCCGCCACTGTTGTTTATACTATAAATAGTCACGCTCTGCTGCGGTAACCATGAACTCCTCACCCTGGTAAGCAAACAACTGAATGATATTCACCTTCTCCCCACGTTCAATCTGCTCTATGTATGAAAAATGAAACCCGCCTATCTCCCCAAGCGCCTCCTGTGACAGGCCTGTCCAAAGTGTGGACAAGTACTTTATTATCACTTAACAGTCACGATTCAGTTTTTCGCAGTAAACCCCGGTCATCTTCATAGTCGAAAACAGTATCCAGGAAAACTTGCTCGTTTGGAGCTAAATGAACAAGTCGTTTGAGCTTTTCAGCAAAGTATTCTCGCTGGGTTCCAGTTATACTAAAAGGATAAGTGTTGAAACGTTAACGTCAAAACGGCTTCTAATTATTCTACAGGTAAGCGCAGACTGGCATAACCGAAAGGATGATTAAGAAATGGAAACTAGAGCAATCGCAGGTACAAGTAGGGCGGGACGTCCATGACTATGAGATCAAGCAAAATGGTCAAGGTGCCTAATGAACTGGTAAAGTTTCCTAATAAAAAAGGGAGCTTGAAGCTGGGTGGGATGTCCGTTATCGAAATCTGCTTTTACACGCAAGGCATAAAAGGAACCTTTTTTTTGCAGGATCATCTTCTGCTAATCGTCAAGTCGGGTGTCTATACAGTACGCTTCAGTGATCAAGAATATACGATGCGGAGCAACGAAATGATGTTTATTCATAAATCAATGGGAGTCGAGTACGAGAAAGCGGGTGAACCCGATTCCGATTACATCCTCGACTATATGATGTTTTTCCTGAACGAGAAGATAGTAGATGAATTCCTCAAATTCGCCGGTTTAAAACCGATTTGTCTCGTGAATGATGTTGTTCCGATAACAGTCTTTCCGATCAATGACCGCATTGGAAGCTATATCGAGTCGTTAAAACCCTATTTCGAGCACCCTGACGAAGTCAAAGAAGGACTGGTTCGTGTCAAACTGATGGAATTGCTGTTTCACATAGCAGATTCGAATGATCGTTTGTTGCATCAAATGATGCAACCCATAAGCAAGGACAGAGGCAGCATCACAAAGATCATGGAGGAGAACTTCATGAATCCTGTTTCCCTTAACGACCTGGCCTATTTGTCTGGCAGAAGCCTGGCGGCGTTCAAAAGGGATTTTCAAGCAATATACAACACCTCCCCGCTCAAATGGGTTCGCAATCGAAGGCTGGATAAAGCCAAGGAACTGTTAGCGGAAACAGCGTTATCTGTTACGGATATCTGTTTTTCGACCGGATTCGAAAATATCGCTCACTTTTCCAAAGTATTCAAGGAAAGATTCGGACTTCCACCGTCAGAGTTTAGACGGCAGCTAAGGTTGAAGAAGGATGACTATAGGGGCTTAAAAATGAGCTAAATAAACAAATAGAATGAGCTTGTAGGCAAAGATATTTATTCGTCTCCTTGATATTCTTAACTCATGCGGTAAACGCAGCCGTATTAAAACAAGAATGTAGGGAGGCACTTTTATGAATAAATCTAAGATCGTATTAATTACAGGTGGAAACAAAGGTATCGGTTTTGAGACAGCAAGACAATTGGGAAATATGGGGTATGAGATTTTAATAGGAGCAAGAAGCGAAAATAAAGGACATGAGGCCGTAACGTTATTGGAAAAGGAGAAAATTAAAGCTAAAACAGTGGTTCTTGATGTCACGAACCCCAGCTCCGTTCTCTCCGCAGTAGAATGGATTGAGCAAGAGTATGGATTGCTTGATATCTTGATTAATAATGCAGGTGTGTTTTTCGAAGAAAACACCCCTCCAAGTGAACTGGAATTGTCTGTTCTCAAGAGTACTTATGAGACAAACGTTTTCGGTGTATTTTCTGTCACTAAAGCAATGCTTCCATTGCTCAGAAATTCTTCTGCCGGAAGAATCGTTAATCTTTCCAGCGCATTAGGTTCCTTAACCTTGAATTCAGACTCAACGTCGGAATTTTATAATGCGAATTCGCTCGCCTACAATAGTTCTAAAACGGCTGTAAATGCCTTAACCGTTTCCTTTGCTAAAGAATTAAGCGATTCTCCTATTAAAATCAACTCCGTTTGCCCTGGATTTACAGCTACCGATTTAAATGGTAACAGTGGCTATCGTTCAGTCGAACAAGCAGCTTCCATTGTAGTGGAGCTTGCCACAATAATTAGTGATGGTCCGACTGGTGGCTTTTTTGATGAGCGTGGAGTTGTGGCTTGGTAAAACGGAAAAGCCAATCAGAATTCTGACTGGCCAGATAATTAGGAATGAGGGACCGGGTCGCCTGCAGCCGCACATGTGCACGCGGTCCACCTCGGCCAATGGCCGCGAAATATCAGAAGTGACTTCCGATTTCTATAAATTGATTTTCGCCATCACTTATGGTATGGTTCTCCGCGCTGTCTGTAACGGCAAGTTGAGGATCATCCTTGCAGAATGGTATTCATGATGAATTTAAGTCAATTTCGGCATGCTTGATGTCACGTTCTCAAGGTTTTGTAAGTGCTATTCTAAAACCAAGATCATCTATCTTGAGATCGGGCATGCTTTTCCTTCTACTGGTAGAACCACAGTTGTTCTCAACTTCAGCCCAGCTACCTCCCCGGAAGACTCTATAGTTCCCATATCGTTCAGTATCATATAGATCCCAGCACCATTCCCAAACGTTCCCAATCATATCAAAAAGTCCCCATGGATTAGGAAGCAGTTGTCCTACTTGATGAACGGAGCCATTGGAGTTTTCTTGATACCATGCAATTTGATCAATTCTTGCATATCGGTATCCCGTAGTTCCCGCTTTGCACGCATATTGCCATTCAGCGTCTGACAGTAATCGAAAGCCATTTGCTGTCTTGTTATATATCGTGTTCTCACTTTCATTTGTGAATATGTAGCATTCCGTCCTTCCAAGCATTCTGGACAATTCATTACAAAAGACAAGCGAATCCATCCACGAAACTTCCGTAATTGGCAGATTATTCACATTCGGTTCTACTTCTTCTTCATACATGACAAAATGATACAACTGCTGGGTTACCGGATACTTCATTACATGGAAAGGTTCGATCGTTTCAGTCCATGTAATAGCTTTTTTATTACTTCCAGGATCTGATAACCTGTAGTCAGAGCTAAACCATTTATTTGTGTTAATATAATCGCGTAATTCAAGGGTCCCCCCCTTTACCGGCACCATCAAATTCATTAAATCCATTAGAAACCGCTCTCTGTCACTTCCGTATTTTTCGATAATCTTATTGACCTCCCTTGCTCATTTATCGCCAGAAAGTTTCATTTATTAACTGTATTATCCTGTTTAATAGCTCTGAAATGTACCCGCAAAAAACTTGCCCCTACTTATGGTACGGTTCTCATCCGGACTCAATTATTATTTCCTCTTTTTAGTTCATGAGCAATTTGAGAAAATATACTAGACAGAGTAATCTCCAACCCGCCTCTAGCCTGATTCATATGAAAACCAGAATTACTAAAAAACCGTTTTATTAGCTCCTTATCTGCCAGCATCTCATTTACATCATCTACGCGATCTACGAGTTCAAAAGTTCTTAATTCTCTCATGATATCTTCTTGAACCAAGGATGTGTAATCTTGCTTTTCTACCCAATCCAAAAATGCCTCGCGAGACTTCGTGTTCGGAGCACGGTCATGACAGTTCTTACACATCAGAAATAGATTATCTGGGATATCCTCTCCATCGAACTGACGGGCAATTATGTGGCAACGTTGAAGAGGTACCCTATCCCAGTTATTTATTATATCTTCACGTGTAGCACTGGGCTTGTTCAAATCATATTTAGCATCAAAATATCGTTTACATGCCCAACAACATGGCTCCCCCCAGTCAAATCCCCTCTTGTCCAACCATTCCATCCAATGTTTAAAAATCTGGGCTTTTGTTGGCATAGCCATTTTAAACCCCCTGTGTCATTTTATTTTTCATTTTCAATTTACTTTTTTGGAGAAAAGGTGATAAATAACAACTTCTTAAATCAATTGGTTAGAAGGTATATCAGCTAGGGAGAACATCAAGCCCAGTGAATAGCTCAAGTAATTTCGGAAATATAGTTTCACTAAAATGGGTTATGCTTTTTAATTCATCATCAGTAGGTTATCTTTGTGTCTCAAATAAACAATCGCTATAGGAAAGCTTGATGGAGCCCCCTTTCCCCCCTCTAACACCCTGACTTCACGTGCACCGAAAACGTAGTATTCATGATCTAATAATTCCTTTATCATTTTAGTTATTTCAAAACCGTATCTAACTCTTTCACCCGATTCAAAATCGCTTAGTAAATCTCCAAAATCATGTAGGTATTGTAGGAACCCTGAAATCAATTCAACTTCATTTTCATTTTTTGGTTCATCATGATCAAATTCATACCCCATTGCTCTATCCAAAATATTAATGATTTCTTTTCCGCTTGTAATCCTAGGTAATTTTTCAGGAATATTTTCCTTTAGCCTTTTAATTCTCGGAGGTTTATCTTCTTGCTGGTCAAGGCTTTTAGATACCCAAAGCTCATGGTTGACTTTAATTTGTTTAATAATGTCTTCGGTAAATGTCTCAGGTTGGTCATCAATCATCTTGTGATGAATGCGACATAACAGAATAAAATTATCATAAGTATCTATTACATCTTTAGGACGGTTTTGATCGTGTCTAGGCCCATTCTTTTGACCAGAAATAATATGGCATTCCTCACCGATAATTGACGAATTATCTTTTTCAGTCTCATTAATAATTAGTTCTAGCTTGCATATGGAACATCTATTGCCTGATCTACCCCATAGTATCTTTCTAGTCTTATCTGAGATCGACATGGGATCCCCCTTATAAGTACTCTCTCATCGTCTCAATTATTCTTTTATATCACTCTGTCCAACATCTTTCTTAGCACTATTCCACAGAAGTTTTCGCCGTCATTTATGATAAGGTCACCGCGCTGTCTTTATCGGCAAGTTTTTGAATAATTCTGCTTAAAAAGGATGGTCTATCTTTAAATTACATGCTTTAGTGTTCTTCCTTTCTTAATTTCGCTTAATTTTAGCGTGCTTTCACTTATCCGGTCACAGAATTTTATGAGGTTATTATGCTAGATTTGAATTACTACGTCTCCAGCTTCGTAACTAAAGGGACAATTTTTAACAACGATCAATAATTCACCTCTTAAAATATTCAAATATACTTAAATATAAAAAGTAGCTAAGCTATACCAGCATACTACTAACTTGATAACCATAATGATAAAGCTACCTATAGCATAGGACGAATAACATACAGACAAAAGAATAACGGTTACCTGTATGAGACGCTTTCTTAAACGAATCCAAAATAGGCCCTTGTTAATGCCCTTTGAACTCCAACTGGACGGCATAAACATTAGCCTGTCCCATAAATCTTTATATCTTTTTCTGTCCCTTTACTCGACTCCATGGAGATGATCTCAGTATGGAACTCATTCCAGTTTTCTTCCTTTTTATGCTCAACAAGTTTATCAATTCTTATACCTTTTCGTGATGGAATATCATCCTCGATGAAGCTGATTTCACCTACTTTATAATGTTTATCATAGAATATTACCTTACCTACAATATTTTTTATATCATAGCCAGTAGTGTTCAGAATGCGTACTTCACGCAAAACTCTCCACTTCCCATTATATAAAAAGTCATCGTCAAATACTTTAGTTGATATGGGTGTCTTTTCTTTTGATTCATATATTTTGGGCTGGTGACTCTCTTTTATTTCTTCATTAAATTTAGAATCGCTAATCCTTAGTACTATAACTGTAAAACCAAATAGAATAGAGTATAAAATTAAACCCACTAAATTCTCAAGTAAGATAATACTGCTGGAATTTAATACATCTCTTATAAGAACGGATTGCCAAATATATAACAATATTAATAAACTAAAAATTAAAAAAAGTTTGAAAATTTTATTATTTACTTGAATTGGTCTTCTTTTATTTTTTTCATTGCTAGTTCTTAAATTCAATTCCGGGTAATGCTTATTTAATTCCATAGAATCAGTTGCTAGATCTTGAATAAGATCTTCCCAAAACAGCATTTGTATAGGGAATTTATGTTCTATTTTTCGTTGCTCAGATAGCATACGTATGTCTCTCTGGAATTTGGCATCGCGAGATGCTGTTGTTGCTATGTAGTATATGTCTAAATAAGGAACAAAGTTTTCAGCTTTTAAAACCTCTGAGACTACAACTTTTAAGTTTAATTTACCTTCTATTAGTTTGCACTGCACGCCTGCCTTTCTTCCTAGATCATCATTGCCATAAATATCAACACCATGTTGAACTTGTCCCTTTCTTCCAATTCTACTCAAATTTTTATTTCCCCAGCGTATCCGTAAGCAACTAGCGACTATATCCTCAAATTCATTCCATTCTCTCGGAGCTGGTATTGATGAGTTTGCCATTGTTGGCATTGCCTCTTCCTCTCCCTCCAGGGTTCGTTGTATATTGTTTATTTAATTTATTTTCAAAAGCAAATTAAGGGAGATCCATTTTCTGGCCTCCCTAATTGATTTTTACTTAATCTATAATTATGGATCTCTTTTGTTTTTCTGATAAAGGTTCTTAGTTATACTAATAGTCTATTGTTTCATCTTGATCAAGTGTATCGTTCCCAACATTGTCAGTAGTATCTTCTGCATCTCTTGTTTCTTCAGCAATTAAAGGAGCAGGTATCAACGGGGTAACGCCTCTGTAAAACTCAACACTGTTTGCTTTCAGCATTCCGAAAAATCCATCGCTCGAAACATAATCTCGTCCACTTGCTGAGGGTAGCCATCCTTTAACATTAGCTTCATAAGCTAAAAGCCAGTTGTCGGTATATAATTCACTACTCTTCATTATAGATTTCCACTTTCTATTATCTAAACCTCTTGGTATCAAGTTACTATTGAGCAAATCCAGTGCAGCTAAAGCAACTACATTATCATCAGATTTTGAAATTTCTATTGCGGCGCTCTCCTTAACTTCGGTATTAAGCAATTTGCTCATCCAGAGACTCCAAGCAACCTCATTGTCATAATTAAACTTCACACTATTCATGATTATTTCTGTAATTGTGTCTGAAATAAGAGATGTATTTATTATCTGACCTTCGTCTTTTTGTTTATAAAAGATTAATGCAGCAATGGATATTACACTGGGCTCTGCAATCACGGAATTTAAAATTAAGCTTTCGTACAAAGACCAATTTTCATTTTTTATCTCTATATTTTTAATTCTTGATAAGGCATATTTCAAAACACGATCATTAGGATACTTTTTTGAGTAATCAAATGCGAGGCTAAAATATCCAATAAGGTCTGTATGTTGGCCTTTAACTGTTTCCCTAATATTATAATTCCTTAATTCCGAAACCCATTTCTGTTCCAATGATACGGGAAGTTCTTCTATAAAAGTTTTATTAGGGTTCAATTCAAGTTCAAAATCTTTCATAATGCTATGGAGAGTACTTAAAGCAAATTCAGCCTCGGGTTTAGTGCTAAAGTAAAGATAGTAATCATCCATATATCTAAACCCTTTAATATCGCCCAGTCTACTTCTTAACTTCACATCCATTGAAGTTGCAATAATTTCTGCAATGATTAGTGATGTATCTGGTCCCACCGGAATGCCTAAAGTTTGACCATCCATAGAGTTTCTAACACGTTTGTCCAGTAAGTTTCCATATAAGGCATCTTTTCTGTTGATTTTTGCTACTTCTTTTGTATGCAAAGCCCACGGAATACTATGGGTATATATGGTTGGGTAAAAACGAGAAATGTCTGTTCGCAACACATACCTTACACTCGTCGAATCTAATGCCTGTTGAACCGGAATATACGAATAATGACGTAATCGTGAGACAGCTCTTTTTGAATCTTGCAAAATAACTGGTTTTGTAAGAGTCATTTTCGTATTAGACAAGAATCCATCAATAGTATTCCAGTTATCTTCAATAGTGTTGCATAGCTTAATCTGAAGTAATGGATTAGGAATGCTCAACATTCTTCGAAGGTGCTTAACCCTAGGTATTGAGTGCTTAGTGGCACTTGCTGGTTTATCAGGAAAGTTACTTATATTTGGAATAATAGTATTAAGTGTATCTGCCAAAGTCTCTGTAGAAAATATAGGTGAGAGTTCCTCTGGAAAATATCCTTTTCTGATTAAAGAATCTACTGTGAGCATTAGGAGACCTCCTTCATGGTTATTTTTGCAGAAATTACTTAGGGCTACTTAGGGCGTATTAAATTAAGCATTAAAACAATGATGTAATTAATTCTGTCCAACCAGTATTGATAATCAAAAATTCAGTTCTTCACTAGTTAAAGTAAATTATAGGATGATTTTAACTGGAAAATCTAAGAAATAGAAGTGCTAATATAAGAGAAATATTCACCTAATTTAATAAACTTCGGATTCTAATTAACATCCAAATACAACAACTATTAATACCTCAGACCTTTAGCCAAAACCGCGCAAGAAGCTTCATCCTAATATGGCAAGGCTTCATTTAGATACATCATTATATTCTAGCTCAAATAAACTCTCAAAAGCCTTTTTACGCACCGTTCCGACCGGAGCGTGACCTACCCTGCCCCTACCGTCGATATGCTATAAATACAGGCTCCTGCGAGTTTTTTCAAAAAACTTGCCCCTACTTATGATACGGTTCAGCGCGATGGCTGAAGCGGCAAGTTTCAAAGCTATTCTAAGCAAAGAGCCACCTAGAAAGGGTGGCTCTTAATACTTTCGTTTTAATTTTCTTCTTTCAATTTCATTTCCAACCAATCAATTAGGGAATTCAAGTCTCTATATAAATCTATCAATAAATATCCATTTCCAATATCACCAGAAAATAAATATAAATATTCATCAAACTTTTCCTTTGCGATCTTACTCAAATCAGAGTTTTTCCCTTTTGCAATTTCTATTAAATAAGCTATATGCTTTTCTTGGTCATCTGTTAATTGGGCATAATTGTTTTCATCCTTGTTTAATCTAACTTCCCTAGCTTCTTCAACAGAGTTAATTACTTCCTTATTTAAAAATCTTCTAGCGGCCTGAAGTAGGAACATATCCCCTGTGTAAATATAAAATGGCAACGGAGTTGAAGCATCAAGTT
Source organism: Paenibacillus rhizoplanae (assembly GCF_042684125.1). Lineage (NCBI taxonomy): Bacteria > Bacillati > Bacillota > Bacilli > Caryophanales > Paenibacillaceae > Paenibacillus > Paenibacillus rhizoplanae. The sequence continues at coordinate 83,192 of NZ_JBHUKY010000019.1, read as the reverse complement.
CAACTTCTAAAGAAAATTCATCAATTAATTCTACCCGAGGGCCTAGCGTCCTACCCTTAAGAATCCTCCACCAATCTTGCTTTTGATCATCAGTTATAAACACTACTGGCTGCTTAATTACCTTGGCATGTAGAATAATTTGTTTCCAAGCAACTAGATCTCCATATTTATCGGGCACAATTAAATTATCATACTGCTTCCATTCCTCGTCTTTTTTATGACGATCTTCATAACCCGGTGGGCGTAATATTTTATATCTCTCTTGTCCTGATTGAATTACCCTCTTAAGCTCCTCTTCCGTGAAAGCTTTTCCTACATTAATAAATAAGTCTAGTATACTATTCTCTAGTTTACCTCTTTGTTCAACTTCAATCTCATGAATTTCCTCTGTATTTTGTAAAATTTGATAAAAATCAGATAATACTCCTTCAAGCTTGAAAACAATCTCTGAGGTCTCTATAAATGGATGATTTTTATATTGTTTTAATTCTTTTTTTGCTTCTTCTAATGCCGGATTGAATATTTTTTTAAATGCGGAATCAATTTTGCTATACGAATTTTTAAGGCCTATCTGAACTGATTCTTGATTATACATATATTCTAGTAACACTTGATGGGGTATCCACAATCTATCCTTAACTCTTGTCAGTACATTGAAGAAATCCTTATTAGTCGAATTACTATATCTATGAAAGTTTAGTAGCATATTAGTATCAAAAACAAATATGCAATTTTCCCATAAAAAATCAAAATCCTCCTGATTATACTTAGGTTTCCATTTTAACATTTTTCATTTCCCCCAAATAAACTACCTATATTATTACAGTTAGAAGCATGTTTTAATTTTACTATATATACCAGTGTAATTCTACAGATCATCAAACTTCCCCCTACTTATGATACGGTTCCCCCCGATTTATCTTCACCGCCCGGTAAATCTGTTCCACCAGCACCAGCCGCATGAGCTGGTGGGGTAGGGTCATGCGGCCGAAGCTCATGCGCTGCTGGGCGCGGCGCATGACGTCATCGGAGAGGCCGTGGCTGCCTCCGATGACGAAGACGACATGGCTCGTCCCGTAGGTGCCGAGCCGGTCGATCTCGGCGGCAAGCTCCTCGGAGCTCCAGAGCTTGCCGTCAATCGCGAGCGCAATGACATGCGCCTCGCTCTTAATCTGCGCGAGGATACGCTCGCCCTCGCGCACCTTCACCTGAATAACCTCTGCGTCGCTGAGGTTATCAGGGGCCTTCTCATCCGCCACCTCGATCATCTGGAACTTGATGTAGGGCGTTAACCGCTTAGCATATTCCGCGATGCCAAGCGTCAGATACTTTTCCTTCAATTTGCCTACGCATATCAGTTGAATTAACATAGTTCCTCCATCGGTCTGATCTTGTCATGTCCCTGTATTTTATCACATCCCTGCCCATAACATGCCCTGCTTAAGAGACATTCCCCGCACACCCTGTAACGCCAAAAGAAGAGCCATCCTTCACGGATGGCCCTAAGACACTACGAATAGCCTGCAATTATTGGTTAGACAAATCAACAACTAACTGCTGTGTAATCTTACTCTCCTTCATAGTGGTGAAATCCAGGCGAAGCGACTGCGGCTTATTCAAGAAGAAGTAGCTCTCTGAGACGATTTTCATCTCATGGTCTGCATAGGTATAGGTAGAAGCTCCTTCTTGCGATTTATAATCACCGGTTCCGTTCTTGACCAATAGCGATGGGTAATATTCCATATAGAAGGTCTCCATAAACTCTCTGTTTTTAAACAAAGCTTCGTCTGAGGATAGTGTGGTTACAGTCGTGAACGGTGTCAATTCCAGCTTCACTTTAATCTTATGCCCTGCCACATCAATCGTTTCCTCCGGCGTCAGTGTCCGGGTCTCCTGCTTCCAGACCTTGGGGTTGATATCAAAGACCACCTTCAGCACAGGGCTATACTTCACGTTGGACTTGATTGCATCATACTTCTTCAGCAGTTCAGGACTGTAGCTGAACGATGAGGTCTGGTCCAGGTTGTCCGCATGGGCCTTTTCGGCGGCAGCGAGCATTTCGGCATCCAGCGCCTTTAACTGATTCAGCTCAATGGCGGTTAAGGTGCCTAGCTGAAACTCAGCAGCTACTTTTTTGGGAGGCGTGGTCAATGGACTGCTTAACCGGATTTTAGCAATTCCATATAGAATATGATCTTTCTTTGCCGGACTTGCGCCTATGACTAGAGCATCATTGAATTTCTTGCCACTGATGACCTTGCCTGTAATCGCATCGGACAATTGGAGACTATGACCCTTTGGCGGCATGAACACGAATGCTCTCTTACTGTCGGCTTGGGCTGTAAAAAGGATGATCAGCTCATATTTGTCTGCGATGAGGCCGTTCACCGTCAGCTGATATCCGTCTTTTTTGACGACTGTGTTCAGCGGCTGCACCAGATTGTGTTTGATGGCGTACTCAACCTGTCGATACCCCTGAATCTTCAGATTCACAAAGGGGGCAAGCGCTGCTGACTTATTCGCCGCTGCAGCTGAGGTGGCAAACGCTTGACCTGTCACGGCAAAAGGGCTAAGCACCAGCGCTGCGGTTGTCATGACTGCGACGATGGCGGTAGATAGCCGGTTCCTGGAGGAACGCCGTTTATTTGGCGCTGACCATTGCTTTTGTTCCTGTCCTGGATGCGTCTGTGCCGTATGTTTAATCTCCATTGTATCCCGCTTTATGCTATTCATTACTACACTCTCCTTCAATACAAGTTGGTTGTTTCATCCGGATCAGCTCTGATCCTGTCCGGGGACATCAAAGATCATCTGGTATGTATGCTTAAGATCCTTCATTCCAGTAGGTTTCGCCGGACTCTTCATGAAATCCAGCCGCAGAGATTGCAGCTCATCCAACAAATAATAGCTTTCTGTAACCATCTTCATTTCATAGTCTGTAAACGTAATTGATGAAGTGCCTGGCTGCTGCCTATAGTCTCCCGTTCCAGTCTTGCTCCACCACAGGAATAGAGAACCGTACTTCTCATGGAATGATTTCATAAATTCCTTATTCTTAAACAAAGGTTCATCTGAATAAAAAGTGGCTATGGTTGTTAAGGGTGTCAATTGTAATTTCACTTTGATCTTGTGTCCCGCTACGTTAAGCGTTTCTTGCGATGTGATGGTATGCGACTCCTGCTTCCAGTAATTTGCCCTCACATCGAAGGTGGTCTGAAGTGCCGGAGACTCCTGAATGTTGGAATCGTTGGCTCCCAGTGTGCGTAAATGGAACTCTACCTTAATCTTTGAAGGCGGGTCCGTCAAAGGAGTACTGAACGGAAGTCTGGCTATCGCATCTTTAATATGCTGCTCCGGGCTGCTGCTGCTGACCAGCGCGTGGGTCCGGCCGTTAATCACCTTGCCGGTAATACCATCCGTAATGATGCATTCTACGAAATGAGGACCGTCAGAGAATAGTGACCTACCGCCGTCCACTCTCGCAGTATAGAAGAGAATCAATTGATTCTTGTCTGCCATGAAGCCTGTGATGTTGACCTGGTAACCGTCTTGCTTAATCTCCACATTCATCGGCACCAGAAGATTATGCCGGGTCACATACTCCGTCTGTTGTGCACCTATGCTCGTTAACGGCATCAGTGTCTCTCCTTGATCCGTTGGCGTTTCTACGCGTTCCCCCGCAGCAACGCCTTCTGCATGAGTACCAGCGGAATTGGCCACAGGTTCCGTGACAGCAGAGTCACCGGGTTCCCCAGAGACACCTGTAAGCATCACGATGCTGAGCAGAGCGACCAGAATTACAGCTGCTGCGGAGATGCGGTAGGAGCCTTTTTTGAAAGATTGAATCATACTGATTCTTCTTCTAATCTGTTGCCGCTGCTGCGGGTTAGAGAAATAGAGATGCCCCCTCCTCTCCCGGACTCGTGAGAAGCGCTTCAGGAACTCTACCAGAGTAAGCCCGTAATCAATTGCCTCCTCTTCTCCCAATACCTCCAGCACATAGGCGTCGCACGCAACCTCCCTATCGATCTTCATCCGCCGGATCGCCAGCCACATCAGGGGATTGAACCAATGTATCGTTGCGGCTAGGCTCCCTAGCAGGTTCCACAGCATATCCCTCCGCTTGCAGTGGGCAAGCTCATGCGCGAGGATGTGCCGCAGCCGGGAAGCATCCAGTTCCCGCAGAGCTTGCTCCGGGACAAAGATCCATGGACGCAGGAGTCCTGACAGATATGGGTTGTTAGCGGAACCTCCGGTATAGATAGGTATCGCTCTCCTTATTCCAAACTGGCGTCTGGTGGCAAGAACCACCTTAAGAATCTCCGGGGCATTCACCCGTCTAAGCCGTCTGCGTTCGCGGTGCATCCGCCTTATGTACAGGAGTCCATTCAGCAGCATAAGCATGACGCCCAGCAGCCAGATCCCTGTGCCTATCTTCAACCAGAGCGGATAGTCTACGGCTTGCGCAGAGCTGCGGTTAACGGCTGCCGCTCCATCCTTCTGCCAGGCTGTGTCTGTCTGCCCTTGTGTATCCCGAACGGTGTTATTAGCCGGATATGTAACCTGATCTCCCTCTCCGGGCGCAAGCTCCTGATAATCACCCTTAGAAGCTCCGGTGTCCGGCCCCTTGTCCAGGATAGTTGTTAACAAATGCTTACTATTGCCGAGAATATGCAACATGCTGACAGGGCTGTCCGGTACAGCAGGCAATAACAGCCGGGCGATAACAAGCAGCCACAGGAGGTAACGCACCCGGGCGTTGATGAATCTCCGCAGAACATATTGAATGAACAACACGGCCAGAATCACTATGCTTGCCGCCAATGTCTGTTCTGCGATACCGGCAAACCATCCGTAGACCATATTCATTCCTGCTTACCTGAGTTGCCGCTGGTGCCCTGCGACTTCTTCTCCCTCAGCAGCTGTTCGAGCTGTTCAATCTCCTGCTTGGACAGCTCGACATCCTCCAGGAAGCTGGTCACCATTAACTGGGTAGCTCCGCCAAAAACGCGCTTCAGGAAGGAGCGGCTCTCGGCCCGGACACATTCATTCTCTGACACCAGCGGATAATAGAGATAGCTCCGGCCGGATTTCTCATACGCTATCGCCTTCTTCTTAAGCAGCCGGGTGACGAAGGTGCGCACCGTCTGCTCGCTCCATTCCACAGATGCAGGCAGGAGCCGGGTGATTTGTTCCGAGGTGAGCGGATGATGCTCCCAGATAATCTTCATAATTTCCCATTCAGCTTCTGAAATCTTCGGGGTTGTACTCATCATAACAGCTCCATTCCGTGGCGGCAGCATTCAATCTACAAGTGTAAATACAAACTCTGTTCTATACATTACACTTGTAGATTGAATTTGTCAAATATGCCCACATTGTGACGATTGAACGCGAAACGACACCCAAAGTGGCTAAGTGGCCGTAACCATAGCAAAAAGCACAAGCCAGCGGCTTGTACTTCCTGCATCCTATTCATAAGACTTACTTACTCCTGTCACTTACTTGCAGCTTACAAGCCCGCAATCAAAGACTTAACCGAGCTGTCGCTCTCCAGCGCGCGGATAATCACGGCCACCGCTTCGGCGCGGGTAGCCTGACTCTTTGGAGCGAACGCTGAAGCAGAGATGCCCTTCACCAGGTTAGCAGAAGTGGCCTGGCGGATGGCGTTAGCTGCCCAGTAGCTGCTGCTGACATCCTTGAAGCTCGCCGGAGTGCCAGTCTGGAGCACGCCGAGATCAAGCACACGGCCGATAATCGTGACCATCTCAGCGCGGGTAATGGTCGCTCCCGGCTTGAAGCTGCCGTCTGCATAGCCGGTTACGATGCCTTTATCGGCCAAGGCACCGATATAGCCAGCCGCCCAATTAGAGGCAGTATCCCCAAATTTAGAAGCCGCCGATGTAGTGCCTATCCCGAAGGAACGGGCGATCATCGCTGCGAATTCAGCTCTGGTCACCGGTGCATCCGGACGGAAGGAGCCGTCCGCATAGCCGCTGATGATCTGCAGCTTCACAGCTGTAGCGATGGTGCTGCTGCCCCAGTGTCCTGCGGTATCCTTGAAGCTGATGCTCTGATTCTTCGTGGCTGCAATGGCTTCAGTCACGGTCTTGTATACCGCTTCTCTGCTGACCACTCCGGATTGGAAAGGATTAACGCCGCTCTGTGGCTGTTTTTCCGGTTCAGCAGAAGTAGTGCTGCCATTCCCTGGAGTGGTGCCGGTAGTCCCTGGTAACGTGCCGGTATTTCCAGCCGGAGTACCCGGCGTTCCGCCCGGATTACCGCCGCCAGTTCCTCCGCTTGTCGTATCTGTAATACTAAGCGCGATCTGATCGCTCAGGTACATGACCTGGGCGTTGTATTTGCTTGGCAATCCTTCAACCTGCACGGAAGTAAACTGCCCGCTGCGCTGACTGACGCCATGCGTAAGGAGCGGAATCAGGCCGCTGCCTGGAACGTAGCTGTTCCCGAAGTTCACCTTCAGCTTCCCGTCAGCCTTCACCGCACCCTTAACCTCAAGGATATCGTTTGCTCCGGTAAGGCCCAGTACAAGCGTACCTGCGGAGGCCTGGGTGAAGCTGCCTTCGATCACTATTTTACCGTAGACGTTCTCAACTACAGAACCGCCGGTATTCGTCACATTCCCTTTGCCGAAGGCTGTTGCCGAGTCTCCTTCCAGGACACCTGCGTTCACCTCTGTACCGCCGGAATACGTGTTGCTGCCCGCCAGCTTAAGCGTGCCTGTACCCTCCTTGGTCAGTCCGCCCGTCCCGGAGATATCATTGCGCCAGCGGTCTGCGGCGTGGAAGCCGCCCTTCGCAGCGTCCATCGCTACCGTTACATGCTCAGCGAATGCACCGTACCCGTCGGCAGCGGCGAACAGGTTCAATCGTCCCCAGCCTTCGGGATCATCCAGCAGTGGATAACCGGAAGGGAGTGCCGTTGTTACGAGAACTGCTCTACGCTGATCCGCACTCAGGTAAGGCAGGCGGGTCTCCAGCAAGACCTCTGCTCCCTTAGGAGCAACAGCAGGCTCAGTCGTGGAGTGAATCTGCGGGAAGCCGTAGGTCAGCCGCTGGATATACTGGGCCTTATTCTTCGCATAATCCGTGAACCGGTCTTCTGCGGTACCCGTCTGTGTAAGCAGCACTTCATGAGCCTGAGTGTAGGCCGCCTGCTTCAATGCCGCATTATCCGGGTCTGTCAGCGCACCTGCTGCGAAGGCCATCGCTGTTACCCGTCCGCCCATAACATCCAGCGGTGAGTGCATCCCGGCGACGACACGGTTGTTGCCCATCTCCGAGGCCCGGGTCATCAGCTCCTGGAAGCGCTCAGGTACGGAATACGCCAGAGCCAGGGCTGCCAGATAGGAAGCGTTGGTATGTCCGCTCGGGAATCCGCCGTCTGTGGCGGGAGTTTTGCTTCTTGCAGAGAGCAGAGAAGGTACGATGACTGAGGTATCCTTCCAGCGGAACGGACGCATGTAGCTGTAGAAGTTCTTGGCCTGACTCGTTGAAGCATAATTGCCGCGGATAATTCCGATCAGGTCCACCATTTTGCCCAAGCTGGAATTGGAATCGCCGCCCTTATTGGTATCATTGCCGTCATTGTATTTCACCGTAGTCGTATCATCTGGAATGCTGTTAATGGTCGTGTAGGTTCCTGACATCGTACGGTACACCTCAGACAACGGACCAAGACCGTCAACCGCACCATAGGTCTGATTCCGCCGGTCATCGTAATACGCGGCCTCCTCCTCTGCCGGAGTACGGGTCTTAGACAGATCCGCCACATATTGAATGTTGTAATCCAGCACATCGTTGTTCAGCTTCGTTCCGGTATCCCAGGTGGCGCCCGGTGTCCAAAGATCCAGGAAGCCGGAGAGAACACCGATCGAGGGGTTGGAATACACCGCCGTATTCACAGGTGTGTTATTCTTATAAGTATCTACGAAATGTCCCCATGCCGGAGCAGCCGGCAGCCCGGTTAATGAATTACCCGTGGCCGCCTCTGCAGGATGTACCGCGATCGAATTCGTGAGGAGTACCAGACCTGCCGTAACAGACAACAGCTTTCTTTTCGACTTCAAGTTCAATGTGTCAGCCCCTATCTTGTTATTTTGATTGCCTGAATCGGACTCAATATAGCACCTGCCTCCACCGCCGCTCAATAACACAATTTCGCAATTCTATGATTTTGGGAACAATTCAGCTTTTTTCCGGCCATTTAACATTGATTTAACATGAATCCCGAACAGATTTGTGAGGGGCTAGTGTATAATCCGCCTGGGAGGAGAATACATCTTGCGAAAATGGAACTCTGCCTTTGCCGCCCTAGCCGCTTCATACATCTCTGTTGTGTTAGTCATTGTCCTCTTACTCTGCTCTGCCTTCTATCTGTATTTCTCGAATCATTATAAGGAAGAGCTTCAGGGCCGCAACCGGCTCATCCTTGACAATACCGCCCGTACCCTTGAAGCCTCCGTGCTTCAGCGGGTGCAGCAGATCTATCTGGAAGTCTCACTGAACCAGCGGGCTGCGCTCCGTATGCTGCCAGATGCTTCACTTCCAGCGAATCTCAGCAAGGTGAGCAGTCTCCAGGAGTCGCTGAACATGCAGGTATCCAATCATTCGGACCTGATACAAGCCGTACATCTATATGCTCCCAGGCAGCATCTCCTGCTGTCCTCGCTGTATGGGCTGAAATTCCGTGCGGATCAGCAGGCGGGTGCCGCCTACTGGATGGATTGGGTGAACGGCATGAACCTTAATTCCCGTAACAGCCTCTGGACAGAGGCCCGGTTCGTGCCGGACGATATCGTCTCCAGCATCCCCGGCGGCAGCGGCAGCCAGCTGATCACCTATGTGCACAGCTATCCGTTCCAGTCCCCCGGGGCAGCCAGTGAGCTGCTGATTGCCATTGATCTGAAGGAGAGTGCGCTGCGCGCCATTCTGCAGAATATGATGCCTGCCCGCTATCAGAGCAGCTTCATTGCTACGCCCTCCGGCGGGATTGTGGCCGGCTCGAATCCGGATGCTGCGGCCCAGGCCGATACCTATGCTGCCAGTATCTCGAATGCGCTAGCCTCTCCTGAGACATCCGGGAACATGAGCCAGGAGATCGGAGGCAGCACCTACGTGATCTCCTATCAGGACCTGCCGACCACCGGGTGGAAGCTCTTCAGTGCGGCTCCGGCGAACCTGTTCTATGAGAAATGGCTCGTTGTCCAGAGGGTCATTCTCTCCTTGTGTCTGCTTGCTATATTGGTAGGAATCTGTCTGTCCGGCATTCTGGCCAAATTGAATTACAGTCCGCTTAAGCGGCTGCTTCGCACTATTAAGGACCTCTACGGCCCTGGGCCTGAGGTGCCAGGAGTGCGGGGACAAGCCCTTAACGAATTCGGAATTATTGATTCCGCCTTCAACCGTCTGAACAACAAAGTGACCACACTGGAGGGGACGCTTGAGGCCAGCAGTCCGCATATCCGGCAGAACATGATCCTGAATCTCCTTCAGGACAGCCCTGCCCCAGGCAGCGTAACCGTAGATCCGCAATTCCTGGGACTCTCTCCGGAGCACCGTCATTACTGCTGCCTGCTCCTCAACACCCGTGGAGCCTACGCCCGCATGAGTCTAAGCGGCTTGCAGGCAGCCATGAGCGGGATGACCGGGACGCTTGAGGCAATCCGGCTTCACGGAATCCGCATTCTGGCCGAGGAGCTGCCGGACAAGCAGACGGTTGTCATTATCGGCGCGCGCGAAGCCTCCGGGACACTGCTCGAACAGCTCTCGGACCGGATTACAGCAGCGGCGGAGCAGCATTTCCAGCTGAATATTCAGCTCTCGCAGGGCTGCTGGGTGGATGCCATCAGTCTTCTCCACACAAGCTACGCTGAAGCGCAGACCTTAATGAAATATGCTTATTTTCTGCCGGAGAGCAGGGTCTTGAAGGACCGGGAGCTGCTGAAGAAGGAGCAGAGTCTTGACGAAATCCCGCAGTCGGTGCTGATGAGATTCAAGGATAAGCTGCAGACGCGTCAGCTGGATGAGACTCTGGCCGCGCTGGAGCAGCTGATAGCCGTCATGCGGGAAGGCAGCTACCCGGCGGATTATTGCCACTTCGTGCTGGCGAACACCGTATTTATGTACTCGGATTATCTGAAAAGCATCCGCTACACCCCTTCCGCACACGGGCCTCTGGATCTGTATAACGAATACATTGCCCTGCCGGATATCCGGCATTTGCAGGAGTGGTTCGCCGCCTCCATCGGCACCTTCATCATGGAGACGCAGAAGCGGAACAGTGACCGTGCACTCTCGACCATTGAAGCGGCCAAGGCCTATATCGGGGAGCATCTGTCCGGGGATCTATCGCTGGATGCCGTATCCGCCAAGGTCTTCATCAGTCCCAAGTATCTAAGCAAGCTGTTCAAGGAAGAGCTGGGGATCACCTACACCGACTATATCACCGGCATACGGATGGAAGAGGCCCGGCGGTTGATCGAGAAGAACAATATGTCGATCGAACAAATTGCCGGCACGGTCGGTTATGGAACGACTCCCTACTTCATCAAGCGCTTCAAGGAGATCTACGGCTGTACGCCGGGGAATTATCTGCGAACCGTGAATACACTGCCGCCGCAGGCGGAGATTAGCTTGGGATAAGGAGGGTGCCTTATGTATTATATGTATAAAAGATTAATGCTCTTGCCCCTCCTGGGGCTGATCTGCGACTGCAGCGGGCAGCCAGCTTCACTCTCGTCTGCGCCTGGACAAGAGCTGCTGGATACATCCGTTTCCGCTTCTGATTCTGCTGATTCTGTTGTTCCCGCTTCCTCTGCCCCGAAGCTCAAAATCTCCTGGACCATGCATCAAAATCTGCCGGTTGCGGAGGATGCCGTAATGGTGCGGGAGCTGGAGCAGAAGTTCAAGGTAGATCTGGACTTCTGGAATCTGCCGAATAACAAATACGAATCCCTGCTCGACCAGAGACTGGTGCAAGGCAGCATTCCCGACCTGTTCCGGGTCCGGCAGACCCAGGATCTGCTGAAGTACCAGCAGCAAGGCGTGCTCGCCCCTATTCCTGAGGAACTGCTGAACACCTACGCTCCCAATATTCTTAAGGCCATCCGCGAGAATGCACCAACCTATCAGCAATATGGCCGCATTAACGGGGCCTATTACGGCATTCCGGTCATTAACCCTACCAACATCTATCGGGTCCCTGTGGTCTACCGGCAGGATTGGCTGGACAAGCTCGGCCTTAAGGTGCCGGACACCTTGGCCGATTTCGAGAAATTCATCTATGCCATTGCGAACGAAGACCCGGACGGCAACGGTATCCGGGACACCTACGGCTTGTCACAGGAGGGCATGAATGTGGTCTTCGGCGCATTCGGGCAGATGGTCTTCACGGATCAGCTCTACTTCAGCCGGAAGGATCAGGGGCTGGTCATTGGCGCTCTGGAGCCGGATATGCAGGAAGCACTGCGTTATCTCCGCAAATGGTACAAGGACGGGGTCATTGATCCCGAGTTCATCACCGGGGAGAATAGCGGAGGCTACAAGCATCTGTCGCACGCCTTCATTAACGGACGGATCGGCATGACCTCCATGGGCAATTATTATCACTGGACACAGGCAGGAGATTATACGGACTGGAAACTGGATGACCAGAAGGCAGCCAGGCTGGTTCCGGTAGAAGCAATGTTTAACGTCAAGGAGTTAACCGCGAAGCATCCGCAGGCCAAGATCGCTTTCGGGCGGCCGGTTAGCGGTCCGGACGGCAAACGCGGCTCCAAAGCCTATGATATGCTGATGAGCTTCACCGCCATTGGCGCGGATGCTACCCAGGAGCCGGGCAAGCTGGAGAAGATCCTCCAGCTGCTGGACTACGTCAGCGCAAATCCTGACCCCGATGAGGCGGCATCTCTGCAGTACGGTATTCAGGGGACACACTGGGACTGGGCCGGAACGGACAAGAAGGACATCATCCTGCTGCCGCCGTATAACCATAGGTTCAGCTACCAGAATACGATCGGCGCGGGGATCGGCATGACCCTGCCCATCCTTCCTGCCGGACGGAGCGAGCAATGGGCGGCAACCCTGGGGCTGGATCACGACGGCATCTATAATGCCCTGGAGGTGGCTACGCCCTCTCTGATCAGGAACGGCCCTGGGCTTATTAAGCTAAGAGACCAGGCGTATATTGCCTTCATCACCGGGGAGCGTCCGCTGGAGGAATTCGGGGAGTTCGTGGAGGAGTTCCTGGCGGCGGGCGGAGCGGAGGTACTGGCGGAAGCAAATGATTCCTATAAGAAGCTTGATCCATAAGTAGAAACGGTACCATCCTTTTAAAGGACGGTACCGTCATTATTGTGCAGATGCTCCAGGCATATCAGCCAGCTCCCTGTGCCGGTTCCGCGGATGCGCAGCAAGCATGGAATCAAGCAAGCTGCGAACCGCAGGATGAGCGGACTGCAGGAACTGCTCCTTGCTGTCGTTATATTCCACGATCCTGCCCTGATCCATGACAGCCAGTGCGTCTGAGATCATACAGGCGGCCTTAATATCATGGGTGATGAACAGATACGACAGACCGAATGCAGCCCGCAGCTCCCCCAGCAGCCGCAAAATTTTCGCCCCATTAATCATATCCAGACTACTAACCGCCTCATCCAGTACGATGAGCTTCGGCTTCAGCGCAATCGCCCTGGCGATATTGATCCGCTGCAGCTGTCCTCCGCTGAACTGGTAGGGCTGCTTCTGCATGTCCGCCGCACTTAGTCCGACACACTCCAGCAGCTCGCCTACCGCCCGCTTCTGCTCCTGAACGCTCAAGGACTCGTAATTGGACAGCGGCTCGCCAATAATCTGCTCGGCTGTCATCCGGGGATTCACGGCAGAATAACAATCCTGGAAGACCACCTGCAGATCGCGGCGGAGGGTCCTGCGCGCCTGCGGGCTCAGCTTATACAGATCCTGGCCCTGAATCAGCACCTGGCCCGCGCGGGGCGGCTCCAGCCCGAGAATAACCCGGCCCAGTGTGCTTTTACCGGCTCCGCTTGATCCCAGCAGCCCCAGGCAGGTTCCCTCCTCTATATGAAGAGACACGCCGGACAGCACATTATCCTGCTTCTCCGAACGCCTCCACCGGCGGGATGGAGCATAGGTATGGGTAACTTCCCTGACCTCAAGCATGTATTCTGCCGCTATTCCAGTCATAGCTGTCCCCCTAACTGCGGACTAAGCTGAAGCAGCGGCCTTGCTGCCAGCAGCTCCCGGGTGTATTCATGCCGGGGATGGTCGAACAATTCGAATACATCGGCGGTCTCGACAATCCGCCCGTGCTGCATGACCGCAACTTCATCAGCCAGCTCCGCAATCACGCCGAGGTCATGGGAGATTAACAGAATGGCAGTTCCATGCTCCTGCCGCATCCGGTCCAGCTGCCGTAGCACCTGGAGCTGATTGGTCACATCCAGAGCGGTAGTAGGTTCATCGGCAATGATCACGGAGGGCTTCAGGCACAGGGTGAGCGCCAGCATCACCCGCTGGAGCATCCCGCCACTCAGCTCATACGGATACTTTTGCAGCAGCGCTGCGGGATCGGGCAGATTCACATCGGCCAGGGAGCGGATCGCGCAGGCTCTGGCTTCTTTTTTCCCCAGCTTCACATGTGTACGGATGGACTCCACGAATTGCACACCAATGGTATACACCGGAGAGAAAGCCGTCATCGGATTCTGCATAATCAGCGCAAGACTACTGCCGCGAAGCCTGCGCATGTCCTTCTCCGGGAGTCCGTTCAGCTCACGGGTATGTAGCCGGATACTGCCTTCGATCACACTCGTCTGCCGGTCCAGCATCTGGAGGAGCGCCAGTGACGTAACGGTCTTTCCGCTGCCGCTGCCTCCCACAAGACCCAGCACACGCCCCGGCTTCAGCTCCAGGTTAACATCCTCTATGAGGGGCAGATATCCTGCCGCCGTCTCCACAGATACCTTCAGACCCTTCACCTGCAGCACATATTCCGCTTGTTCCATGATTCGCTCATTCCTTCTTTCAGGAGCCTCGTTTGATCCCGTACCGTTCAGACAACGCCTCGCCCAGCAGATTAAACGAAGCTACAACCATAATAATCATCAGGCCCGGATAGAGCATCAGCTCGGGATGATTGCGGATGAAGGATTTCCCTTCGTTCAGCATCGCCCCCCATTCCGGTGTAGGCGCCTGGACGCCCAGGCCCAGGAAGGACATCGCGGAGATATCCATAATCGCCCAGCCCATCTCAAGCGTCCCAATCACCACAATCGACGGCAGAATATTGGGAATAAGATGCCTGCTCATGATCTGCCAGGGGGAAGAGCCGCTGATCCGCGCTGCCGTGATGAAATTCCGCTCCTTCAGGCTGACAATCATATTCCGGAACATCCGGGCGAAGTACACCCACTGCACCAGCATCAGAGCAATAACCAATTGAGACAGGCCCGGCCCCAGAATCCCGATCAGACCGAAGACCAGAATCATACTGGGAAAAGACATAATGCCATCGCACAACCGCATCAGCACAGCATCCAGCCACCCGCCGATGTACCCCGAAACCACTCCTGCGAGCAGTCCCACCCCTAAGGAAGCGGCAAAAATAAGTGAAGCAAAGCCCAGCGAGATCCGTGTTCCATACAGTAGCCTGGATAGATTGTCCCGGCCCAGCTGATCTGTGCCCAGAAGATATTCCCACGAGGGCGGACTGAGCTTCGCTGCCAGGTTCACCCGTATCGGATCATGCGGTGAGATCCACGGGGCCAACAGGCCAGCAAGACCAAACAGGATCAGCAGGCTGCCGCAGATCATGATCACTTTCCTGCCTTTGAAACGGCTGCTTAAGTTATTCATCCTTGGCTGGCCCTCCCTTTACGCGCAATTCGCGGGTCCAGGAACAGCTGGAGCAGATCGGCGATCAGATTGCTCCCGGCAATCACACAGACCGAGAGCATGACATAGCATTGAATCACCGGAATGTCACGGTTAATGATCGCTTCAATGAAGTACCGGCCGAAGCCCGGCCAGGAGAATACCTGCTCTACGATAATCGCTCCTGTCAGCAGCTTCCCCAGATTGATGCCCAGTCCTGTAATAAGCGGCGCTATGGCAATTCTAAGCACGTATTTATACAAAATCACACGTTCCTTAATCCCTCTGGCCCGGGCATATCGGACATAAGCCTCCTTCAGCTCCTCCAGAACGGTCGTCCGCAGCAGGCGCGCGTAGATAGCAATTAGCCAGAGCGCCAGGGTAATAGACGGAAGAATCAGGTGCTGCACAGACCCTCTGCCCTCCACAGGCAGCCATTCCAGCTTGACCGAGATGAAGAACATCAGCAGATAGCCGATCCAGAAGACCGGAACACAGGCACCGATATAGGCGAATACCCGGATCACATGATCCACCAGCCGGTTTTTGTAAATCGCCGCCAACACCCCAAGCGGGATGCTGACCACCAGCGCCAGCACGATACTGGCGGACGCAAGCTGAAGCGTTGCGGGCAGCTTCTGGGCAACCTCTCCCCATACGGGCATATTGGACAGGTAGGAATGGCCGAAATCCAGCCGGAGCAGCCGGCCCACCGATTGAACATATTGCATCAGCAGCGGCTGGTCCAGCCCGAATTCATGCCGCTTGGCGGCCAGCACCTCATCATCCGGCTGGATATGAGCCGCCGCCAGATAGGCCTCAGCCGGGTCCACTGGCCCCACCCGGATCATCACGAACATCAACAATGTGGAGAACAGAATGATGGGGATGATCGCTAGCACTCTTTTTCCGATATATAAGCCCACTTAGAACCCTCCCGAACGGCTGCTACTTCTTCTCAATACCATGGAGCGGATATTCATCCCGGTTGGACGGGAACTTGAACTCGGTCACATTGTCCCGGTACACCGCCATCTGCTTGATGTAAGAGATCGGAAGGATCGAAGACTGTTCCTGCAGCGTAGTGAGCACAGAGCCGAACAGCCCGGTACGGGATTTGTCATCCGTGGTAGCCATACCTTCCTTAATCTTCTTGTCGATCTCAGCCTTCATCGGCACAGCCGCCAGAGTATCCGAGACCCCGTAGCCCGGCTGTAAAACGGCAGTCATGAAGGAATGCGGGTCATACGGCGCACCAAAGGTCGAGTAGAAATTCATATCGAACTCATTGGCCTTTCTGCGCTGGATGTAGACGGTCAGCTCGACGCCGGTGATTTTCAGATTCACACCGATCCCCGCCCATTCAGCTTGCAGGGTCTCCGCCATGGCCTTCATGGTCAGATCCGCCTTGTCATACATCAGCTCCAGCTCCAACGCCTGTCCATCCTTCTCCCGCACGCCCCCACCTGAAGGCAGCTTCCAGCCCGCTTCATCCAGCAGCACATTCGCCTGATCCACATCATATTTTACCGGGCTCACCTTAATATTGGCATAAGGCAGATTCGGTGGCAGGATATTGTCCGCCTTCTCCTCCAGTCCCAGCGTTACCCCTTCGACCATCGCTTCCTTATTGAAGCCCATGCTAAGCGCCTGACGGACCTTAAGATCAGCCAGCTTCGCGTTCATGGTATTCAGCACCAGATTGCGGGTGGCGATTGGCTCCGACAGCTTAGTGACGTACTTTCCGGTGCTCTCAAGCTCCTTGTAGGCGTCATAGCTGATGAGACCTTCGCCATAGATCAGGTCCAGATCCCCTTTTTCAAAAGACAGCACACGGGTCTCCGCATCCGGGATCACCTTCACCACCACCTTGTCCACCTTCGGCTTATCGCCCCAATAGTAGGGATTCGGTGTAAAGGTTGCCGCTTCATCCTTCTTATACTCGCTTAGCACCCAAGGTCCGGTTCCAATCGGGCTGCGAATGCCCTTGGACGTATCACCATCCTCGGGGAAGCCCGCCTCGCCAAGGAAGCGTACCGGCCGCACCACCGCAAGATCGTACAGTGCCGGATAATAGGATTCCGTCAGCGTGAGCCGGAACGTAGTGTCATCAAGCGCTTCTGTCTTCTCAATCAGCGGGATCATGCCCAGCCACGTGTGCAGCTTCTTATTATGTAAGACCGCATCCATATTCTTCTTCACCAGCTGTGCGGTAAAAGCCGTTCCGTCCGAGAACTTGACGTTGCTGCGTATCTTGAACGTGTATACCTTGCCATCCGGCGATAGTGTCCAGGATTCGGCCAGAGCCGGGACAAGCTTCCCGTCTTGATAACTGACAAGCGGCTCATAGATCATAGATTGGGCTAACAGCTGGGACGGGTTATATAAATGCGGATTCATCGGTCCGATATCCCGGGGCCACGCCATTGTAATAGTCTTCGTAGCTTGCGCGCCTCCGGCGTCCGCTGATTTCTCCGTATTATTCGATGAACAGCCTGCAGCGACCATGGATATAACCAGTAAAACGAGCAGGCCTTGCAGCAGCCTCTTACCTTTAGATGCGAACATAGCGTTGACTTCCTCTTTTCTAATCGAGAATGATTATCATTATAAATTAAAATATTACTGTACCTGACACAATTCTGTCAATGGTAACGGTTGTATGCTCTGTACATACCAAAAAAAACCACCCCAAAACCTGGAGTGGCGATGATGTCATACGTTATATGTCAAACGTTATATGATTGATTAAACCTGTTCTTGCCCTTCTTCTTCCGGCTCCCCGAATCCCTCATCTGGGCCAGGACTGACATAAGCCTGCAATACAGAATCCAGCAGCCCGGGGAACCGCTCGTCCAGATCTTCCGTCCGCAGAGACAGAATTCGCTGGGTACCCTGCACCCGCGTATGAATGACACCCGCTTCGCGCAGCGTCCGGGCATGGTGGGTCAGCGTAGACTTGGCAATCGGCACCTTGAAGCTGTTGCAGGACTGCGGGCCGTGGTTACAGATCTCCGACACTACATATAGACGGATCGGGTCGCTAAGCGCATAGAGCACCGAGGCGAGCTGAATGTCCTTGCGTTCCGGATGATGGAGCTGCTTCATGAATAAGACTCCTTCAAAGTATATAATAGTACTTCTTTTCACGATGATTTCCTAATTGCATTTTACATTAGCGCATGCTATATTTCAATAGTTCGTAAGTAATCGAACTATACAATAACTTAATGAAGGAGTGGCTTTCTCATGACCTCATCACCTGCTTCTGAGGGCGATCAAGAGCATTCAATGGCTGCTCCGCAAGCGGCTCTTCCACGGGAAGGACTGTTAACTCTGCTATTCAGCGTTGCTGTCGTCCTCGTGATTATGAACACAGCGATGTTCAATCTGGCCCTGCCTGATGTAACCGGGACCTTCGGCATCACCGCAGCGTCCGCCTCCTGGATTGTAACCGGGTATTCCATCATGTTCTCTATTGCCTCAATCACATACAGCCGGCTCTCGGACTTCCTGCCGATCCGCCGGCTGCTGGTCATCGGGCTGCTCACCTTAGGGCTTGCTGCTGTGGCCGGATTCTTCAGCACCAGCTTCATTTTCCTGCTGATTGTGCGTATTCTGCAAGCCTCGGGTGCAGGCGCCGTGATGTCGCTGTCCCTTGTCCTGTTCACCCGCTACATTCCGCAGGCCCGGCGCGGCAAAGCCATGGCGACGATCATGTCGGCCGTCTCCCTGGGACTGGGTCTGGGTCCGGTAGCCGGCGGCTCCATTGTTGAGTACCTCGGCTGGACCTGGCTGTTCGCGGTCACTGCCGCCGTTCTGCTGCTGGTGCCGCTGTTTCTGATCCTGCTACCTAAGGAAGTTCCGGCCAGCGGCTCATTCGACGTCCTGGGCGGGATCTTCCTCGGCGTGGGTACCACCGGTCTGCTGCTATTCCTGACCAGCGGACTGTGGATCGCGTTGATCGCTGGTATCGCCGCCATTGCCTTATTTGTAGGGCGTATCCGCACGGCCCCTGATCCATTCGTGCTGCCCGCGCTGTTCAGCAACCGGCCATATCTGGTACTGGCACTGATCGGGGTTGCCTCTTACCTGTGCAGCTTCGCTACCCTGTTCCTGCTGCCGCAGATTCTGACTCACCGCTTCGGCTTCAGCGCCAGCCATGCCGGGCTTGTCATCTTCCCGGGCTCGCTGCTGGCCATCTTCGTCTCGCGTCTGGTCGGACGGATGATAGACCGCTACGGCAACACCGGAATTCTGCGCTTCGCACCGCTGCTCGTTCTGGCCGCCACCGTATTGTTCGCCTTGTTCGCCGGAAAGTCATGGGTTGCTGTCATGCTCGTCTACATGATCATGAGCCTGTCATTCACTGTACTGTCGAGCAGTGTATCGAATGAAATCTCGCGCATCCTGCCTGCTTCGCAGATCGGCTCCGGGATGGGGCTTTTCCAGCTGCTGCAGTTCTTCAGCGGTGCCTTCAGCGTCGCGATGGCCGCCAGCGCTCTGGAATGGCAGCGCAGTCTGCCGCTTCAAGCCGCTTACTCCAATATCTACTGGGGCTTGTCAGTTGCGGCAATCGTGGCGATTGGCTCCGCCTTCATCTACCTGCGTAGCAGTCAGCGCAGCCCGCTGTCCGAGATGGTGAAAGCCGCAGACTGCTAAATCCGCAACTGCACCATTCGCGCATACGCCCGCACGCCAAAACACCCTGCAGCCTTTCACGGCCACAGGGTGTTTCTTATTCCAGCCGCCCTCAGACGACCAGATATTCCGCATTTTGTTCACATTCCGCACATTTCGCCGGCGGGTCCCAGTCCGAGAACTCCGTCTCCTTCAGATCGACTACATCCGGTGCATCCTCGTACTCGTCCACAAATTTGTCGATGGCCAGCTCTACGTGTTCCTTACAGACTACATACATTCAATCAAGCATCCCTTTCTGTGCCGCTGCGGCGTAGACTTATACTACTGTTCTACCACACTTCCCCGCAAAAAGGAACCTCCCGCTGCGCAAAACGCGCCCTTATTCCCGCCCCGCAAACTTCCGGACATCCCCGGCAATAAATCCGAGCGCCTCCTGCCAGAAATCCAGGGAATGCACATCAATATCCATCAGCTTCGCAGCGTCTGCGATGCTTCGGGTACTGGTCGCTGAGAGGAACTGTTCATAGCGGCTCACGAACGCCTGCCCCTGCTTTTGGTACTGTGCATACAGCCCCTTGGAGAACAACAGCCCGAAGGAATAAGGGAAGTTCAGGAACTCATTACCTGCCATATAATACCCAGCTTTGCTAATCCACTGGTAAGAATGAATGGACCCGGGCAGCACACTATCCCCGTAAGCGGCAGCCATCGATTCCAGCATCAATGCGTTCAGCTCCTCTAATGGAAGGGGACCGGATAACCGGCGGGCATAGAGCGCGCTCTCGAAGCAGTACCTGGCATAGAAATCGACAATATAATACCCTGCATCCGAGAGACTACGTTCCAGGATTGCATCCGCTTCCTCCGCAGGCAGCGAGTTCAAGAGTTCAACATGAATCAGACTCTCGCAAAAAATCGACGCCGTCTCCGCAATAGGCACCGGATAATCCATGTTGACCATCGTATGCCCTGCGAGGCGGCTGGTATGATACGCATGCCCAATCTCGTGGGCCAGCACACTCACATCTATATATTGGCCGTGGAAGCTCGTGATGATCCGGCTCTCTCCAATCGGGACAATATCGACACACATCCCGAAATTGCCCTTCCCGCTGCGCGGCTCGGCATCGATCCAGCGCTGCCCGAACACCTTGCGGGCGAACCCGCCCAGCTCGGGGCTGAACCTGCTGAACCCCGCGATAATCATCGCCTGGGCCTCAGCATAGGTTACGCGGACTGAAGACTCCGTGCCGATGGGCGCAAAAATATCCCAAAACGGCAGCTGTCCCCCCGCGTGCCCCAGCCGCCCAGCCTTCTCGGCATAATATTGCCGGAAGACCGGCAGGCTCTCCCTGATGGCCTGAAGCATCACCTCCAGCGTCTCCTGATCCATCCGCGCTGCTTCCAGTACCTTATGCAGCGGGGAGGCATAGCCTCTCAGTTCATAGACGGCCGCCGCCTCACCGGACACAGCATTGATACAGGCAGCACTCTGCTCCGCTACGCTGCGGCAAGCCTCATGCTCTGCTTCAGCCGCTGCCTGCCGCACCGCGGGATCAGGGTCGTAGACCAGATTACGCAGCTCCGCCAGCGTCACACTGCGCGTCACCCCGGCCAGCTCCAAATCAGTCCGCAGTGTAGAGAGCGTCTGCATGTACAGCCGCTCCCACGCCTTCGAGCCGGTGCTCTGCATCCGGGCAATCACCGCTTCGCCTTCCGCACTGAGCATATGCTGCGATTTACCCTGTAATCCGCGCAGATAGAAGCTATGCTGCTCCAGATAAGCGCTGGAACGGAGACTCCGCTCCAGTTCATCTGCGCTTACCCCTGCCAGCCACTTGCTGAAGCGGACCAGGGCTTCACCCGCCCCGCCGGTCACCTCTTCCAGATCGTCCATCAGATTGACGGCTTCCTCACACTGGCTGTCCGCACTGAACCGCAGCTCCGCGTAGCTGAACAGACGCAAATATAGCTGTTGATACGCATTATATTGTTTAAGGAACTCTTCCATCCGATCTGCAGCAGCCCGCCCGCGAACCAACTGCGAGGCCGACCATGTATTCAGCTCCCCTGCAAGGGTCTCCACCCGCTTGCGGTCCTGCTGAAATCCCTCCGACTCGAAGGAGGAATAGATCCGGTCCAGATTCCATGTTAATTCGCACGTTGTTGATTCCATAGATTAATCTCTCCTTATTTATAATCGCAGGAGCCCTCCGTTATCACATGCTTCCACCCCGTTCATTTGTTGTCCCTGTCAGGATCATCCATTTCAGTATACCTTAATTGCTGAGTTTGTCGCATACATCCGGCACACGTGCCGAAGAAGCCCTCCCTGTCCGATACCAGACAGAAAGAGCTTCTTCCATTTACCTTATTTACCGTCCGCCGCATTCTTCGCCTGACCCGGCCGGTCCAGCTCATATAGCCTGCGGTAGCGGGGTTCCCGCTCCATCAGCTCGGAATGGGTGCCGCGCATCTCCACTTGGCCATTCTCCATGAAGATGACCTCGTCCATCTGCTCGGCGCCCACCAGATGATGCGTGACCCAGATCAGCGTCTTGCCGGCCATCGCCTCGAACATCGTGGCCAGTAGCTCGCGCTCTGTGCGCGGGTCGAGGCCAACGGTTGGCTCGTCCAGTACAACCACCGGCGTATTCTGCAGCAGAATACGGGCCAGAGCCATCCGCTGGCGCTCTCCGCCGGAGAAGCGTTGCCCCGCCTCGCGTACCGGAGTATCATATCCCTCCGGCAGCGAAGAGATCAGCGTATCCAGCTTCGCCAGGGCTGCCGCCTGCTGGACCGCTGCCTCCGAAGCCTCCGGGTCCCCGAGCCGGATATTGTTCGCCACCGTGGTGTCGAATAGATGCGGGCTCTGGTTCAGCACCGCGATGAGCTGCGGAATCCGCTCACCGTAAGCCGCAGCATCGATACCGTTAATCGTCACGGAGCCAATGGTGGGCACTATCACGCCCTGCACCAGCTTGAGCAGTGTCGATTTACCGGCTCCGCTGCGGCCGATAACTGCAACCTTCCGCCCCTGCGGCAGCGTAAGGTCCAATTGCTGAACAGAGAAGTCGTCCCCTGCCGCATAGCGGTAGCCCGCCGACTTCAGTTCAATCTGAACCTGTCCGCTGGCCTTAGCAGCCTCAGCAGCAGCAGCGGCCTGAGCCGCAGCTTCGGCATTCCTGCCTTTTTCCGCCTCAGAGAGTACACCCTCCGCTGGAGGCTCCACGCCCTCCAGCCGCTCCAGTGAATTCCGGTATTGCGGAATTTTCTCCACAGCCTCGGATACGGGCAGGAAGGCATCCGCTACCGGGAAGACTACCAGCACGAACGCCGCAATCAGCGTTCCGGCAATCGCCCCCTCGGCATACTGCCCGGCCGCCCAGTATAACAGAGATAACACCGCCAGGCCGACAACAGCCTGCCCGATGAACATACGTAGCCGTGCCCAACTCCGCAGCGAACCGTCTACGCGGGCAACCGCCTGCTCGTCAGCCTCGTACGTATCGACGAACTGGCTCTGCCGCCCGCTGATTACCCAGTCGCTTAAGCCAAGCACAGCATCTGTCAGCTTTTGATACAGCCGATTGCGCTCCTGCTTCACCTGACGCTGACGCTTCTGGGTCAGCAGAAGAGAGATCAGCGGCAATACGACAACCAGTACCAGCATGTAGAGTCCCATAAGCAGAGCAAAGGCCACATCGAACGTCCCGAGCGCAATCATCGCCGCTGCATAGATCAAGAGCGCGATAATGCTCGGAAAGACGGTACGCAGATACACGTTCTGCAAATATTCGATATCATCGGCAAGCATACCAAGAATATCTCCGGTACGGAAGCGCGAGGACAGGAACAAGGCCTGCGGTTCCAGCATATGGTACAGCCGGACCCGCATCTTCGACAGAATGCGCAGAATCGTGTCGTGTCCCACGAGCCGCTCCACATAGTGGATAACAGCCCGGCTGGTCCCGAAGGTTCGCACACCGACAATGGGCACATAGATCATCAGTATATTTTCCGGCGGAATTGAGGCCTTCGAGATCAGGAAGCCTGAAGTATACATCAGCGAGGACGCAGAGAAGATAGTCAGAGCGCCCAGCAAGATGATTAACATGAACCGCCAGAAGTAGGCAGAGTAATAGGGAGCAAACCATCCTTCACGTTTCAATGGATTCCCTCCAATTGACTTTGAATAAGCTCATAATAAGCACCCTTCCGCGCAGTCAGCTCGTCGTGTGTGCCTATTTCAGCCACCCGTCCCTGCTGCATAACGACAATCAGATCCATGTCGATCATCCAGTGCAGGCGGTGTGTAGCCAGGAATACCAGCTTGTCCTCGAACAGCGGCAGCATCGTCTCCTTCAGCTCATATTCCGTCTCAATGTCCAGATGGGCCGTCGGCTCATCCAGCAGCATGATCGGGCGGCTGCTCAGCAGGGCGCGGGCCAAAGCCACACGCTGCTCCTGCCCGCCGCTGAGCGAGCGGCCGCCGCCGCCGATCATTTCGTTCAGACCTTCCGGCAGCGAGGATACCAGCTTCGATAAACCTGCCGACTCCAGCGCGGCAGCTACTGCTTCCTGGGAAGCCTCAGGATAATAGAACCGGACATTATCAGCCAGGGTGCCGCTGAAGATATACGGGCGCTGCGGAATATAAGCCGTCTGCTTCCGCCAACCCTCATCGGTCAGCGCACTAACACGGCTTCCATTAATCGTAAGGGTTCCGGAGGTTGGATGCAGGAATCCGCCCAGAATATCTACAAGCGTAGACTTGCCTGCCCCGCTCTCCCCGATAATTCCAATCTTGCGGTAACCGCTGAATTCAAGATTCACCGCTTCAAGTGAAGACACTCCGTCCGCTTCATACTTCACGCCAACCCCATCAAGCTTCAGACGGCCGTTATTGTTCCACGTGAAAAAGTCGCCAGACCAAGCTCCGCTCTGACCCGCCATCTCCTTCTGCCCACCCGGCTCCAGCAGCTTCGCCTGGACCGTCTCACGGTCAATGATGTCCTTCATCGCTTCACCGGCTTCCTTGCCGTCCAGTGTGGCATGGAAATCTGCACCCACCAGCCGCACCGGCAGGAAATATTCCGGCGCGAGAATCAGGATCGTAAGTCCGGTAACCAGCGTCATCTGCTCATTGACCAGACGCAGACCAAGGCTTACCGCTACCGAAGCGACAGACAGCATGGTGAAGAAGTCCAGTGCGAATGAAGACAGGAAGGCGACTCGCAGCGTACGCATAGTTGCTGAACGGTAGCGGTCACTGACCTTGGCAATACTCTCACTGTGGCTGCGGCTGCGTCCAAGAAATTTCAGCGTCTCCAGACCGCGCAGCGAATCCACGAAGTGATTCGATAAGGTACGGTAAGACTTCAGCTGACGGTCCATCTGCTTGCGGGCCGTCATCCCGATCAGGATCATGAATACAATAATGATCGGCATTGTTAAGGTAAGAATCACACCGCTGGACGTATCCAGGGTGAATACATAGACAAGCAGCAGAGCAGGCGTTACCGCCATACCGACCATTCGCGGAATAATTAGCTCCAGGTAAGTGCGGAACTTCGTTACTCCTTCAAGCACTAATGTGACCATATTTCCGGTCCCCCGGTCGCGAGCCAGCCGTGGTCCCAGCTGGAACAGCTTGTCCATCATCTGTCTCCGCATGCTGCTGCCGGTCGCTTCCGCGAAGCGGTACGCCACCCGGCTCATCAGCAGAGCGCAGGCATGGCGCACAAGAAACGCAAGAAGGAACAAGAGCGCTCTAGCCCCTTGTTCCTTCAGCGGTTCTCCCGCAAACAGCGCAGAGACAGCTTCTGCCAGCGACTTCGCCAGCAGAAGAATGGAGAAGCTTTCCACCAGGGTTAGGAAGCCAACCAGCAGAAAGACAGGCTTAACTCCTTTGTACCCAAGCAAATTTTTATCCATTAGTATTCAAGATGCTCCTTATCATGAACCCGTTTGTGGAAGATGAAATAACTCCAGATCTGATAGCCCAGCACGAACGGCAGCAGGGTCAGCGCTACAATAGTCATCACCTTCAGTGAATATTGACCGGAGGCAGCATTCGTAATCGTCAGGTTGAACGCCTGATCCAGCGAGCTGATCATAACCCGCGGGAACAGTCCGATGAAGATCGAAGCAACAGACAGCGCCATCACAGCCCCAGTCATCCCGAAGGCATAGCCGTCCTTCTTCTTGGTCATGAAATATCCGGCCAGCAGATACGCGGCTACACCCAGAATAACTACAATCCACAGCAACGTTCCGTGTTTATCGAAGATATCCGTCATAGTATATGTCATCACAACGAAGGCTACCAGCAGCGCCGCCAGTGGAATCAGCAGCTTCTGGGCCAGCTTACGCGCCCGTTCCTGCAGATCACCAAGCGTGCGGATCGTAGTGAACATCAGCCCGTGTACCAGACACAGCAGGACAACCGTAATCCCAGCAACCACCGTATAAGCATTGACGATATCGAAGAATCCGGCATACATCTGCATATCCTTGTCGATCGGCAAGCCTTTGATGAAGCTGGCGAATACTACGGCGAGCAGGAACGGCGGCAGGAAGCTGCCGAAGAAGATGCAGACATCCCACGTTTTTTGCCAAGCCTTGGAATCACGTTTGCCTCTGAACTCGAAGGCAACACCACGGGCGATTAACGCCAGCAGAGCAAATACAAACGGGATATAAAAGCCGCTGAACAGCGTAGCATACCAATGCGGGAAGGCCGCGAACATTGCGCCGGCACCCGTAATCAGCCATACCTCATTCGCATCCCAGAACGGCCCGATCGAATTGATCAGTATCCGGCGCTCTGTATCATTCTTGGCCAGAATCTGTGTCTCCATCCCTACGCCGAAGTCGAAGCCTTCCAGGAAGAAGAACCCGACGAACAGCACCGCAATCAGCAGAAACCATAATTCATTAAGTGACATTGGTTAGCCCTCCTTGTTATACGGATCGTGGGATTCACCATGTTCGTTATCCATAGCATAAGGACCTTTTTTGATCACTTTGACGAACAGGCCGACCAGCACTGCACCCAATATGGCATAGATTGCGTTAAAAGTAATCACCGAGAACAGCACCTGTCCGCTGGTAATATTAGGTGACACACTGTCTTCTGTAGTCATAAGTCCGAATACGGTCCATGGCTGACGCCCGATCTCTGTCATTATCCAGCCGGCCGTGTTGGCAATCGGCGGAAGCAGCAGTCCCCAGAACATGAAGCGCATGAACCAGGTATTGGGTCTGTCCATCTTTTTACGCCACATGAGGTAGATGGCATATACCCCAAACAGCATCATCAGCGTGCCGGCAGCAACCATGATCCGGAAGCTCCAGAAGGTTGTTTTGACCGGCGGAATATAATCTCCTGGTCCGTAGGCTACTTCATACTCCTTCTGCAGCTCCAGCATCCCCTTCACATCACCAGAGAATTTACTGTAGGACAGGAAGCTCAGCAGATACGGAACCTGAACTTCGTTGCTGTTGGTCTGATTCTTCACATCGATATTGGCAAACACCGTCCAAGGTGCCGGGTCGCCGCTCTCGCCCCACAAGGCTTCGGATGCGGCCATCTTCATCGGCTGTGTCTCTACAAGATATTGGGCCTGTGCATGTCCTGCGACCGCTACTCCGAAGGAAGAAATAACCCCTACGATCGCTGCAATCTCGAACGATTTCCGGAAAAAGGCGACGTCCTGCTTCTTCAGCAATTTGTAAGCACTGATCCCTGTCACCAGGAAGGCGCCTGTAGCGTAGGCGGCAAGCACTGTATGCGGAAATTCCACCAGCAGCTGGCCGTTCGTAATCAGCGCGAAGATGTCATTCATCTCAGCCCGCCCGTTATTCAATGCGAAGCCGACCGGATGCTGCATGAACGAGTTAGCCAGCAGAATCCAGAATGCCGACAGCATCGTCCCCAAGGCGACCAGCCAGATGGATAATAGATGAATCCGCTTGGATACCTTATCCCAGCCGAAGATCCAGATTCCGATGAACGTGGACTCCAGGAAGAAAGCCAGCAAAGCTTCAATCGCCAGCGGTGCCCCGAATACATCACCGACGAAGCGCGAGTAGTCCGACCAGTTCATACCGAACTGGAACTCCTGCAAGATCCCTGTCACTACGCCTACTGCGAAGTTAATCAGGAACAGCTTCCCCCAGAATTGCGCCATTCTTTTGTACTCTTCATTGCCCTTTCTTACGTACATGGTCTCCATAATAGCAATTATGAGCGCAAGTCCGATCGATACTGGCACAAAGAAATAATGAAAAATTGTCGTCGACGCAAATTGAATACGTGACAGCAGTACTGTATCCATATTTCTCCCCTTCCTTCTCCCCATTCGTTATGTCTATTTTGTCAAATTTCCGACGCCTTCAGTGTGATAATTATCACATTATACACCCTGTTTAGGCATGAAATTTAAAATATTTGTGACAAATATCACAATATTGCACATAGAAAGCAAAAAAAATAAGACGGTTTCACCGTCTTACATTTTCCAGCATGTATAGTATATAGTTGTCTTGGCTCATAAAGGCATTGGTCTAGGTAATCGAAGTACCCTTCTTAAGCGATTTGAGATCGCCATTTGAATTAAGCAATTGCGGCAGCATCTTCATGCTACGAACCATTGGGGAATGACAGAGACGGCAGGAAGGCGCATGTTCAAATGCGAAATTATCCCTCATCCATCCATTACACTCATCGTTGGTACATGCCCATATTGCGGTATTTTCTTCTGGTACTTCCTCCAAAGGCTTCTTCCGGTAGTTCATTGCCGTTCCTCCTTCCTTTATGTTGCAAGCCCAGTAACGATAAAAAAAGACCGTCCCAACTTTCACAAGCGGGGACGGTACCTTCTATTAATTACAGTTTTACAACGTTTTCGGCTTGTGGTCCGCGGTTGCCTTGAACAACGTTGAATTCAACGCGTTGGCCTTCGTCCAAAGTTTTGAAGCCGTCGCCAGTGATTGCGCTGAAGTGAACGAATACGTCGCTTCCGCCTTCAACTTCGATGAAACCGAATCCTTTTTCTGCGTTGAACCATTTAACTGTACCTGTTTGCATGTGTGTTACCTCCACAAATTTAAATTAATATGTTCTTTTTATCTTCAGACAAAGAAAAAATTCACACATTGAGAAAGGTTGTATCTTTGATTGACAGCCCTTTTCAATGCGAGAATTAGGTATCAATTGTATGAATAAATTCATGTTACCACACCTGAATGACAAAGGCAAGCTGTTCTATCCTAATTTCTCCGTTTTTCCCCTTATAAGGACCTCTTCCCAATGTAAGGGCTACCAGTTGGATCAAATAGTAATATTTATTCCCATTACTACCATTTACCCCATTTTTTCAGCCTTGAAACGACCCCGCCCTCTTCAATTTTTCTTGAAAAGGACAGTCGAACCGTTTCCGTAATCCTGACTGCATCCTTATTATATACGGCCATTTCCAATTTTATTCCTCAGGCTTCTCAAGAAGCTGGACCGTTGTCTGCTTCACTTCGCCATTGCGGTAAAAGGTAATCTTCAGCTTATCCCCGATCTTGGTATGATCGTACAGATATTTGCGAAGCGACAGCGTGGAAGTAATCGGCTTGTCATTGAACTTCGTGATCACATCGTTAAGCATCAGGCCTGCATCCTTCGCCGGTCCCACAGCATCCAGGACCACAACCCCATCGGTTACTACAGACGGAAGATTAAGCTCCTTGCGCTGATCATCAGCCAGCGGCACATACGGATTATTCAAATCAACTGAATATACCCCAAGATACGAACGGGCTATCCGGCCTTTGGAAGTCAGCTCATTGGCTGTACCCAACACATGGTTGGCGGGAATCGCAAAGCCCAGTCCCTCCACACCCGTATCGGAGATCTTCATCGTATTAATACCGATTACCTTACCGTTCAGATCCACCAGTGCGCCGCCGCTGTTGCCCTCATTAATGGCAGCGTCCGTCTGGATCACTTCCTGCTCCCAGTCGTACACGCCATCCTGGTTCAATGACACCGGTATCGTCCGCTCTGTATAGCTGACAATGCCGGAAGTCAACGTATCTCCAAGGCCCAGCGGGTTGCCGATGGCAATCACAGTCTCGCCCAGGCGCAGCTTGGAGGAATCCCCGATCTCAGCAATCCGGTCGATTCCCTTGCCGTCAATGGACAGCACAGCAATATCGCTCACCTTGTCAGCGCCTACCAGATCCGCCTTGTGTGTCTCACCGTCTACCGTAACCACTTCCAGCTTGCCGGCACCCTCAATGACATGATTATTCGTGATGATAAATGCCTTATTGTCATCCTTCTTATAGATAACTCCTGAGCCTAGAGCCGATTCATCGAGAATATTAAGTTCCTTATTGTCTTCTTTATGATTAATGATGCTTACTACCGCAGGGCGGACATGGGCAGCAGCCTGAATAATCCGGTCGTACGGATCTGAGCTGCTCGCAGCCACCTTATCAATAACTACCGGAGCCTGGGCTCTCTCAGTGGTGAACTGCCCCGTCACCAGACTGAACAGCAGCACAGCCACTACAGCACTGCATACAGAGCTGATCAGCGAAATCTGCCAGGTTGCCAGAGACCGCTTCGATTTGCGGACAGCCCATTTGCCGTCTGCATATCCACCGGATGCTTTAGATTTGCCGCTTTTGCGCCGTGACACCTTGGTTGAATAGAAATCATCATCGAATAATCCCACGTTACACTCTCTCCCCTCTATTGCCACCGCATTCAAGACCTGAACGCCAAGCAACCACGCCCGAGCTTAACCGCTATATCTCTTAGACTTTACGAAGTGCTAAAAGGTTTCACTTTGTTTATTCACCACATTCCAGTGGGTTCTAAGCGCAAGGGATGTCTATTATTCTAATAAGCTACTAAAAAGTTCAACAGCTTGTATCCGGAATATTTTGCAACTTAAAAGACTACAATAGGATTAGAACGTTCTATATGATTGTATCACAGGCAGCCGTGCTGCCCACATTTTTTCTGTGTTAAAAAATTGTAAATTATTCACATTTTCACTACAATCCATTTCACAAGGAGGGCCGGACTATGGAGTCTTTTTCAACAAGTAAGGATCTGGTGCAGTTCATTGGTAAGCTGGGGGACCTTAAGGATGAACACTATCAGCTGGTTCTTGTCCAGCATGCAATGATTGAGCTGTTGATTGATAAAGGGCTATTCTCCCGTCAGGAGCTGGAGCACAAGATTACCGAGGTTGACCGCCTTATGACTGGCTCACCTTATCCCATGGCGTAGGCCGGTCGTAGTAGGTGTCGCATAGCCTGAACTCACTGTCTTTGTAAAAGCAGCCCCGGTCCTCCATAGCTCCGCGCACGGACATCTTCGCCAGATCCATCATATTATGGTCTCTGCTCAGATGGGCCAGATAGGCGCGCTTGGTCCGCCCGCTCAGAATCTCGCTGAGCGCTGCGCCTGCCGCCTCATTGGACAGATGCCCCAGATCGCCGAGAATCCGCCGCTTCGTATTCCAGGGATAACGCCCCATCCGCAGCATTTCGATATCATGATTTGACTCCAGCACCAGCACATCGGCATCCGATATGGCCGTTCTCACCTTGTCGCTGACATACCCGAGGTCTGTGGCTACACACAGCTTCTCCTTGCCGTCATAGAAATTGTATGCTACCGGCTCCGCAGCATCGTGGGAGATGGCGAAGGATTCCACCCGCATACTGCCGAAATCCCGGTGCTGCCCGGTCTCCATAATAACCCGGTTATGCTCCTCAATCTTGCCGATCCCTTTCTCTATGGCTCCCCAGGTGTTCGAATTCGCATAGATCGGAAGATTATACTTGCGGGCCATCGCGCCCAGCCCCTTAATATGATCCGAATGCTCGTGGGTCACAAGAATCCCGTCCAGTTCCGCTCCCGTCAGTTCGCGCATGGCCAGCAGCTCGTCAATCCGCTTCGCACTCAGACCCGCGTCGATCATAAGTGTGGTCTCGCCGTTACGCACCACTGTCACATTCCCGGTAGAACCGCTGGACAGTACTGTAAATGAAATCCCCATATCTCTCCTGCTCCTTCTACTCTGTTGTCTTCGGACTGATAATGTCCGCACTGATCGCATCCATATAGTAGGCGCTGCCATCCTCCAGCATGAACCGCCACATCGGCGATGCCACCTGGCTCTCGGAGTTGAACAACTCGCCGTAATAGCCCAGTTCAATCTCCTTCACTGCAGAACCCGCAGGAAAATACTTCTCGATCAGACTGCTAAGCGCCTGCGATGCCGGGAGCACCTTCTGCAAATCCTCGCTCCGGCTTGCTGCGATCTCAATCTTCGGCCAGCGGTAGGCCACAATCTTCTGGTCACTGTTAATCAGCTCCAGCCGCACTCTGAACAGAGACCACTTGTTATCCACCAGCGGATGGAGGACGAACTTACCGACCTCACTCTCCTGTGAATCGAACCGGTAATTGGCAATGTCGGGAATCTGGGTCTTCAGCAGATTGCTAAGCTCCGAGAACGAGGAGTACATCAGCTTGCTGTCGATCGGCTCCTTAAGCTTCACAGGCAGTTCATTCTGCTCTTCGGCCGAATAACGGTACGTGATATCAGGCAGCTGCGGAGTGGCAGCCGGAATCGGGCACAGCAGCCGGATGTTCTTCTCCTCCATCACCGCCTGAGTCTCTGCGGACAGGGAAGTGAAGTCAAGTCCCGCACTGACCTGATCGCGCACATCGATCCATAGCTGATAGCACAGCAGCAGATTCAGCACCAGAAAGGCATATATCAATACACTCTTGGCCCTTCCCCAGTCCATAACGTCCCTCCTCGAATCGGTATTCTATCCGCTTGGCTTAACTCCGCCCTATTTCAATGTATGCTCACTGCCATCGCTAAGCGTAACCCGCCAGACCGGATGAAGCTGCAGCTTCTCCCCAGCCAGCGCAGGCATATAGGCAGGCGTAAGCTCAATGATCCGCAAGGAGCTGCCGATCTGCGCCAGCCGCTGCTTCAGCAGTTCGCCGCCGGGCAGCTCGACAATGGTCTTCTCAGACTTGTCCTCATTCGTGTACATCAGGGAGCGCTCATAGGAAGAGACCGTTCCCTGCTGGAGCTCCAGATGGATTACGCCATACTGAAGCTGCGGATTGCTCATGATCGGATAGGAGCCGGACGGATAAGCGCCATAATATTGTTGAAAAGAAACCTTACGGTCCTGCCGGCCCTCCTCCGTAGCAGCCAGCCTGTAGGTTCCGTTCCAGCCGCCATGGTTATTGACGAATTCCACCGCCTCCAGCGCATCCTTTGCCGGTGTGCTGTCCCCGTCCGGAAGTGCAGCCGGGTCGCTATAACTCATCCAGTTCTGCTCCTGGTCCACCTGCAGGCTGCGTTTGCTGTCCGTGTATATCTTGGAACCGTCCTTCTCAGGAATGTATCTTGTATTGCCTGCATCGAAGAACAAATTGCTCTGCATTTGCTCAATGGTATACATACCCGCAGGCATCACGACTTTAACCAGCGGAACATCCGCCTCAGGGACGTAATACTCACCGTTCACGGCTGTATATAGAGTCAGATTCTTGCCGAAGTCCACATGCTGCTGCACATCCTGAACCGTAAGATCGGCCTTAGCCGCCTCGTACACAATATCCCCGCGTGTGCTGAAGAAGATGACATGGGCTTTGGAGTCATTTTTGATATTATAGATCCAGATCCGGTCAATGCTCTCCCCCTCGAACAGCGAATCCGGCGAGATCTGCATGACCCGCTGCAGCAGCGTTACCGGAATGCCTGCCCCGAACGACAGCTCAATGCCCGGATTCTCGCTGCGGATCTTGTCCCAGTCGAAATCTTGTACGGACCGCCGCTGGAAGCTCTCGAAGCTGCGTCCCTTCAGGCGGTTCATAATCAGATTATAGAAGGTGGAGCTGGGGTAGAACAGCGTATGCTTGTCCCCGCCCATATGAATAATCATTTTATCGGGGTAGAGCAGGTTCTCCACCTTTTCCTTCAGTCCCATATTATCCGTCTTCACATATAAGGTCTTCGACAACACCGCCGAATCACTGCCGGGCAGCCTGTAGATAAGGTAATAGCTCTCCACCAGACTTCCGAGTATAAGCAGGACCAGCATCCATGACTTGATTCTCTCTTTCACGCCTCACTCCCCCTTTGCTTCATCAAAGGCAGTGTGAACGTGACCAGCGAGCCCTCATTCAGCTCCGATTGCAGGGAAATGGAGCCGCCGTGGGCTTTGACAATTTCCCGGGCAATGGACAGCCCCAGACCTGTTCCGCCCATATTCCGCGAGCGCGCCTTATCAACCCGGTAGAAGCGTTCAAAGATCCGCTCAATATCCTTCTTCGGAATCCCTATACCGGAGTCGCGGACAGACACGGCCAGCATTCCATCCTCGCTCTTATGCGCCTCCAGCTGAATCGTCCCGCCTTCCGGCGTATACTTGAGGGCATTGGAGACCAGATTACCCAGCACCTGATCAATCTGATCGCGGTCCAGCCAGGCTGTAGCGACATCCTTGCGCACCCTGGTGCTGATGTGAATCCGCTTCTGGCGGATCTGGAAGGAGAAGCGGTCCGCCACATCCTCCAGCATATCAGAGATGTCCGTCTGCTGAATGCGCAGGCTGGATTCCTTGGAATCGAGCCGCGACAGATGCAGCAGATCGGTAACCAGCCGGATCATGCGCTCCGTCTCATTGCGGATAACTCCGACGAACCGCACGGCAAGCTGCGGATCTTCCAGCACGCCGTCATCCAGCGCCTCCGCATAGCTCTTGATCGTCGTAAGCGGCGTCCGCAGCTCATGCGATACATTCGCCACGAACTCCCGGCGGGACTCCTCGAGGTTCTCCTGCTCTGTGACATCCTGCAGCACCGCAATCGTCCCGGCCACCCGTCCGCCTTCGCGGCGGTGGATCGGGGTGAAGGTCACCCTCACGATATTGGGGTCTTCTCCGTCCAGAGGAGACAGGTGGAGCATGGCCGACTGGGCAATGCCTTGTGTTACCGAGACCGTCTGCTCAGGGTCAAGACCCAGCAGGCCGCCGAGCGGAGCCCCCTCCGGCAGCGGCCCTTCGGCACCCAGCATCAGGGCAGCGCGTGTATTCATCAGAATGACCGCTCCGCTCTCATCCGTGGCTACGACACCGTCACTCATATTGGCGAGAATGGACGACAGCTTCTCCTTCTCCTCTTCGTTCTGCAGCAGCGCCTCGCGCAACCGGTCCGTCATGTAGTTGAAGGCCTGGCTGAGCTGACCAATCTCATCATTGCCGAACACAGGAACCTTCCGGTTGAAGCGCCCTTCAGCCACAGCCGTGGCATGCTTGGTCATCTCCTTAATCGGATGCGTAATCGTATGCGCCAGAATGACTCCCAGCACGGCCGTCAACGCCAGCGCCAGCAGCAGCCCCGAGAGGAACACACTGTTAATCCGGCTCATGGTGGCATATAAGTCTTTCATATCGGCAGCTATATAGATGGCGCCAACCACTTTATCACCGGAGATTACCGGCTTCGCCACTACCTTCTTGCGCACATTATCATCAGCGATGATATATTCCTCATTATCGCTGATGCCCTGCAAGGCGCGGCTAACTACGGTCTGCGTGTTCCGCTGGCCGACATAGTCATTCTGGGAAGGGATCGAGGTGGTAATGATCTTGCCGCTCGCATCCAGCACCTGAATTTCTGCGCCATTGATATACAGATTGTTCACCATGCCGCGCAGGCTCTCCACCGCCGATTCTTCATCGGCGGTTCCCGTCTCACTGCCGAATTTGTCAGCGGTGAGGATCGAGAGCATCTCGGCCCGGGCCTTCAGGTCCTTGGTGAAGTTATCCGTCAGCGAGTTCTTCATCGAGCTGACAAAGTATACGCCGATCAGTTGCATCGCAATCAGAATCAGCAGCACGTAAATCACGATAAGCCTGGCCTGAATCGTCCGGAAAAAGGACAGTGCCTTCATTACAACCCTCCGTTTTTGGGGCTATGCATCAAATAACCGAGTCCGCGCCGGGTATGAATATACTCCGGCTTGCTGGGATTCTCCTCAATTTTTTCTCTGAGCCGGCGGATGGTCACATCCACCGTCCGCACATCGCCAAAATATTCGAACCCCCACACAGCCTGCAGCAGATGCTCCCGAGTCATTACCTTGCCCGCATGGCGGATCATGTAATAGAGCAGCTCATATTCACGATGCGTCAGATCCAGCGGCTCACTATCCTTGTAGACCATGTACATATCCGTATCAATGAATAATCCGAAATGATAGACCCCCTGCTTGCTCTCCACCGCCTCACTCGGAGCTTCCGATGGGGATGGCTTATGCTGGCGACGCATTTGGGCCTTAACCCTGGCCAGCAGCTCACGGGTACTGAACGGCTTGGTCACATAATCATCCGCACCAAGCTCCAGACCCAGCACTTTATCGATCTCTCCATCCTTCGCAGTGAGCATGATGATGGGAATATCCAGATGGGCAGCGCGTACCTCACGGCAGACATCCATTCCGTCCTTGCCGGGCAGCATCAAATCCAGCAGCATCAGATCGGGGCGTTTGGACAGAGCCAGCTCCACCGCGCTGTTGCCGTCAAAAGCGCAGATGACCTCGTACCCCTCTTTTTCCAAATTGAATTTCAATATATCAGCAATAGGTTGTTCATCATCCACTACCAGAATCGTTCCCATTTGCATATGCTCAGCTTCACCTTTCTAAACGATACTCAAAACCCTGATTCCTTTATTTTAACATACCTGCCTTGACGTCACATCTAAATAAGGTACCAGTTCAAAGAGAAATAAAAACCGCCCGAAATGATCCGGACGGCAGAGAAGAATTATAGAATGGAAGCTTAGTTGTTATTCATTATTTCAGGAATTTCATCGGATTGATAGCAGTCCCGTTCTTGCGGATCTCGAAATGCAGGTGCGTCCCCGTCGAGCGCCCGGTGCTGCCCATAATGCCGATGGAGCTGCCCTGTCCAAGCTTCTGTCCGGTGGAGACCGAGATGCTGCTTAAATGCCCATAGTACGTAACGTATCCGTTGTTATGGTTAACGATCACCACATTGCCGTAACCGTTCTGCACACCGGCGAAGCTGACCGTCCCTGCATCCGCAGCCTTGATCGTGCGGTTGCCCGATACCAGATCGACTCCTTTGTGTGTTCGTCCCCAACGCTCGCCGTAGCTGCTGGAGATCATCGCTCCGCTAACCGGCCAGGCGAACATTCCTGTGCCTTCACCTACAACCTTGGTGCCGGAATAGACCACTTCAGGCAGAGCAGCCTTCACTACGCTCTGACCCAGCCACTCCTCCTGAACCACCTGTCCGTTCTCCTTGGTCAGCCTGTACTGCATCGTTTTGAGCCCGGTTTGTCCGGGGCGGACTACCTTCCGCTTGCCTGCCGGCAGCTGGTCGCTCTTGCGGATGATAACCTCAGGCTCCGTGACCACCTCTTCAGTTACCTGTTCTACGGTCACTACCGTCAGGTCAGGCTGTGGCACCGTTAGCTGCAATTGATCCCCAATCTGCAGGCTAAGCTCCTTCACTCCGGGATTATTGCCGAAGATCTCAGCCTGGGTGATGTTGAACCGGGAAGCGATGGCGGAGACGGTGTCGCCTTCCTGAACCGCATAGCGCAGAGGCGCCTCCCTGCCTTCAGTCAGTACCTTCACTGCTTCTTCTACACTAAGTACCTTATTAGGATCTGCCTTCACCGGCACGATGTTAACTTCTTCCCGAATCTTGACCGACTCCACCTGATCATTGGCGGCTGAACCAGCTGCTCCAGCCTTGGCAGCCGTCTTCTTCAGCTTCGCTCCCGAAGCTACAGCATTCTGCGGAGCATAATGCGCCTTGACAGCCTGAAGCACCGCCGCTGCCGTCTCCTGATCCTTCACGATCCCGAGCGGTTCCCCGTCTACAGCCAGTTGTACGCCTACGGCATATGCTTTGAGCATACCATCCAGCTTGTCCAGTGTAGCTTCGCTGTTAACCTCCGGCTTGTAAGCCCGCTGGGCCTCGGTAGTGATGCCGCCGGTCTGCAGTACCATTACAGAGTCGGGATATTTGAGCTGATATTCCCGTCTCTTCTCCTCAAACAGCTTGTTCAAATCTGCTTGCTGGTTCAGTGCTCCAATCTCCTCGCCGTTCACCAGCACTTTGTAATAGGTGACGGTATTCGCTGTTACCTGCCTCTTCTGTGCCCCTACCAGGAAGGTGGTCAGAAGAATCAGACCGGCTGAAGCCAGCAGCCATGAACGCCGGCGTCGCCGGGATTTCATCTCCGGTTGAAAGACACGGGGTTCACCCGTTGTTATTGCATCCTTGCCTTGTTCACCTGCTGCACCAGATCCTGCGGAGGCTTCTACGCGGTCCCGTAGGTTCCCCATCCGGCGCATAAACTTAAATCCTTTCATGAAACTCTCCCTTTCAGCTGTAAAAACAAGAATTTATATACTTCGCGCGTTGATTTGCATGACTAAGAATATGACTGTGTGACGCAGACGGAAAAGGTTACAAAATATTAACCCTTATTAGTCCTTTTTTACTGTACCATAGCCTGAAGAAAAATTTCAACTTTGATCCCACAGCAAAACCCGCGAAATTCGCGGGTTTATTCCCATAATATGCGTTTCAAACGGCGATGCCGTGTCCAAAAAGTGACAATTATTAATTCTGATTTGTTCCCTGGTTGTCCGGTGTAAGCATTTTCATCAGCGCCTTATATTCATCCTTATCTACATATTTCTCAATGATTCCCTGCAGTTCCGTTACTTCGCTCTCTGTCAAGCCGCCCTCCAGGGCAGCGGAGATCTTGATCATTTCCTCCTGGGGAAGCTTGTTCATCAGAATATTGAAAATATTGGATTTCTCATTAGCAGGAAGATTCTCCTTCAACTCGTTCATAGCCTCCGGAGTCATCACCAGGTTCTGGTCCTGCCCACGCGCACTTTGTTCTTCTCCCGCAGCGGCTTGTCCCATCACAGGCAGCGCATTATCCGGCACTGTCTCATCCACCGGTTTCTCTTGAATATTGCCGGATTTCCCGCCACTGCTATCCTTCTTCTCCCCGTCGACCTTGCTCGAATCCGCCTCCTTGGTGGAGTTCTTAGGCTCGCTTGACGCCGCTTTGGAGTTCTCCTTGGAGGTAGCCCCGCTGCCGCCCATTCCTGTCATACTCTTCACGAAGCCGCCGATTCCCGGTCCCGGCCCATCCAGTTTGATATCGAAGCTGGCCAGCACCGACTGGATATACGTATTCACCACATAAGCCGTTGTCAACATAGACAGTCCGCTGGCCAGCACCACAATCAGGCAGACGCTAAGTGCTCGCTTCACTATTTTCACCATCATCACTCCCCTACACCCTGCTCTATTCAATCTCTGAAGAATCAGTTCGCTATGATCCCATTCTCACAGTATTGACTAGAACAACGCCCGGGAAACGTCCTGAAGCACAGAAAAGCTATTCACCTGCTGAAAAATCATCCAGACATACAGAAACAGGAGCCTCACCGAGGCCCCTGCTCCTATACGTATCTATTCAGTTCTGCCCAGTCTAGATATAGATTGGCAGCACTTGATTGGTCTGTTCACGGTTACGGCCCACGGAGAAGATCGAGATCGGAATACCCGTCAGCTCTGATACACGTTCCACATATTTGCGTGTGTTGGCCGGCAGATCCTCCAGCGTCTTCGCCGAAGTGATGTCCTCACTCCAGCCTGGAAGCTCCTCGTAGACCGCTTCACATTCTGCCAGCATTTTCAGGCTCGCCGGGTAATGTGTGATAATATCTCCACGGAACTTGTAGCCAGTGCAGATCTTCACAGTCTCAAGGCCGCTCAATACGTCCAGCGAGTTCAGCGACAGGCCGGTAATTCCGCTGACGCGGCGGGCGTGACGCACAACCACACTGTCGAACCAGCCTACGCGGCGTGCGCGTCCGGTTACCGTACCGTACTCATGCCCGGTCTCACGGATATAATCACCGGTAGCATCGTTCAGCTCGGTAGGGAACGGGCCGTCGCCGACACGGGTGGTATACGACTTCGCCACACCGATAACCTGCTTGATCTTGGACGGGCCAACGCCCGAGCCGATGCAGACGCCGCCAGCCGACGGATTCGATGAAGTAACGAACGGATAAGTTCCCTGGTCGATATCAAGCATTACGCCCTGCGCGCCTTCGAACAGCACCCGGGAATCCGCATCAATCGCATCATTCAGCACCACCGAAGTATCGGTTACATAGCCGCGCAATACTTCTGCATACTCCAGATATTTGGTCAGAATCTCTTCCACATTCAGCGGCTCTGCGCCGTATACCTGAGTAATAACCTGATTCTTCTCTTCCATCAGCGGACGAAGTCTCAGCTCGAATTCCTCAGCGTCCATCAGATCGGCAATCCGGATGCCGTTACGGGCAGCCTTATCCATGTAGCACGGGCCAATGCCCTTGCGTGTTGTACCGATTTTGTTCGGTCCTTTGCGGTCTTCCTCAAGCGCATCCAGCACCATATGATAAGGCATAATGACATGCGCACGATCGCTGATTACCAGGTTCTTCGTATCAAAGCCATTGTCATGAATATAATTAATTTCTTGGATCAGCGCTTCCGGGTTGATAACCATTCCGTTGCCGATAACACAAGTCTTCTCTTTATAAAATACACCAGATGGAATCAAGCTCAGCTTGAACTTCTTTCCGTCAATCAGAATCGTGTGACCGGCATTGTTCCCCCCTTGATACCGGGCGACCACATCTGCACTTTCCGCCAGAAAATCCGTGATCTTCCCTTTGCCTTCGTCTCCCCATTGTGTTCCCACGACGACTACCGTTGACATGTTCATTCCTCCGTAGGTGCTTGCAAGCACCATTATTTTTCCGTTTATCATAGGAGCTTTGTACGCGCTTCATCCTGTACGCAGCCCTCCGGATACCAGGCGGGCAGGCCGCCAAAGCACAATAATCAGTGTAACAGCGGCACTTTTTAAAGTCAAATAAAAACGAACGATCACAGACTGAAATGTGCGATCGTTCGTGTATTGTGCGAAATTTGCCTAACCCGCGAAGGGTTCTGCCTGGGCCCGCTCGTAGTTAACGAACTTGTTAAAGTTCTTGAGGAACACAAGCTCCACCGTCCCCACCGGACCGTTACGCTGCTTGGCGATAATAATTTCGATAATATTCTTCTTCTCGGTATCCTGATTGTAATAATCATCACGGTACAGGAACGCTACGATATCGGCATCCTGCTCGATGGAGCCTGATTCACGAAGGTCACTCATCATCGGCCGTTTGTCCTGACGCTGCTCCACACCGCGGCTGAGCTGGGACAGGGCAATGACGGGAACGTCAAGCTCACGGGCGATCTGCTTCAGGGTACGGGAGATTTCCGATACCTCCTGCTGGCGGTTCTCGCCAGCCTTGCCCCGGCCCTGAATGAGCTGCAGGTAATCGATGACAATCATTCCGAGCCCTTTTTCCTTCTTCAGCCGGCGGCATTTCGCCCGGATATCGGTAACCGTAATGCCGGGAGTGTCGTCAATGTAGATTTCGGACTCGGACAGCGACTGGATACCCATCGTGAGCTTAGACCAGTCATCATCGCTTTTGAAATCACCGGTACGCATAATATTGGCATCCAGATTGGCCTCCGCGCAGATCATACGCTGAACCAGCTGGGGCGCCGACATTTCCAGACTGAAGATGGCTACCGTCTCCTTCGCCCGGACCGCCACATTCTGGGCGATATTCAGAGCGAAGGCCGTCTTCCCGACCGAAGGACGGGCCGCCACAATAATTAAGTCATTGCGCTGGAAACCGTTCGTCATGTGGTCAAGATCCACGAAGCCGCTTGGAATCCCCGAGGTTCCACCCTTATTCTGATGGAGCAGCTCTACCCGGTCGAATACCTGCATCAGCACATCGCGGATGGCGATGAACCCGCTGCCGCTGCGGCGGTTCGAGATCTCCAGGATTCGCCGTTCGGCGTCACTCAGCATAATGCCTACATCTTCGCCGCCGGTATAGCCTTCGCTGACAATCTGCGTTGCTGTGCGGATCAGCCGCCGCAGCATCGCCTTCTCTTCAATAATCTGGGCATAATATTCGACGTTGGCCGCAGTCGGCACCGCATGCGCCAGCTTCGCCAGATAGCTGACACCGCCGATATCCTCAAGCTCCCCTTTATCCTGGAGCCGGGATGTCAATGTAATCAGGTCAATCGGCTGGCTCTCTTCTCCGAGCTGCACCATCGCCTCAAATATCATCTGATGCGGTTTGTCGTAGAAGTCTTCGGTATTCACCCGCTCCATCGCGGTAATTAGCGCCTCATCCGACAGTAGAACTGCACCCAGTACGGCCTGTTCTGCCTCCAGATTCTGCGGGGGAACCCGATCGAAAAAGAGATCTCCACCCATCCTACTCCTCCGTTACCTGAACCGTGAGGTTAGCCTTTACTTCAGTATGCAGCTTTACCGTTACCTGGAACGTGCCTACATGGCGGATCGAATCGCTCAGCTCAATTTTGCGCTTGTCGATTACGATTCCCTGCGAGGCTGCCAGTGTCTCGCCGATCTGCTTGCTGGTGATCGCGCCGAACAGACGGCCGCCTTCACCTGCTTTGGCCTTCAGGGTCAGGGTCAGCTCATCCAGCTTCTTGCCCAGCTGTACCGCTTCCTCCTTCTCCTGGTCCTTGCG
Organism: Paenibacillus rhizoplanae; assembly: GCF_042684125.1. Taxonomy (NCBI): domain Bacteria; kingdom Bacillati; phylum Bacillota; class Bacilli; order Caryophanales; family Paenibacillaceae; genus Paenibacillus; species Paenibacillus rhizoplanae. Next base: position 40,891 of record NZ_JBHUKY010000019.1, on the reverse strand, counting down.
GCGCTGTTCGGCTGCCGCCTGGTTCTCCAGTGTCTTCACATTGCCGTCTGTAGCCGGACGAACCAGCCCGCGCGGCAGCAGGAAATTGGCTGCATAGCCTTCCGATACCTCTTTAACCTGACCCTTCTTGCCCTGCCCCTTAACATCCTTCAAGAATATGACCTTCATTCAAATAACCCCTCTTTCGCTTCAATTTCGGCCAGCACTGCGAGCAGCCTGGCTTCCGCTTCTTTCGTTGTTCCTTCAAGCTGTACAGCCGCGTTAGACAGATGTCCGCCGCCGCCCAGCTTCTCCATCACTACCTGTACATTCATTCGTCCCAGGGAACGGGCGCTGATGCCAATCAGGCCGTCAGGACGCTCACTGATGACGAAGGACGCGACCACATTCGTCATCCCCAGCAGCGTATCCGCCGTCTGGGCGATCAGCAGCTGCGGGATCTTCATCCCGGGCTGTGTGACCACCAGCGCTATTTGGTCATACACCATACGCGCATGCTTGATGATCTCCGCCTTCGAGATGTACTCCTGCAGATCCTCCTTCAGCATACGCTGGATCAGAATTGTATCCGCCCCGACCCGGCGCAGGAACCCGGCGGCCTCGAAAGTCCGCGACCCTGTGTGCAGCGCGAAATGCTTCGTATCGACCGTGATTCCGGCCAGCAGCATCGTGGCTTCCAGCGGGCTGAGCTTAATCTTGTCGTGAATATACTGCAGCAGCTCCGTCACCAGCTCACAGGTTGATGAAGCATACGGCTCCAGATACACGAGCACTGCGTCATTAATGAACTCTTCACCCCGGCGGTGATGGTCTACCACTACAATCCGGCTGGCATACTGCACCAGTCTCGGCTCCATAGTCATGGAGGCCTTGTGTGTGTCTACAACAATCAGCAGCGTATGCTCCGTCATCACCTGGAGAGCCTGCTCTGTCGTGATGAAGGTTTTGTAGAGCGGCTCATCCTTGCGGATCTCCTCCATCATCCGGGTAATCGAAGGATTCGGCGTCTCCATCACAATGCTGGCTTCCACATTGTACATCTGCGCCGCCTTGAGCAAGCCGATCGCCGCTCCCACCGCATCGATATCCGGTATCCGGTGCCCCATAATCAGCACCCGGTCGCTCTCCTGCATCAGATCCCGCAGGGCATGGGCGATCACGCGCGCCCGGACGCGGGTGCGTTTCTCTGCGGCATTGCTCTTGCCACCGTAGAAGGAGAGCCGCTGGCCCGCCTTCACAGCGGCCTGGTCCCCGCCTCTGCCGAGCGCCATGTCCAGACTCGACTGGGCAAGCGCCCCCAGCTCGCTGGCCGATTCCGAGCCGTAGGCAAGGCCTATACTCAGCGTCATCGGCACCTTGAGATCGGCTGTCATCTCGCGGACCTCGTCAAGCACCACGAACCTGCTCTCCTCCAGGGCCTGAAGGCTGCGGTGATTCAGCAGCATGAGATACCGCTCGGAAGACAACCGGCGCAGATAGACCTCGAACTGCTTGCTCCACTCAGTAATCTCGCTGGCTACCTTGGCAATCAGCGAAGTGCGCTGCTGATCATCCATACCCTGGGCGGCTTCGTCCAGATTATCCATCATGACAATTCCGATTGCCAGCTTCTCTTCCTCATACCGCTCACGCAGCACAACAAGCTCGGTAATATCGAATAAATACAGCAGGCGTTCGCTTGGAATCACCACGACCTCATAGTAACGGTCATCGACCGTGAGTTCATGGCGGTGTTCCTTCAGGACACCTTCCTTAACCGGTTCCCGCTTGGACGGCAAATTCTGCAGCGAAGCCATCACCTCCGGCATCAGCTCCTGCATACCTTCACCAACAAGAGACTTGCGGGAGAAGATCTGGCCGGCATTCCGGTTATGCCATTCCACCGCACGGTCCTCACTGTACAGGATGATTCCGAGCGGAAGCATGCTTACGGCCTCCCCCTCCACCCGCTTGATGCGGAAGGACAGACCGTTGATATAATCTACAAGGTTGCGGCGGAACGACAGCTCGGCCTGCAGCATGGTGAAACACAATGTGCCGGCCAGGAAGAGGCTGGCAACACCGAGGACCCAGTTATAGACACTGACTACTATAATCAGGACCAGCAGCAGTAAGAACGCCCACACGGTATGGTAGCCGTGCCAGCGTCTTTGCAGAAATTTTGGCATGAGCTCTCACCCTATCGTTTCGATTTCTTGACAAGCTCCCGCAGCGGAAACGCCAGGTCCACCACACCAATAATCCAGAATCCCGGCAGAGCAATTACAGGTATCGCCAGCAGAAGGGCAATGATCTTGCTCCACTTCCGTTCATGCACCAGGAAGAAGAGGAAGCCGACGGTCTGGATCTTGAACGCAATCTGCAGCAGCGGCAGCAGATTGGCCGAGACCATCAGCATGAAGCCGCTGTCTGCAGCGCCGAACAACAGGCTGATTACTACGCCAAGCAGATAATACCAGATGAAGGATTTGGCCAGTCTCCATTCCCGCGCCGGCTTCAGCTTGGGTACCGCATATCCCATACTGTTCAGAATAGGGCGGACAATCGAATGGGTGATGACAGCAATCACGAAGGCACTGAGGATCAGCGTCATCGGAATCGCCTGAATCGTCAGCCAGCTCATCTGTCCAATCTGATCGGAGGAGATAGCGATCTCGGACAGCAGCGGATTGCTTGCCCCCATACTTGTCAGCCACTCCGTATAAGTCCGCAGGACATCGTAGACATAGTCGTATAAATTAAACTTAAGGAACGCCGTACTGATCAGCAGAATCAGCAGGAATTCGGCTAGTATAGCGACCATGCCGGCAATCAGTGTAGAGATCGCTGAAGCACGCTTCTTGTACCATCGTCCCATCACAAGCGCCGGGATCAGGAAATAGGCCGCAATCAGGATATACATCGGGGTAATCAGGCCCACAATCAGCAGGACCGGTAACAGATGCAGAATGAACTGCTTGGTGTTAAGGGTCGTGAAGAGCACTATGGCCGGAATAATCATAAAGAATGTTGTAATAAGCAATAGCGGGGTTGACAGGGATAACAGCAGCAACAGATAAGCTATGCTCCAAGCCACAGATGTCCAGCGAAATTTCAACAGTATTCACCTCTTACGCATATGTTCTTCTAATGCAGATATATCCTGGTACCATTCTTCCAGCTGATGGCCTTCCTGCCTGTGCTTTCTCAGCTTCTCCAGCAGTAAATCATCCAGCTCGCGATAAGGGATGCCCAGTCTGCGCCCCAAGATGTACGAACTCATAATCAGACTGGCCAGACTGTCGCCGACACGCGCGGTACTGCCTTCCCACAGCGCTTTGAATAACCTTGAGACTTGATCAATTACTTCCGTCTTTAACCACTCAATTACCTTGGCACGTTTGGCCACATCCAGATCCTTCGGCACATTGGGCACTGTCTCTCTACCTCCGGCAAAAAGCATTATTCTCCATTATAGCATAAAAATTTCCGAGCCACACGGACGCCTACCACCCCTGAATATAGCCTTCATTCTTTCAAAAAAGGCCCGCATTCCGTTTCGCCGGAAATACAGGCCCTGGTCCCCTTATAACGATTCGAGCGATTGCCTTGAGACAAACTTCTCGCAGTATTCAATAATCTGGCTCCGTCGTACAATACCAATGAACCGCTTCATGTCATCGACCACCGGAACAAAATTCTGCACCTTGGCCAGATTAATCAGATCCTCCATATCCGCATCAATTGAGACCGCCAGATTGTTCATCCGCAGCGGTACATCCTTGAGCAGAAATTTGGAAGCATTCTCAAAAGTGACCGCGCCGCCCGACTCCTTCATGTACCAGAGCAAATCACCTTCTGTAACCGTTCCGGCATATTCCCCGTTCCGGTTCAGGATCGGTACTGCGGTATAGCGGTGAAACTCCATCCGTTCCAGGGTCTGGCGCAGCGTCGAATCCATGGTAACGCATGCAACCTCCTGCTTCGGAAGTAAAAAAAACGCAATATTCATCTCGTGATCCTCCTCAAAGAATTCCGAAGGAATGTTACTCTACCTTCCTTGCACACTAAAGCCCACCGTACTTATACGCCTGCACGCACAATTAGTTCCATTCCATTATAGCATGAAGACAGTAAACAGCAGCCATTAACCTGCGGGAATGGCTGCTGTTTTTATAACGGCAAGACTGGCCGGTCTAATCCTTATTGTGCTGCGGGTGTAGCCGAAGGCTCCAGCGCGTTCACTGCCTTGCCTGGTTCGATAAGCTGGTCAACCGGTGTACTGGCACTCATCCAGTTGTCAATCAGTACCTTGGCTTTGTTCAGATCCTCTTCATTCACAATATCGTAGTAGACACCGCCGATGCGCTTGCCTTCACCCATCACCGTGAAGCTGGAGATATCCATATCCTTACCGCCCATGAACTTCTTGGCGAGACTGATGATCATGGAGGGCTGAATATCCGTTTTGAAATTCTCCCCCATAATGTCCAGCAGCTCGGGGATATTGCCAATTTGGCTGATCGATAACATTTTATTCGCTACGACATCAATAAAGACCTGTTGACGTTTCGTCCGGTTGAAGTCGCTGTCCTCACGGTAGCGCGTATAGTTGAGCGCCTCTTGCCCGCTGTAATTCGACTTATTGGCTTTGATCGTGAATTTCTCATGGTCAGCACCTTTGTTGACAATATCCTTCTTGATCGGAAGCGGAACTCCGCCAATGGCATCTACGGCATCCTTCAACCCTTGGAAGTTAATAGTGGCATAATACTGAATATCGTGGCCGAGCAGCGCTTCGAGCGTATCCTTGGACATTTGCTGGCCGCCGAACGCGTAAGCATGTGTGATCTTATCCTTCTTGTCACCGTTATGTCCGATGATTTCCGTGTAGGTATCCCGGGGAATGGAGATCAGCAGAATCTTGTAATCCTCCGGCCGGATCACCGCATACATCATGGTATCGGAGCGTGCGGTTTCATTCTTCCGCTGATCTGTACCCAGTAGCATCAGAGAGAACGGATCGTTTTTGAGTGCCACGGGTTCAGCCTTAACGGAAGTTGGTGTCTTGCTGGTGTTATTCTCCAGAGGCACATAGGATGCATCCGTCAGCTTCTTCTCTACCTGATCGGATAAAAAGAGGTCAAAGGCCAGCACAGCAAGCGGCTTCTGGAACAGAAACGCTCCGGCGGCAATCACCAGTACCAGAATAAGCGCAATGTATCTTTTCTTTATTTTTTTAATCTTTTTCATCATTATTAATTCCTTCTTTATGGTGGAATGTACATATCATTGCTGTAATCTATTTACAATGGCCGCCTGGGCTTCCAGGGCAGTCATGGGTGGGCTGTTCTTGCTGCTATGCGCCGCCCTGCTTCAGATTGTATTATTCCCCCTTTCCGGGATTCGGGTCGTTCTAATTGTAGAATAAACCTGGAAAACGGCTTTGACACATAAACAATATTTCTATTGTAATCACTTCACAACTAAAAAGAAACAACAAATAACGACAACATCAGCATCCATGCCACTAATATTCCATAAAGTATATGACGCAGCAAACACCGTTTTGATTCTTTTTGAGGCAGAAAAATAAAAAAAGACAGTCTGTACAGCCGCTCTACGCAGCAGATCAGACCATCTTCCCTAGCCTATTCAGTATCCTTAATCCACCAGCTCTGCGGATCGATGATATTGCTTAAGGTGTTCATCGTTATCCCATGCAGCCGCTTATTCACCGCAGTAATATTCGACCGTTCTGCGAAAAAGATCATCGGAACCTCATCATTGATCAGCTTCTGCCATTCATAATAGATCTCTTTGCGGAAGTCCCTGTCATAGGCCTTCAGGCTGACTCCGTCCCGGATCAGGTCCTCACTGCGCTTCGAGGTCCACCGGGGATAATTCCATGAATCGGTAGCGCGCCATAAGCCCGAAGGATCAGGGTCACTGGCCAGTCCCCATACGCCGTTGAACAGCTCCACTGCCGGATCGTCTGACTCCACCGCTTCATAGAAGGCATTCAGCTCCTTCAGGCTTCCTCCGCTAAGCCGCACATCCAGCCCCACATCACGCCAATTCTGGAGAATGGCTGCCGTGCGCGCCTCGGCCGTTTTACTGCCGCTCATCGCATCATAATGAATAACGAACTTTTTGCCGCCGGGATCTTCGCGGAGTCCGTCCCCGTCCTTATCCCGATATCCGGCCTCATCCAGCAGCTGCTCAGCCTTCTCTGGAAGATAGGGATAGGTGTCAATCTCCTCGTCCGCTATCTTGGCCCAGCTGGAGCTAGGGACGGGCGTCTCAATAAGCGTCCCCAGGCCATAGGAATATTGATCAATGATCCCTTGCCGGTCAAGCGCATAATACATCGCCTTACGCAGATGTTTATTCTGGAACTTGGGATTATCCATTACCACCTGGCCGCTGGCCTCATCCCAGTGTCCAAACTTAAAGCCGATATATTCAAACGACAGTCCAGGTGTGACCATAATCTGAACATTGTCCAGTTGGCCTGCGGCCTCATAGGCATCACGCGGCAAAGTGGCCATATCCAGAGTTCCTGCTTCAAGCAGAGCGGTGATATCTTTGTTGTCAATCGCTTTGTACGTAATCCCGTCCAGAAGCGCCTCGCCCTTGTAATAATTATCGAACCGTTTCATTTCCACCGTCTGGCCCGGCACAATGCCGGTTACCATGAACGGACCGGTACCAATCGGCCGCTTGCGCACCTGATCGCTGTCCATCATGTCCTTGACTGCCACTCCCTCGAAGTATCGCTTGTTCATCGGGTAGGCCCACAGATTATCAATCACGTTCACCCGTGCTGAATTCATTGTAATGCGCAGCGTATAAGGGTCCATCACCTTAAGCCCCGTAATTTCCTTCGCCTGGCCCTGGTGATATGCTTCAGCGCCCTTAATCATCTCAACACTATAGTATCTGGAACCCGTATACTCCGGGCTGGCGATAGTCTCCAGGGCAAATTTCCAATCCTCTACAGTCAGCTCATCCCCGTTATGCCAGCGTACCCCCGGCTTAATGGTGAATGTGAACACCGTATGATCCTCAGACTCCTGCCAGCTGGCGATATTAGGAGCCGTAGACAAATCATCCTTCACGGTAAACATGCCCTCAGTGGTGAACTCAAGCACATTGGCATCATCTTCCCCTTCGAAAAAGGCTGGTTCAAAGATACCTTGAAAAGTGGACGGGTAACCAAAGGTCACAGTTCCGCCTGTAATGGGTTCATCGGCTGTTTGGCTAAGGCGCGCCACAACATTCTTGACGGCCGGGCTTGGCCCATTGCATGCCGACAATGCCACCAAGAGCGCAAGCGGTAGCATCAGTCTGCCGATGAGTCGGTTTGACATATATTTCTTCCCTCCCGGGTTGGACCACACAGTAATGTAAGCGGTTTCTACACTAGATTTTACTGTAATGCCTATTATGCAGATTGTGGACAATTCATTATTCCACATTATAGAGAATATACAATATTCACTGTAAAGTGAAGTCTTTAATTTATTTTGGGTCAGCCAAGAACCCTTCCTTTATTGAAAAAAGCCTGCCCTGACGGGCAGACTCCAGGTACAGCAGTGTCTTATTTTTCCTCCCCGGGATGGATGATGCTCAGGCCCTCCACATGCTTTTTCCGCATCAGTTTACGCTTCTTCCGGGTCTCCTTGCTCTCAAAAATAATATCAAAATCATAATCCTCCGGGTACAGCTCCTCCTTGGACAGATAAGGCTTCAGCCGCTTATGGTTAATGCTCAGCTTCTGCTGCTGAATCATCACTCCGACCCTCCCCCGGCTGTCCTTCCTCTCATAGACAATTCCCGTGCGCCCCAGCGAGCTGACATAGACGGCATCCCCTACCTCAAATTCAGGTTTCCGAACATTCTCCTCCTGTACTGCATCCTTTCCATTTCCATGTCCATGCTCTCCAGTAGCTGTGCTGTCCGCTCTTGGGGGTATTCCAGCTTCCGCAGCTTTAGCCCTCTGTGCAGCTCTGATAGCGTCCTTCCAAGGGCTGTGGCCGCCTCTGTGCCCTTGCTGCTCTGTAACGAGCTGTTTCGCCCGCTCAATGACGGAATGGACAATACCCAGCTTCTCGGCGATCTGTAGCGCATAGCTCTCGCCCGCCTCGCCAATCGTCAGCTGATACAGCGGCTGCAGAGTATTCTTATCGAACTCCATGCGCGCATTCTCGAAGCCTGACGTCGCGGCCGCGAAGGCCTTCAGCTCATTGAAGTGGGTCGTTACCACGATATTGGCCCCCTTCCGGTTCAGCTCCTCCAGAATCGCGATGGACAGCGCGAACCCTTCACCGGGGTCTGTGCCCGCTGCCAGCTCATCAATTAGCAGCAGCACGCCTCTGCCGGCATCATAGAGCATTCCTTCAATACTCTTCATCTGTGCCGAGAAGGTACTCAGGGACTGTGTCAGGCTCTGTCCATCTCCGATTACGCTCATTACATTGGTGAAGACGGGAAAGTCGCTGCCGGGATCAACCGGTACCAGCAGGCCGGACTGTGCCATTAATACGAGCAGCCCCAAGGTTTTGAGCACAACCGTCTTGCCGCCTGTATTCGGCCCGGTTACGATCAGTGATTTATACCCCTGGCCCAGCTCCAGACTGACCGGCACCATCTCCTTCAGCAGCGGGTGCCGGCCGCCGTTCATCCTCAGATAACCGCGTTCGTTCAGAGCGACTGGCCCCGCATCCATTACCCGGGCGTATTTCCCTTTGGCAAAAATAAAGTCATAACTGCCCGTTACCTCAATATTAAGCCGAATAGCGGCCTGCTCCTGCTCTAACAGCCCTGTCAGCATACTCAGGATTATTCCTTCCTCACGGGCCTCGTCGGCAGCTAGCAACCCGATCTCTCCCTGTAATGAGGCTACCTCATCCGGTTCGACGAATACCGTCTGCCCACTGGTGGACTGGTCCAGCACCGAGCCCTTGATTTGCTTATGATACTCCCGTTTCACCGGGATGACATAACGGCCGCCGCGCATACTGACCAGACTATCCTGCAAAATGGATTTGTGGCGGTTCATGATGCCCTCCAGCTTCCGGTGCAGGCGCTCCTTGGCGGCAGCCAACCGTTTGCGAACCCGTTCCAGCCCTTTGCTGGCCTGGTCATCAATAACCCCCAGCCGGATACAACGTTCGATCTCATCCCGGACCCCGTTCAACTCCTGTAGTGATGCCCCGTAAGCGGCGATGCGCGGCGCAATCTGCTCCTTGGCGGCCATGTACTTCCTCAGCTGTCCGCAGCTGTTCAGAAACTGTGAGACTGCTGTGAAATCCTGCTCATTATACATGTATCCGGTACCGAGCAGCGACAGCACCCATTCGATACCCTCCAGCGAGGGAATCGGCACACTGGCCCCGCGCTCCAGCAGCTCCTTCGCTTCCTGCGTCTCCTCGAGCGCCCGGTGTATGGCCGGCAGGTAGATCATCGGCTCTAGCTCGCTGACATACCTTCTTCCTTCATAAGATACCGCATGACGCATCAATTCCTGCCTAATCGTCTCATATTCCAGTGTGTGCAGACTTTGTAGATTCAATCTGAATTCCTCCTTGTATACAAGTATGTTTCTTATCCCAATCCACTGCGCATAACGCAAAAAGAGGGCAAAGAACCGCCACCACGGCAGTCTTCGCCCTCTTTTTGCTGCTACTTATCCTCTTTGGCTTCAGAGTCCCGCCCCTTTTAGGAAGACCCCTGAAAACAGAAAAAACCGTGCTGCAAAGAGCACGGTTAATCACAAAGAGAACAATAGCCGGATAAAGAGGCCATCATGACGCTTCGCGTGTGTTCTTAACTAAATCATTCATTCCAGCAGCCCGCGGTCTATTCAGTCAGAGACGTCACCAGGACAGACTCTAACAAGACATGCCCCTGGCACAATCAGAGCATGGGGCGGCTAAGAGCCGGAACGATATGAAATTGCTTAGTTAAGAACGCTCACCAACATCAAAATTTCCCCTTTAGTTATAGGATACCTGTAATTTACTACATCTGGAATCTGTTTGTCAATTGAGAGTGAAGCAGTTCATCACCTTTTGGTCACCAGTTAAAACCACAAAATAACCCCACAAAGTGGGGCTTTAGCTTCGATGATGACTCAGGTACTTTGCGGGGACCCCAAAACATATAAATTCTTAGCATGCGGATTTCCCGCACACGGCTTTCCTTCGTCAGTTCCCCATCTTCAGGAGTGAGTTTCCTTCATCCGTCGCCGGATTGCCTATTTCACTCCTGAATTAGGAACGTGTGGTGAGTAAACTCGTTAGAAATACCATTCCCGCTGATTCCAATACCTTGTTTGGAATCAGCCGGTTTGACACCGTAGACTTCTTTTGACGTATAAAGGCTCGCACCCTCATTCGCATCCATTGATCTAGACGTTCAAACTTCTTCTTCACATTTCCTATCCCGAAATAATTGCCAAAGCCTCGGATGATTTCGTTTAGTTTCCCCAGCATACTCTCCAGATTATTTCCTTGTTGCCTACGGGTCGCGTTTCGGATTTTATCCTTATATTTCTTCACTTTCGCGTCCGGCAAGGTCACATAATCCCTCTTCAAGTCGAAACCCAGAAAACGAAATCCTTCATCAAAATCCACAACCTTTGTTTTCTCCGGATGCATCCGTAGACGCAGGTCTTCTTCCAGTATCTTCTTTGCCGCCAGATATGCCGTCTTTGCCTGCTCCTTGGTCTTGCATAGGATCACCGCATCGTCCGCATACCTTACTACAGCAAAACCCTGCTCCTTCATTCCCCAGTCAAACGTATTCAGATAGATGTTCGCCAAGAGCGGCGAGATCACTCCGCCCTGAGGAGACCCGATTTCTGTTTCATGGAACTGATCATCTTCCATGATTCCCGCCGTTAGCCATCCGCGAATGAGCGTCAGCACTTTTCCGTCGGTGATTCTCTCTCGCACCTTCTCCATGAGTCCTTCGTGTGGAATTTCATCGAAGAAAGATACAATATCCAGGTCTACCACATGTTCATATCCGTTTCGTTTGGCTCTCCGAATAGTCCGTATGGCTTGATGCGTCGAGTATCCTGCCCGAAAACCAAAGCTATAATAGTAAAAATCCTCTTCGAAGATAGGCTCAATGATTTGACGGACGGCTTGCTGACAGATTCGATCCCGGACCGTGGGAATGCCTAGCGGTCTTAATTTCCCATTTTCCTTCTCGATATAACGTCTGCGCACCGGATCGGGTACGTAACGACCCTGCTGCAATAACCTCTGGAGTTCCCTTAGGTTTATGTGCAGATTCTTTTCGTACATTTCAATGCTGACGCCGTCCACACCGCCACTTCCTTGATTCTTCTTCACCGATAGCCACGCTTCGTGCAGATTGTTCATTTGGTATACCTTATCGATTAAGGAGTAGTAACGTCTTTTCGGTTTCATTGGTGTTTCACCACCTTTACCGTTACTCACCAAGCTGGTCTTGTTTTCGCTACAGAGCATCGATTCCTTGCTCGTTCCATCCCGGCAACTACGTGTTAGAAAAAAAAACCTCAATCGCTCCTGCTGCCTTTGGATGTACTCAGGTCGCCAGTTCGCCTCATCCCCAAGCGTTCTTTCGCTCTCGGCGGGACGTACCCTCTCGGTCAAACCCTCGCTGGTTTAAGACGTTTACGATCTCCACTCACGAACACTCACAAGCTTTGACGAAGCACGTTCCCTTCGCCTCTGTCTCTCCTCTTTTGGAGTGAGAGCAGGGTATGCGACACCACTTTTTTTTTTCCCTGGCTACTTGCCCTAAAAAAAAAAAAATTGGGCACATACTCGTCCAGGTTTTCCCCTCCAGTCTGTTACCAGCTTTCATTGGCCTGGACTTCCTCACTACTACGGAACGATCCGCCATCTCGCAGCCCTTCGATTTGGCTTTCCCTTTCGGTTATACCGCCCCTACCTTATCCGCGTTTGCACCAAGGAGACTACGAGACTTCCCTCAGTCATCTGCATCTTCTGTTCCATCCATCCTGACCCTAATCACGTCGATGAGTCCTACAGGTCATCTCCCTTTGTTTGTTTTCCTGTAGAATATACACTTGTGTATAAGTTTCCCCGTTTTCTAGGCGGGTCGCCCAGCATCGCCGCCACCTCTGGTTCACTGCATTCCGGGCTGGACTTTGCCTGCAGGCCCTTCGGATTCTTCCTCACGGAAGACACCCTGCCCATCCGTCTACCTTCGGTTGACGGATGTCTGCTTCGGCTACGGCACTTTAAAGGGTAAAGTTACCGGGTGGATTTAAACCACCTAGATGATGCGACTGTAAGGCGCACTAAAAAAAGCAGCCGGCTAAGCCGGCTGCTTCATAAAACGTCTATTCTGTTGTGTAAGGCAGCAGCGCGATTTGACGCGAGCGCTTTACAGCAATAGTCAGAGCGCGTTGGTATTTTGCACTAGTACCCGTTACACGACGCGGCAAAATCTTTCCGCGTTCGCTGATGAACTTCTTAAGAAGCTCAGTGTCTTTATAATCAATGTGAGTAATCTTGTTCACAGTGAAATAGCACACTTTTTTACGCTTGTTGCGTCCACCACGACGTGCCGGTCTTTTGTCGTTGTCCGCACCTTCTCTTGGTTTGAAAGCCATGTTCAGTTCAGTCCTTCCTTATTAAAATGGCAAATCATCGTCCGATATATCGATCGGTTTTCCATCGCCCGAAAAAGGATCTTGGGTATTGTTGTTACGCGAGAAATTATTGTTATTTCCATTTCCGCGAGCACTGTTCCCACCGTTACCGCCGCCACCTAAGGCTGGCTCTTCAGGCATACTTCCACCACTTGATGCATTTCCGCCTTCACGGCTCTGCGCGGATTCCAGGAAACGGACATTATCGGCAATAACTTCAGTAACGTATACACGTTTGCCTTCGTTATTCTCGTAATTCCGTACTTGGATGCGTCCTTCTACGGCTGCCAGTCTTCCTTTGCGCAAGTAATTGGCACAGGTCTCAGCCAGCTGTCTCCAGGTTACTACCGGGATAAAGTCCGCTTCACGTTCACCATTCTGGCCCGTAAAGTTACGGTCTACGGCAAGCGTAAACTGTGTTACGGCAACACCAGCAGGAGTATAACGAAGTTCCGGGTCACGGGTCAACCGACCGATCAGAATGATACGGTTCAACAATTAGGTCCCCTCCTTAATAGCGCGATTCGTTACAAAGCTTGTCAATATCTTAGGCAACGTCGTTCGTAATGAGATAACGAATTACTTCGTCAGAAATCTTCATGATACGCTCAAGTTCAGTAACTACTGCAGGTTCTGCACTGAAGTTAACCAAAACAAAAACGCCATCACGATGTTTCTTGATCTCATACGCAAGACGGCGTTTACCTTGTACGTCGTGCTTTGTAATTTCTCCGCCGTTGGAGATGATGCCTTGGAATTTTTCGACTGCTGCTTGAACGGCTTCTTGTTCAATGTCAGGACGAATAATGTACATGACTTCATATTTGCGCATAATTTTCACCTCCTTATGGTCTGAGGCCCCTAATCAGGTCAGGAGCAAGGAACGAGCACAAACATAGACTCGCACCAAATCAATATACCAAATCGGGCAGAGGATTGCAAGTTTTATTAATACGTTCCAGATGCTGGACCCAAGAAAAAACTGTTGCCGGATTCCGTAAGAACCCCAGAGTAATCTCTGCTAGCCAGGGCAACAATATAACGGCTTCATCATTCTATAACAGGAGGGGTATCCACCAATGGGCGAACAAACGGAATACGAAAAGGGCGACAAAGCCCCCAACCCGGGCATTTACACCGAAGTAGGCGAAGCACGGAGCTTCCACACCGAGATTCAGAATCCGAAGCAGATCACGATGGAGAAAGGCGACACCTTCCCTGAAACCACCAACCAGAACCGCAAGTGGAAAAAAGTCGAGAAGGCCCGCGTCCATTAATTTGGTGCAGCCAGGTATAAAACCCTGCAGGCGGCACATACTAGACCCAGGCAGTACAAAAGAGAGGTGTGGTTCCGTTGAACGTCGCAGACGAACACGATCACAGGGATTCTGAATTCAGCAGCTATCGTAGCACGGGTTCCAATACCCAATCACAGTAGTGGCTATAGACAGAGACTTCCGAACATCATTGCTGTACTGCCTCTGGAAGAGAGACCTGAGAAGGTCTCTCTTTTTGCATGCCTGTATCTGGACTGCGCACCGAAGTATGCAGACACAAAAAAGTCCCCGTATCAAAACGTAGGACTCAAAGTTTAAGTATATAATTGCTGAAGTGGCGGAGAGGGTGGGATTCGAACCCACGCACGCTGTGACACGCCTAACTGATTTCGAGTCAGCCCCCTTGGGCCTCTTGGGTACCTCTCCGCAGCAAGAGTTATCATATCATGCCAAACTCACAATTGCAAGTTTAATTTACTTACGCTTCGCTTCCTGCACCAGCTTAATTATTCTCCGCTCCGCTTTCCGCTGACTGCAGCACCTTCTTCAGATTCTTCTCGAATTTGGCGCGGGGAATGAGGACGCTATGCTGACAGCCGGTGCACTTAATCCGGATATCCATCCCCATACGGATAATCTCCATCTCGTTCGTCCCGCAGGGATGCTGCTTCTTCATCTGTACAATATCACCCAGCCCGAATACCTTGCGTTCCATCATTCTTCCCCCTTCTCTCCCTCTTGCGCGGCAGCCATCTGTCGTCTTGGGCTTGCCTCATGCTCCTCACGGGCTCTGCGGGCTTCCTCTGCGCGTTCCTGCTCACGAATCACCTCAGCCTCTCTTGCCTCTCTCTCCGCCTGCTCAAGCGCCTCCTGCTCGGCCTTAGCGGCCTCCAGGGCACTCTGCTTCTCCAGAGCCTGCTTGATATCATTCTGAATCTGCCGCTCGGCAGCATCCCTGGCATTAGGCAAGCAATTCGCCGCTACGCGGATGACATACTCCGAGGTGCTCATCGACTGGATTCCCAGAATATTCGGGTAGGCAATGACACTGGAGCTCCGCTCCTCAATGCCCTGAAGCGCCTCGCCGATCAGTGCAAGGGTAGCTTCCAGCCCGCGCTCTATTTTGACCGGAACATCGACTACTGCCAGTGCATTCGCCAGTGAATAATTCGTGACATTAACAATCGTGCCGTTAGGGATGATGTGTATCTCGCCCGTAGCACTTAGCAGCCTTGTCGTTCTCAGGCCAATCATCTCGACCGTTCCCTTATACGTTCCGCTCTGGATAACATCCCCGACTGCAAACTGATCCTCAAAAATAATAAAGAAGCCCGTAATCACATCTTTGACCAAACTTTGTGCGCCGAACCCTATAGCCAGCCCGACTACACCTGCACCGGCGAGCAGCGGCTTTAGATCGAAGTTGAACTCCGACAGAATCAGCAGAATCATGGTGAAGTTACAGAAGAAGGTAACCACATTTTTCATCAGTCCGCCTACTGTAGAGAAGCGCCGGTTATTGACTAACGCCCTCCCCCTCGTCTCCCGCTCAAGAGACCGGTCAATCACATTGGAGACCACTTTGACAATCACCCGGGTCAGAATGAAAATCAGCAGAATCCGTATCCCGGCAAACAGCACAGTGGCCCACATATCCGCATTGCTTAGCCAGTCCCATACCCTATCCTTGAATCGTACAGCTTCCTTGAGGGCTTCTCCGCCTGTTGTCTCGAGTAGCCAGTTATTCATCGAACCCCTCCTTCTTCCCCTACCTCTATATACCCGTCTCCCTGAGCAGCTTTGGCATAGATCCCGCGGATCTCTATACTTTGCTCTGCCACAATGACCCGCACCTGTTCCAGCGCACTCCGGCAGAATTGGATCGACATCGCACAGCCGGCAGTGATCTCCTTGGGCGTAGGGAAGATATCGATTTCAATCTCTGCATATTCAAGCAGCATTTCGGCGCGCAGCGCCTGCTGGGTCGAATCAAAGGCTATCAGCAGTTCTTCCTCCACACTTCACGTCTCCCCTGGGCTATTGGTCCTATCTATTGCCGCCATAGTATAAAAAACCACTTCCATCCATATACTAGGATCATCAAAACACTCTCCCGCGGACTTAAGCCTTGGTAATCAGCAGCCTTTCAGCCAGACCGCTTATTCAGCTGATTTCCCCCGTGATTCGCAGTCGCCGCCTCAGAAAGGACGATTATATGAATTTCTCTTCCAAAGCTCCACCACTTCAAGAACCATCCTGTTTAAAAATATCACATGCTGATCCCAATATCTATTCTGCCATTACCCACCGTCTGCTGTTCCACTTTTCGCGCACCCGCCCGGATACGCCTATTGTTATTATCTGCGTGGGGACGGACCGCTCTACCGGTGACTCCCTCGGCCCCTTAGTCGGCACGACACTGGCCCGCTTTCGCAGCCCGCTGTTCCATCTCTATGGAACGTTGGAGGAGCCGGTACATGCCATTAACCTGGAAGAGACCCTCACCCTTGTGTATCAAAAACATGCTAACCCGTTCATCATTGCCATTGATGCCTGCCTCGGCCAATCCACCAGCGTCGGCTGCATCCAGGTCGTTGAAGGTCCGCTGCGTCCCGGCGCAGGGGTCAACAAACAGCTTCCTCCAGTTGGTGATATCCATTTGACTGGCATCGTTAATGTGGGAGGATTCATGGAGTATTTCGTATTGCAGAACACCAGATTAAGCCTGGTAATGCGCTTGTCAGATATTATTTCATCCAGCCTCTACTCTGCCCTGAAGCAATGGAACCTGCATTCTAGATCTGCTGCAACGCGAGAGCAATGACCTCTTTTTCCTCCGGAGATAGAGGATACGGGGACTCTCCCTTTTCAAGCGGTTTAGCATAGATATATGAGTTCTCGCGGTTGTGCAGACTGCTCAGCACAATTCCGCTATGGTTGTCATCCAGAATGGCAAGCGAGAAGCTCAGATCATTGCCGCGTTCTCCAAAGGCATTATAGCGTTTCATCGCCACCTTAGACTTCATGCCGCGCATTTTGGTTTGTGCAGCTTCAAGCAGCGCCTTTTGCTCCTGCTGGGCCTCCTCCAGCATATCCCCCTGATTCTTCAGGTTGACCAGCAGATTCTCCAGATCCTCTATTCCATTTCCGCTCATCATGGCTTCATATCTGCTCCGCATTCTGCGAAGTTTGGTACCCTGGACAATCAGCATAATAGCCAGCAGTAAGATTACCCCGGCAAAGCCCATGATGAACACCGCTAATTGCTCGCTTAACAATTCATTTAATTCCGACATATTGAATCATCCTTTATATAAAGATAAGAATCCCCTCGCTGCAACGACACCGACCTGTACAATCCACCTGAATCCTTATCCATTTGTTATCTTGAACGGGATACGCCGAACATATCGTCCATGGCTGACAGTAGCCTCTGAACATCCTCTTCCGTGGAACTCACTCCCACACTTGCCCGCACTGCTCCGCTATCCAGCGTATCCGCAGATTGGTGGGCTAACGGTGTGCAATGCATCCCTGCACGTACGGCAATCTGGTATTCGCGGTCCAGCCGGTGGGCAATATGCGCCGACTCCTGTCCCTCTACGACAAAAGCCACAATTCCGCTGCGCGGAGCGCCCGGCGCCGGACCCAGAATCCGCATGCCCGGAATAGCAGCCAACCCTTCCATCAATAACTGTGTCAGCTTCCATTCCTGCCTATGAATCTGTTCTACTCCCAGAGCCTTAACCGCCTTCACACCAGCCAGCAGTCCGGCTATTCCGACGGCATTCTGTGTTCCTGCCTCATAACGATCCGGACGTACATTTGGCTGCTCAATATTCTCTGACTGACTGCCTGTTCCCCCATGCATTAGAGGCTCCAGATCCAGCTCAGGAGAGATATACAGCCCACCGGTCCCTTGTGGACCGAGCAGCCCTTTATGCCCTGGAAATGCCAGCAGATCAATATTCATGGCCGCCACATCAATATTAAGCGCCCCTGCACTCTGAGCAGCATCAACCAGGAATACAGCCCCATGCGATTTCACAACATCACCGATATCCCCAATCGGCAGAATACTCCCCAGCAGATTGGAGCTATGATTGCAGATCACCATCCGGGTGTTAGGACGCAGAGATCGCTGAAGCTCCTGAAGATTGATTTGGCCCTCACGGTCCGCCTGTATATAATCGACTTCAATCCCGATCATCCGGCGCAAATACTCCAAGGGTCTGCGCACTGAGTTATGTTCTGTCATCGTTGACACGACATGGTCCCCAGGTTGAAGTGTGCCCTTAATAGCCATATTTAGCCCCATAGTTGTGTTATGAGTAAAAGCAATATCCTGGGCATTCGCTATACCAAATAGCTCTGCCAGCTGCATCCGCGCCCGGACCAACACCCGCCCTGTCCCGATAGCGAGTGAGTGATTGCCCCGCCCGGCATTGGCTCCTGCCTGCTCTAAGGCCTCTACCATGGCTACCGCCACCTCTGGCGGCTTCGGCCATGAAGTAGCTGCATGATCGAGATAGACCAACCGTTCCATCTTCCATCCTCCTTTTTTCGATTTAAAAAACATATCCCTCCATATCCGTATTAAGGATATCTCAGGATATGTTTTCGGTACAAATATCCACATCAGTCCCCTAGCAGTTCCAGCAATCTCTCCAGGTCTTGGGCACTGTAATAGTTTAATTCGATTTTCCCTTTTTCCTTACCTTGTTTGATTTTGACTGTTGTCTTGAACCGTTCCCGCAATACTTCCTCAACATTATCAATATAAGGATCGCGCTTAACGACCTTGGCCTTGATCCCGTTAGCAGGTTTGCGGTCAATATTCTTCACTACCTCTTCCAGTTCTCTAACACTCCACTGAAGCTCTACACATTGTGCAGCCAGTTGTTTGATCATCTCCGGATCTTTCAGGGCAACAATTGCACGGGCATGTCCCATCGAAATTGTTCCACGTGAAACATAATCTTTCACTTCTTCCGGCAAGCTAAGCAGCCGCAAAAAGTTAGCGATATGCGATCTGGACTTTCCGACTTTAAGTGAAAGCTCTTCCTGGGTCAGCGAGAATTGATCCATCAATCCTTGATAGGCAACCGCTATTTCCATAGCGTTAAGATTCTCACGTTGCAGGTTCTCGATCAGGGCAATCTCCATTACCTGCTGATCACTTAGGCTACGTACCACTGCAGGAATTGTAGCTTTACCGCAATACTGCGAGGCCCGGAATCTCCGCTCCCCGGCAATAATCTCATATCCTTTTAACACACTACGCACAATGATCGGCTGGATAACTCCGTGCTGTCTTATGGATTCTGCAAGCTCCTGGATTGCCTCTTCATTGAAGTCCTTGCGCGGCTGATAGGGATTGGCTCTCAGCTGCGTCAACGGGATCTCTACTACCTTGTCGTCTTCATTGATAGAGAGAGAAGGTATTAATGCATCCAAGCCTTTCCCCAATCGCTTACTCATAAGAGATCACTTCCTTTGCCAACTCTAAATATACTTCCGCTCCCTTGGAACGGGAATCGTAGGTAATAATCGACTGTCCATGTGAAGGAGCTTCACTGAGGCGCACATTCCGCGGAATAATCGTTCTGTATACCTTTTCCTGGAAATATTTTTTCACCTCTTCAATGACCTGAATTCCTAGATTCGTCCGGGCATCCAGCATAGTCAGCAATACTCCCTCTATTTTGAGATGAGGGTTAAGATTCTTCTGCACCAGCCTGACAGTATTGAGCAGCTGGCTTAGCCCTTCAAGCGCATAATATTCGCATTGTATAGGGATGATCACTGAATCTGCAGCCGTTAGAGAGTTAATGGTAAGAATCCCTAATGATGGAGGGCAATCTATGATAATGTAATCATAATTTGCCTTCACTGCATTCAGTGCCTTTTTCAGCTTCAGTTCTCTCGATATGGTTGAGACCAGTTCGATCTCTGCCCCTGCCAGTTGAATCGTTGCCGGAATAATATGCAGGCCCTCAATCCGGGTCTCCTGTATCGTTTCCTGGGGATTCACTTCATTAATAAGAATATCATAGATGCAATTCTCTACATCCGCTTTGTTGACGCCAACGCCGCTCGTAGTGTTGCCTTGCGGATCAATATCAACAAGCAGCACTCTCTTCCCCAGAGTAGCCATGCTGGCACCCAGGTTTACAGAGGTTGTTGTTTTACCGACCCCGCCTTTTTGATTTGCTATGGCAATAATCTTGGACACTTATTTCACCTCGAATTGTTTAGAAAGAATCATCTCGTAGTTCTTAGCTGTTAACGGCATAATAATCTGGATTTACGGCATCACGTTTGCGGAGATGTAGACGTTCGGAGCTAGTCATAGAAAAGGCGGCCAACACCTCAGGGCCGCCTTCAGCTTTTGTAACCATTTATCGTTTTGGAATTTGGATAACAATTTCATAATGATCGCCGCGATCATTCTCGGAGGTTTTAATCTCCATTCCTGAACCGGTCACCATATCTATAGATTGGCGAATTGTATTAAGAGCGAGACGAACATCTTTGGTATAGGAGGTTCGTTTTGATTTTTTAGTCTGGCTTACAGCCTTATAAAAGGCAATACGTGCTTCTGTTTGTTTTACATTCAATTCCTTTGAAATAATCTCAGCCAGCACCTTATGCTGCATCTCCTCAGTGTCCAGCGACAAGAGCGAGCGTGCATGGCGCTCCGTAATTTTTCTTTCCATTAATGCCGTCTTGACCTGTTCGGGCAAATTCAGCAAGCGGATTTTGTTGGCAATGGTAGATTGGCTTTTGCCAAGCCGCTGAGCCAGACTTTCCTGGGTCAATTGATGCAAGTCAATCAGCTTCTGATACGCAATTGCCTCTTCAATAGAAGTTAAGCCCTCACGCTGCAGGTTCTCTATCAATGCGATGGAAGCAGCCTGTGAATCATTGAATTCGCGCACAAGCGCCGGAATGGTCTCCATGCCCAGCTTTTTAACCGCCCGCCAGCGTCTTTCGCCTGCAATAATCTCATACTTGGAATCACGCATACGCACAACGATCGGCTGGATCACTCCATGAGTTTTGATAGTCTGACATAACTCATCTATCTTCTCATCATCGAAAATGGTCCGTGGCTGATACGGACTGCTGATGACCTCATGAACCGGGATTTGTTTGATCTCTTCTCCGCTGCTCCGCTCGGTAAATCCAAAAAGCTTGGTGAATTGTTCTTTCATTCCGTTCATAACCACCTAATTTCGTTATAGTACGATCTCTAAACCTTTCATGCGAAAAGCTTATCGTACAGCGTAAGACGGCCGAGCAATAATTCTAATCCTATCTATTAAAAGACTTACTATATTATTCTATCACTTTTCTGCTAATAATCCTATTCTCCATACTGACCTATTTTTCCTGCAATACAGCTTGAAATGAGGTAGCTTTCCTTAAAAATAAAAAGATCAAGCTCACTTTTGCATGAGCTTGATCCAGTAGAACAGAAGACAGTCAATTGTTGTTTCACGTGAAACAATTAGATGAGTGGCGACTTGGCAGGTACGCCGGGATTCCGTGGATACTTGGACGGTGTTGCCCCCGTCTTACGTACAAGAATAATGTGGCGGGAAGATTCTTCCACCGGAAGAGTAAAGGATTCTACCTTGTGCAGCTCAGCACGCAGTTCCTTGAAGCTGCGCTTGGCCTCTTCCAGTTCCTCCGTCGGATCGCTCCCTTTCATAGCAGCGAAGATTCCATCCTTGCGGGTGAATGGCAGACAGAATTCATTCAGCAGCGATAAGCGGGCCACTGCACGGGCAGTGACCATATCATAAGCATCGCGGTGGACAAACTGTCTGGCGACATCCTCTGCCCGGCCGTGGATAAGCTGTACATTCGTTAAGCCTAGGCGATCACAGACATGCTGCAAGAAGGTGATCCGTTTGCTAAGTGAATCCACAATCGTCAGCTTAAGCTGAGGGAAGCATATTTTCAGGGGAATTCCAGGGAACCCCGCTCCCGAGCCGATATCAGCAAGACTCTTCGTCTCCTGCATATTCACATAGAAGGCTAAGGATAAAGAATCATAGAAGTGCTTGGTATAGACCTGGCCCCGCTCTGTGATCCCTGTTAGATTCATCTTCTCATTCCAGGAGACCAGCTCCTGGTAATAGAGTTCAAATTGTTCAAGCTGCTTCATTGAGAGTTCAACCCCTCGCTCCTTGAGCAGGGCGGTGAACTCGGCTACTGTTGTATCCATAGATTATCCTTTCGCCGCTGTTACACGGTTATAGTGCTCCAGATGAACCAGCAGAATTGAGATATCTGCCGGTGTAACTCCTCCGATGCGGGAAGCCTGGCCTATCGAGATTGGAGCAATTTTGGTCAGCTTTTGCCGGGCCTCCATTGCCAGTCCATGAATCTCATTATAATTGATGTCGTCAGGAATCTTCTTCTTCTCCATCTTCTGCAGCTTCTCCACATGTTGGAGCTGTTTCTCAATATAGCCGGCATACTTAATCTGAATCTCTACCTGCTCCTTCATCTCTTCATCCAGTTCTTCTGGAGAAGGAGAGATCAGATCCACGAAGCTGTAGGCTAACTCAGGGCGGCGCATTAAGGTAAGCAGATTACTTCCGTCCACAATTGGTGCAGATCCATAACCGGCTAGAGCTTCATTCACCTGAACCGGTTTGACCTTCGTCTCCTGCAAACGGATAATCTCACGGTCTACCCGACCTTTTTTATCAAGGAAGGCTTCATAGCGCTGCTCTGGTATCAGTCCAATGTCATAGCCGATTGGCGTCAAGCGGAGATCCGCATTATCATGACGGAGCAGCAGCCGGTATTCCGCACGGGAAGTCAGCAGACGATAAGGCTCATTCGTTCCCTTGGTAACGAGATCATCGATCAGAACGCCAATATAGCCCTGCGAACGGTCCAGTACCACCGGTTCCTTCTCCTGCACTTTACGCGCTGCATTGATGCCTGCAATAATCCCCTGCCCTGCCGCTTCCTCATAACCGGAGGTGCCGTTGATTTGTCCCGCAGTGAATAGTCCCGGCAGACGTTTGGTTTCCAGAGACGGCCAGAGCTGCGTAGGCACCATGGCATCATATTCAATGGCATAGCCGTTGCGCATCATCTCTACTTTCTCCATACCGGGAATAGACCGCAGGACCGCCAGCTGAACATCCTCAGGAAGGCTTGTAGACAGACCTTGTACATAGTATTCCGATGTGTTTTTACCTTCCGGCTCCAGGAAGATCTGATGCTGTGATTTATCACTGAACCGGACAACCTTATCTTCAATCGAAGGACAATAACGCGGACCTGTTCCTTCAATAATACCGGTGAACATCGGCGCCCGGTGCAGATTATCATTAATGATCTGATGGGTAACCGGAGAGGTGTAGGTCAGCCAGCACGGCAATTGCTCATTATCCGAGGATTTGGTTTCAAAAGAGAAGAATTTCAACTTCTCATCGCCCGGCTGGATTTCCGTCTTGGAGAAATCAATCGTATCCTTGTGGACACGCGGCGGTGTTCCTGTCTTGAAGCGGACCAAATCGAACCCCAGTTCGCGTAGATTCTCGGACAGCCGTATAGACGGCTGCTGATTATTCGGCCCG
This sequence comes from Paenibacillus rhizoplanae, assembly GCF_042684125.1. NCBI lineage: Bacteria > Bacillati > Bacillota > Bacilli > Caryophanales > Paenibacillaceae > Paenibacillus > Paenibacillus rhizoplanae. Next base: position 17,348 of record NZ_JBHUKY010000019.1, on the reverse strand, counting down.
CTCTCATACGTCAGCTCACCCATAATCACTTTACCGCGCAGATAAGTTCCCGTGGTCAGAATAACGGTTTTACTGTGATACACCGTCCCGGTCTTCGTCACCACTCCGGCGCAGCGTCCTTCTTCAACTATCAGCTCCTCCACCATCCCCTGGCGCAGGGTCAGGTTAGGGGTCTTCTCCATCGTTTCTTTCATTGCGTGCTGATAGAGGAACTTGTCGGCTTGTGCACGCAAAGCGTGAACAGCAGGCCCCTTGCCTGTATTAAGCATTCGCAGCTGAATGAAGGTCTTATCTATATTGCGGCCCATTTCTCCGCCCAGTGCATCGATTTCACGCACCACATGGCCCTTGGCGGGTCCGCCAATCGATGGATTACAGGGCATGAAGGCCACCATATCCAGGTTAATCGTGATCATCAGTGTGCGGCTGCCCATCCGTGCAGCAGCCAGAGCCGCTTCGCAGCCGGCATGTCCGGCGCCGATGACGATAACATCATAGCTGCCTCCATCATAATTCATAACGGTTCCTCCTTATTATTTGCCCAAGCAGAATTGCGAGAAGATCTGGTCCAGCAGCGAATCAGCCGCCGTATCTCCAATAATCTCCCCAAGCTGCTCCCAGGCCAGTCGTACATCAATCTGTATCATATCTATAGGAATCAGCATCTCCGCTGCTTCATAGGCATCCTGCAGTGATCTATGCGCCTTCTTAAGCAAGGCTATATGCCTTACATTGCTTACATAGGTCAGATCGCCCGATTCCAGCTTGCCTCCGAAGAACAGTGCGGAGATCGCCTCTTCCAGTGTGTCGAGTCCTTCCTCTTCCAGCACAGACATTGGTACAATACTCGCTTCATCGAAAAAGGAGCGCAGCTTTCCCGTGTCCAGACGGGGCGGTAAGTCCATTTTATTCATGATGACCAGCGCTTGTCTACCGTGGATTTGTTCCATAAGCGCCAGTTCATCCTCATGAAGCTCCTCATTAGCATTTAGTACCAGCAGAATCAGATCCGCATCGCTGAATGCCGCCTTTGAGCGCTCCACACCGATTCTCTCCACCACATCCATCGTCTCACGGATACCGGCAGTATCCAGCAGCTTCAGCGGGATATTATTAATCGTTACATACTCTTCTATCACATCACGCGTTGTTCCCGGAATGTCGGTAACAATCGCCTTGTTGTCGCGGGCAAGCGCGTTCAGCAGTGAAGACTTCCCTACATTGGGCCGGCCCACAATAGCTGTCGTAATCCCTTCGCGCAGAATCTTTCCTTCATTGGCGGTCCGAAGCAGCTTATCTATGCCTTGCATAACCTCTTGACTCTTATCTTTGATGAAATCGGCAGTTAAAGATTCTACATCATGTTCCGGGTAATCAATGTTCACTTCAATATGGGCCAGTGTCTCAATAAGGGTGTGCCGAAGCTCATGAATACGTGTGGATAACGAGCCGCTAACCTGCTTGAGCGCAACAGAGAAGGCCCGGTCCGACTTGGAACGTATCAGATCAATCACGGCCTCCGCCTGCGACAGATCAATCCGCCCGCCCAAAAAAGCACGTTTCGTGAACTCTCCCGGCTCCGCTAATCTGATATCCTGCTGCAGCAGCAGATCCATTACTCTTCTTACAGAGATTACGCCGCCATGGGCGCTGATCTCTACCACATCCTCTGTTGTAAAAGAACGCGGTCCCTTCATGACCGTTACCAGAACCTCCTCCAGCTGCTCCCCATCCAGCGGACTTACGATATGTCCATAATGCACCGTATGAGAGTCAGCTTCCGTAAGGGGGATACGGCTTTTGAACAAGGGAGCTACTTGGGGGATGGCCTGCGGTCCGCTAACCCGGATGATGGCAATACCGCCCTCACCCAAGGCTGTCGATACGGCAGCAATAGTGTCACTAAGCATGTTGTAATTCACCTCTGGGTATGGTATTAAAAAACAATGACTCCTCGCATAGGTCAAGGAGTCATTGCGGCATATAGTTCTATTTCAAAGTGATAACGACGCGGCGATTCGGTTCTTCACCCTTGCTAAGGGTGTTCACCTGCCGGTGATCCTGTAGTCTGGAATGGATGATCTTGCGTTCCTGCGGAGACATGGGCTCAAGCACCACCTCTTTGCGGGTCCTCACCACACGCCCGGCCAGACGGTCGGCCAGCTCCTCCAGCGTCTTCTTGCGGCGTTCCCGGAAGTTCTCCGCATCCAGCACCAGCCGGATGAAGCTGTCGGAATACCGGTTGGCAACAATATTAGCCAAATACTGCAAAGCATCGAGAGTTTGTCCTCTTCTGCCAATCAGCAGCCCAAGCTCCGGACCGGAAATTTGCAGAACAGTTGATTCCTTGGCATGAACGATTTCAACTTCCACCTCGAGCCCCATGCTCTTGGCGACATCTACAATGAAATGAACGGCCTGACCGTATGCTTCTTCCACCGGGTGTCCGGAATCCTGGCGCGGCACACCGCTGATCGCCTCTGTATTGCTCTCTCTTGTTGTCTGCTGAGACAGTAGCGGAGCACTCGCCGCTGATGCCGGTGCGGCTTCAGGGATCAAGGTCAATTCTACCTTTGCTCCCTTCGCACCGATCAATCCAAGGAATCCTTTTGACGGCTGTTCAAGTACGTTGACCGTTACCCGGTCCTTGTGAACTCCAAGCTGATTAAGTCCCCGTTCTACAGCTTCTTCAATGGTTTTCCCTGTCGCGACGACTTTGCTCATTTTGACTTTTTGACCCCCTTCTTCCCATTGCTTCCGTTTCCTTTAGCAGTAGGAGTTACATCTTTGCGGGCGTTAGAATTGCTGTTCTTGCTCTTCGTCAGGTTTACATCCTTGGCCTTGCTGTTGCCTGCATTGGCCGTGGCATTGGCAGCAACAAGTGCGGCTTTGTGCTTATCATTGTTGCGGTACAAGAAGTAGTTCTGGACAATGGTGTAAATATTGCTGTATACCCAGTACAGAGGCAGAGCAGCCGGGAAATTGTAGGACATGATGAAGATCAGAACCGGATAGACCATCATCATGAACTGCATTGGACCCTGCTGTTGGACCGGATTCATCTTGGTCATCATGCGGGTCTGAATGAAGGTGGTTGCAGCAGCAAGAACCGGCAGGATGAACAAGTGATCGGGTTTGCCGAGCTGCAGCCACAGGAAGTCATGTAATCTAAGATCTGGGTTGTAGTAAATCGAGTTGTATAGGGCGATGAAGATCGGCATTTGCACAATCAGCGGCAGACAGCCTGCCATAGGATTGACCTTGTTCTCCTGGAACAGGCGCATCGTTTCCTGCTGTACCTTTTCGGGCTCATCTTTATATTTTTTCTTAATCTTCTCAAGTTCCGGCTGGATGGCCTGCATGGCACGCGAACTCTTTACCTGCTTAATCGTAAGTGGAAGAATCAGCGTACGGACAATGATAACCATTACAAGAACGGCTAGACCATATTGGCCATTGAACCATTTCGCGAAAGTATCCAGGGCAATGGCGAAATAATACACTACATTACTCTGCCAGAAGCCTCCATTTTTCAAATCCTCCGTAGTGTGCGTCACTGTCGTCGCAGACGGAGAGCATCCCGACAGAACAGCGATCATTAGAACCATTAACCCGAGGAGAAGAAACATTTTTCCTCGCTTAGTCTTCATTAGAGACACTTCAAAACCCCTCTCATAAACATTCCATTGCACCGTAAATCATAACATAATTATGGATACAAATAAACAAGCCCTCTTCAGGCTGTTTTACTTGCGTAAAGCCTTGAGCAGCTTGGCTTTGCGCAGCACATGCAGCACGCTTTTCTCCAGCTCGCCGTAATCCTTGGAAAGCGCTCCTTTTCTGACGATGAACACGATGTCCAGATTGCCGGCAATTTCCGGCTCATGGTGACGCACAATCTCCTTCACCAGCCTTCTCATCCGGTTGCGGACTACAGCATTTCCGACCTTCTTGCTGACGGATATGCCCACCCGGAACCGTTCCACCTCTCTTTTGGGGAACCAATACACCACATACTGATGATTCGCAAATGACTTCCCATGGCGGTATACGCGGCTGAAGTCGGCACGGTTTCGTAATCGTAAACTTTTGTGCACGGGAATCTCCTATTCAAATACCGGAATTTCTCCAGGCTCCGGAATTTCATCTTCTAATTAGTATTGTCATTCAAGGGAGACCATAAACAGTTACCGCTGCGGCCCTGGAGACACCCTGCTAACAAACATAGACGCTTGTGCTACCTATAATAATGTGGAAATCATGTGAAACATATAAATCTTATATTTTTAAAAAAAGCCCCGCAGTAGCGTCAAATCCTCTGCAGAGCCTTTCATTTATTGTCGCAGCAGCAGAAGTAATGGCTGGTTGTCCACTCTCTGAGCGTCATCCTGTTCTGCGCTATATATAGAAGAGAAATAAAAATAATGATACATTCTGCAAATTCAGCGTAAAAAAGGACCACAGCAGTGGTCCCAACGTGGCCTATCTTACGCACTCAAAACTTTTCTGCCTTTCAAGCGGCGGGCTGCCAGCACTTTGCGGCCGTTTTTCGTGCTCATTCTTTTGCGGAAACCATGCACCTTCTTGCGTTTGCTCACATTTGGTCTGAACGTCGGTCTCATGTATTGCACCTCCCTTACAGGAACATAATTACTGTCATATTAGCAGAAACGGACTAAGCCGTCCTTAAAGTAGGGACAGTATCTACAAGTATTATCAATTAAATTTGGAGACATATCCTCACAGAAAACACCTTTATATATTTAAACACATTTTTGCGGCAAAAGTCAACCTTGTCCCTTCTCCCTCTTTTTAAAGGTGTCCCCCATTTCCGGGTATCGGCCGGAATTTTATCCCCAGCTTACCTTGCCCTTCACTAATTCTATCCTTAACCGCTTATCCACAAAGAAAAAAATCCAAAAAATAATCCACAGGCTTAAACAGTTATCCACCTGTGATTAATTATGAACGCAGTTTGCTCACAGGTGCGCACAACCTGTGTATAAAAAAATCGCGTCCATTGCAGAAACTGTCGAACGGTAAACAAATTATCAACAATATGTAGTGGTGTGCTTAAAAATTATACACAAGTGATTGAATTTGTGGATAAAATAGCGTGGCTCATTGAAAAACAAGGGGCGTTTTGCTATGATGGTATTACTTTTGAATGTGAATAGATTTGTTTGTTCAATAAATTATCAACAAGCTGTGGATAAAGTTGTGAACAATTCAAGTTTATCCATATTTTTTTGTCTCTTGAACTTGTATACTGGGGATAAGATTCAGCAACAACCCATTTTCTTCGACATTTCCACTTCATGGCTGATGCCACATTTGGAAGATTTAAAGGAGTGACAGTCTGTGGACAGCCATACTTCCGAATTATGGCAGGAAATTTTATTGATTATTCAAACCAAATTAAGCAAACCGAGCTTCGATACCTGGTTCAAGGCCACCAAGGCCATGACGTTCAATTCCCAGGCTCTTATCATCTCGGCGCCCACAACCTTTGCCGTAGAATGGCTGGAAAGTCGCTATACCAAATTGGTAGGAGCAACGGTATATGAAGTTACCGGACAGCAAGTGGAAGTCAGATTTGTCATTGAGGAGAACAAGCCCTCTGAGCCTATTGTTCAACAAAATGCACCCACTCCCGTCGTCTCTCGCGAAGAAGCGCAGACGCATCTGCTCAATCCCAAATACACCTTCGATACGTTCGTGATTGGTTCCGGCAACCGTTTTGCGCATGCAGCCTCACTCGCTGTAGCCGAAGCGCCGGCCAAAGCCTATAACCCTCTGTTTTTGTATGGAGGCGTAGGTCTCGGGAAGACCCACCTGATGCATGCGATCGGCCACTATGTGCTGGAGCATAACCCCAACAATAAGGTGATTTACATCTCCTCCGAGAAGTTCACGAATGAATTCATCAACTCCATCCGTGATAACCGCGGCGAAAGCTTCCGCAACAAGTACCGCAGTGTTGACATTTTGCTGATTGATGACATCCAATTCCTGGCTGGAAAAGAGTCGACACAGGAGGAATTTTTCCATACGTTCAATGCACTTCATGAAGAACGCAAACAGATCATCATCTCAAGCGACCGGCCTCCCAAGGAAATTCCCACGCTGGAGGAACGGCTTCGTTCCCGGTTTGAATGGGGTCTGATCACTGATATTCAGCCTCCGGATCTGGAGACACGGATTGCCATTCTGCGTAAGAAGGCCAAAGCGGAGAACCTGGACATCCCGAACGAAGCGATGATGTACATCGCCAATCAGATTGATACGAATATCCGGGAGCTGGAAGGCGCGCTGATTCGTGTTGTAGCCTATTCATCGCTGACCAATCAGGATGTGACGACGCATCTGGCGGCGGAAGCGCTGAAGGATATCATTCCATCCAGCCGTCCGAAGATGATCACCATGAACGATATTCAGCAAAAAGTCGGCGAATACTACAATTTGCGCATGGAGGATTTCAAAGCGCGGAAACGCACGAAGGCTGTTGCTTTTCCAAGGCAGATTGCCATGTACTTGTCGCGTGAACTGACAGATTATTCGCTGCCCAAGATCGGTGAAGCCTTCGGAGGACGCGATCATACGACCGTTATCCATGCCCATGAGAAGATTACGCAGCAATTAAAGGTGGACCAGGAGCTCTATAAAGTGGTAAATAATCTTGCGGAGAAAATTAAAAATCCTTCCTAAGAGGAACAAAGAGCCTATACACAATCTATACACATGTGGGTAGGCTTAATTTTATGCTGTTTTGCGACTTATCCACATAAACGGAGCCCCTACTACTAATACTATTAAATAACTATAATAATTCATCTTCTAAGAGCAGGTTTCAAAGAGGATTTACGTAGCCCATTTCCCAATTTTTCAGCTAGGAGTGAAATTATGAAAATCAGCATTCTCAAAAATGAACTCAACGAATCCATTGGCCATGTCTCCAAGGCAATCTCCAGCAGAACAACCATCCCTATTCTGACCGGTATTAAGTTTGAGGTTAGCCATCAAGGAGTTACGCTGACTGCAAGCGATACGGATATTTCCATTCAGTCCTTCATCCCTGCCGAGAATGATAGCCAGACGATCGTCAAGGTAGAACAACCGGGCAGCGTAGTGCTTCCAGCCAAGTTCTTCGTTGAGATTATCAAGAAGCTCCCCTCCCAAGAGATTCACATGGAAGTTAAAGACGGCTTCCAAACCTTCATCTCCTCCGGCTCTACGGAGATTCAGATTGTGGGCCTCGATCCTGAAGAGTTCCCTGTCCTGCCAAGCATCGAGGAGAATGAAACCATCTCCATGCCTGGTGATTTGCTGAAGAATATGATCAAGCAGACCGCTTTCTCCATCTCCACCCAAGAGACAACACCGATTCTGACAGGCATTCTGTGGAATCTGGCTGACAATGAATTCAAGTTCACGGCTACCGACCGCCACCGGCTCGCTACCAGAGCTGCACATCTCGAAGGGACAGAGAGCATACAGTTCGCGAATATTGTCATTGCCGGCAAAACGCTGAACGAGCTCAGCAAAATCATCCCTGATCAGAATATGCTGGTGGATATTGTCGTGGCCGATAATCAAGTTCTGTTCAAAATCGACAAAGTGCTGTTCTATTCGCGCATTCTGGATGGCATTTATCCGGATACTTCTAGAATTATTCCAACCACCTACAAAACAGAACTAACTTTGGACACAAAAAAATTAAGCGAATCGATTGACCGTGCTTATTTGCTGTCCCGTGAAGAAAAAACGAACATCGTCCGCATGCAGACCCTGGAGAACGGCGATGTAGAGATCTCCTCCAGCTCGTCAGAGCTTGGTAAGGTACGTGAAGAGCTGGAAGTCATCGATTTCAAGGGTGAGCCGCTGCGGATCTCCTTCAACTCCAAATATATGCTTGATGTGCTGAAGGTTGTGGAGAGCGAGCAGCTTGTCATCGCCTTCACCGGCATGATGAGCCCGATTATTCTTAGACCGCTCGATGAGAGCCGGAGCCTGTATGTGATTCTGCCGTACCGGACAACTAATTAACGCCCTGTTCATCAACATGTGGATAAGTGGCAGGAAGGATAAAAAAATGAAAAAAATAGTTATCCACAGTGGATACATTAAGCTCGACCAGTTCCTGAAGCTCTCCGATTGTGTATCCACAGGGGGGATGGCCAAGGCGCTGCTGCAGGAAGGGCATGTGCAGGTGAATGGTGAGGTTGAAGAACGCCGTGGCCGGAAGCTCTACCCGGGTGATAAAATACAGGTACAGGATAACGGCGTGTTTGAAGTTGAGGGCGGCGGAGTCAAGGAGGAGTAACCCTAAGGAGGAACAGGCTCTTGTTTGTCAAAAATATCGGACTGCAGGATTACCGTAACTATGGGCTGCTGCGTCTTGAGCATCTGGGCGATGTGAACCTTATTCTCGGACAGAACGCCCAAGGCAAAACCAATCTCATGGAGGCCTTGTTTGTCTTGGCCATGACCAAAAGCCATCGTACCTCCAAGGACAAGGAACTGATCTCCTTCGATGCACCGTCGGGTTCGGCACAGATTGTTGCCGAGGTGGAGCGTAAGTACGGGGATCTTAAGCTGGAGCTGACCCTGTCCCCGCAGGGCAAGAAGGCCAGAATTAACGGCCTCGAGCAGCGCCGGCTAAGCGAATTCGTAGGTTCACTGAACGTGGTAATGTTTGCCCCGGAGGATCTGGAGATTGTCAAAGGCACTCCGGGAATCCGGCGCCGGTTCCTTGACATGGAGATTGGTCAGGTCCAGCCAAGCTACCTGTTTCATCTGCAGCAGTACCAGAAAATCCTCCTCCAACGAGGCAATCTGCTGAAGCAACTATGGGGTAAAGAGGCAAGCGGCCGGGAGCTTCTGGACATCTGGGACGCCCAACTTGTAGAACATGGTGTTAAAATCGTAAAAAAAAGGAAACAATTCATAAAGAAGCTGCAGATATGGGCAGAAAGCATCCACCGGGGCATCACAAACGGCGGAGAAGAGCTCAAACTGCTCTATGTCCCCTCGTTTGGTGAGCGTGAAGAGGAAGATGAAGCTGTCTTATTGGACAAATTTATGTTAAAGTTATCACAAACAAGAGATCAGGAAATCAGGCGCGGCATGACGCTGACGGGTCCCCATCGGGATGACCTGTCCTTTTTTATCAACGGAAGAGAAGCTCAGGTCTACGGTTCCCAGGGACAGCAGCGTACGGCAGCTTTATCGCTCAAGCTGGCGGAAATTGAACTGATCCATGAGGAGATCGGAGAATATCCTGTGCTGCTTCTTGATGATGTTTTGTCCGAACTTGATCCCTATCGTCAGACCCAGCTTATCGAAACCTTTCAGAGCAAGGTGCAGACCTTCATCACCGCCACCGGTGTAGAGGGACTGAATGCTGATAAACTAAAGGGTGCAATCCTGTATCATGTTCATGGCGGCAAAGTGGAGCTATAAGAGCGGAGGAAGACCATGTATATTCATTTGGGCGGAGAAAAAATTATTCGATCCTCAGAGCTGATTGCTATATTTGATATATCGATTGAGAAATCCTCCAAGGTATCGAAGCAATTTATGACTCATTCCCAGCAGGATAAGAAGCTGGAACGCATTGGTGAAGAGGAAGCGAAGTCTATAGTCGTAACCAGAAATACTGTCTACTACTCCCCGATCTCCTCCTCCACTCTCAAAAAAAGAGCCAAACTCTTGTTAGAAATATAAGGTTTCACAAGTTACATGAGATAATCTGAAAGAAGTAGGTGAAGGCATGTCAATGAATCAACCGACATATGATGAGAGCCAGATTCAGGTACTGGAAGGGCTGGAAGCAGTTCGGAAACGTCCCGGCATGTACATTGGCTCCACTAGCGCCAAAGGTCTGCATCATTTGGTCTGGGAGGTTGTCGATAATAGTATCGATGAGGCGCTGGCAGGTTTTTGCGACCGGATTCAAGTCATAATTACTGAAAATAATAGTGTGACTGTTATTGACAACGGGCGGGGAATTCCTGTTGGTGAGAACGTCAAGCTGAAGAAGTCCACGCTTGAAGTGGTCATGACTGTCCTGCATGCGGGCGGTAAGTTTGGCGGCGGGGGTTACAAGGTGTCCGGCGGTCTTCACGGCGTAGGGATCTCTGTGGTTAACGCCTTGTCCGAGAAGGTAGTTGTCACTGTCAAACGTGACGGGCATGTCTACCAGCAGGAGTACAACCGCGGCGTGCCGCAATATGACATCCGAGTGATCGGGGATACAGAGGAGACGGGGACCACCACCACCTTCCACCCGGACCCGGATATTTTTACCGAAACCACTACTTTTGAATACTCCACGCTCCTTACCCGTATCCGGGAGCTGGCCTTCCTGAACAAGGGCATTGAGTTGTCACTGCTGGATGAACGGACCGGAGTTAACAATACGTTCAAGTATGAAGGCGGTATTGTGGAGTATGTGAAATTCCTTAACGAGAAAAAAGAAGCTCTTCATGAGGATCCCATCTACGTGGAAGGCTCACGGGATATGATCGCGGTTGAAGTGGCTCTCCAATATAACGATTCATACACAGAGAACATTTATTCATTCGCTAATAATATCAATACTCATGAAGGCGGAACGCATGAATCCGGCTTCAAGAGTGCCTTGACGCGGATCATTAATGACTACGCACGCAAGGCAGGCGTGATCAAGGACAGCAGTCAGAATCTGACCGGGGATGATGTCCGGGAGGGTCTGACGGCGATTATCTCCGTCAAGATTCCTGAGCCGCAGTTCGAAGGCCAGACCAAGACTAAGCTCGGCAACAGTGAAGTCCGCGGGATTGTAGAATCGCTATTCGGCGAGAAGCTGCAGGAGTTCCTGGAAGAGAACCCTGCCGTTTCGCGCAAGGTGCTAGAGAAGTCATTGCAGGCTTCCCGTGCCCGTGAAGCGGCCAAAAAGGCCCGTGAGCTAACCCGCCGCAAGAGTGCGCTTGAAGTCAGCGCCCTGCCGGGTAAGCTGGCAGACTGCTCCTCCAAGGATGCGTCTATCAGTGAGCTGTACATCGTCGAAGGTGACTCGGCCGGCGGATCGGCTAAGCAGGGCCGGGACCGTCATTTCCAGGCCATCCTGCCGCTGCGCGGTAAGATCCTGAACGTTGAGAAGGCCCGGCTGGACCGGATCTTGTCCAATGCGGAAATCCGGGCGATTATTACCGCACTCGGAACAGGGATCAGCGATGATTTCGACCTCTCGAAGGCGCGTTACCACAAGGTGGTCATCATGACCGATGCGGACGTCGACGGCGCCCATATCAGAACACTGCTGCTGACGTTCTTCTACCGCTACATGCGGAAGATTGTCGACGCAGGGTATATCTATATTGCCCAGCCGCCGCTCTTCAAGATCGAGCGCAACAAGGTTGTGCGCTATGCACAGTCCGAGCGGGAACGCGATGAGATTATTGCTACCTTTGGCGAGAACGTGAAGGTTAACGTTCAGCGCTACAAAGGTCTGGGTGAGATGAATGCCACCCAGCTATGGGATACTACCATGGACCCTGAGACCCGCACTATGTTACAGGTGACCATTGAGGATGCTATGCTGGCAGACAGTATCTTTGATACCCTGATGGGTGACAATGTCGAACCACGCCGTGAATTCATTCAGGAGCACGCACAATCTGTCAAAAACCTGGATATTTAAGCAGCCTATAGCGGACCTCCGGATTATCCCTTGCGGGTGAAGCCGGAGGTTTTTTAATAAAAAGATAAGAATTTATATGCTTCGCGCTATAATTATCCTTATCTTTCTCGCTGAAACGGTACCGTCCTTTAAAAGGACGACAATGCCGTTTCCACTTGTACATAGAGCTATACGTTGGATAGTCGCTTGCGGCGGCTGGGCACAGACTTCCGGTTAGGCTTTAACCGTCCATAGGCCACAGCATAACGGTGGATTCTGCGGTAAATCCCTTTGTTCGGGAACAATTTGAAAACAATGATAGAGGGTAAGGTGTTCACTTCAAGCAGCCATAGATCGTGGTGCTGGTCCATTGCTACATCAAGTCCGAGCTCTTTGAGTCCTGGATAAGCCGTTTCAAGCTGTGCCCCGATCCGGACGCCCAGAGATTTCAGCTGCTGGGTAGTCGCAGACATTTCGTCAGAGGTCATATGGTCCTTGAACAGGGTATCTACCGGAAAAATACTGCCCCCGCTGTGATAATTCGTAATCACCTTCTGCGGTGCGGCTACCCGGCCAAGCATGCCTGTAGTCTCCCAGCTACCGTGAGGATTCTTCTGGGTAAGCACGCGCAAGTCGAAGGGACGGTCCTGATACTGAAGCAGATCAATGCCCTGCTGGACCAGATAAGTGCGGTCTTTAACCCGGGGCACTAGCGCAGCATGAAGCTCTTCGGGGCTGTTAAAGACCTCGGCATCCTTGGCATACCTCAAAATATACATCAGCTTCGGCTCTGCCGGTACGGCTGCTTCACTGCTCACGGATTCTGGTTCCGGCTCACTGGTATCCGGCTGCTGCCCGCTGGGACTTAAGTGTACGATCCTCTGCTCGGCTCTCATTACTCCGCTGCCATAAGTGCCGCGGTCGGGTTTAATGTATACCGTGCCGTGCAGATGCAGCATTTCTTTCAGATCCTCCAGGCCATATTTGCGAGTTTCCGGAATATAGACCGAGAGGTGACGGTTTTGCAGAATGACTTTCGTTTTTGCCCATTTGCTGGACACGCGTTGAATCTTCATGTTCTGCCTCCGTTTCTTTACGCATAGCGAATTTTCAGGACAAGACAACTAAATAATGTTATAATATCAGGATATGAGATTTAACTTTTCGGGACGAAAACAGGGGCATGAAGCCAATTCTCTTGTCTCTACAGTCTATGTACTGAAGACAGCAGCGGAGAGGGCGTATACCCTTATCCGTACTAAAAGAAAATCAATATAGACGATAACAGGCTATCATGTTTAATTGTGCTGGTTTTGTGAAAGTAATATAATATAGGGTAGCGGTTTTTAACTGAAGGAGGTCCACCAACTCATGGCTGAACAAAATAACCCGCAAGTCAAGGATCGGGACATTGGCGTGGAAATGCGAGAATCCTTTATGGATTACGCAATGAGCATCATTGTAAGCCGGGCTTTGCCGGATGTGCGGGATGGACTTAAGCCTGTTCACCGACGCATTTTGTTTGCGATGTCGGAACTTGGTATGTCCTCGGATAAGCCACATAAGAAGTCAGCTAGAATCGTCGGAGAGGTTATCGGTAAGTATCACCCTCACGGTGACTCGGCGGTCTATGAAACCATGGTACGTATGGCACAGGATTTCTCCATGCGTTATATGCTTGTAGACGGTCATGGTAACTTCGGTTCAATTGACGGAGATATGGCGGCTGCAATGCGTTATACAGAAGCACGTTTGTCCAAAATTGCCGGAGAAATGCTCCGTGATCTGAACAAGGAAACGGTTGATTTCGCTCCCAACTATGACGGTGAAGAGAACGAGCCTGTAGTCTTGCCTGCGCGTTATCCCAACCTGCTGGTCAATGGTGTAGGCGGGATTGCGGTGGGTATGGCAACCAACATTCCTCCGCATAATCTCGGTGAGGTCATTGACGGTGTGCAGGCGATGATCAAGAATCCTGATATTACGCCTCTGGAGCTCATGGAATATATCCAAGGTCCAGACTTCCCGACGGCCGGGTACATTCTGGGCCGGGAAGGAATACGTCAGGCCTACCGGACAGGACGCGGATCGGTTACCATGCGTGCCAAGGCGACGATTGAAGAGAATAACGGCAAAGCACGGATCATTGTGCATGAGCTTCCTTACCAGGTCAACAAAGCCCGGCTCGTGGAGAAGATCGCGGAGCTGGTGCGTGAGAAACGCATCGAGGGCATTACGGATCTGCGTGATGAGTCTGACCGTAACGGAATGCGCGTAGTGGTTGAAATGAGACGGGATGTGAATCCAAGTGTTGTACTCAACAATCTCTACAAGCATACTTCCATGCAGTCCACCTTCGGAATCAACATGCTGGCTATTGTCAACAAAGAACCGAAGATTCTGAACCTGCGTGATGTGCTGTATCACTATCTGCAGCATCAGATTGAAGTCATCCGCCGCCGGACGATCTTCGACCTCAAGAAGGCGGAAGCACGGGCGCATATTCTGGAAGGTCTGCGTGTTGCCCTGGATCATCTGGATGAGGTCATTGCCCTGATCCGCGCCTCACGCACAACCGATATTGCCCGTGAAGGTCTGATGGAGACCTTCAGTCTAAGCGTGGAGCAGGCTCAGGCGATCCTCGATATGCGGATGCAGCGCCTGACCGGTCTTGAACGCGAGAAGATCGAGAATGAATATAACGAGTTGTTGTCCAAGATCGCTGAATACCGTGAGATCCTGGCTAACGAGCATCTCGTACTGGATATCATCAGCAACGAGCTGCAGGAGATTCGTGATAAATACTCCGATGACCGCCGTACGGAAATTACGGTTGGGGAAGAGAGCATTCTCGACGAGGATCTGATTCCGCGTGAAGAGGTAGTTATCACAATTACCCATACCGGCTATATCAAACGTCTTCCGGTCACCACTTACCGCAGCCAGAAGCGCGGCGGACGCGGTGTAATCGGAATGGACACTAAGGATCAGGACTTTGTGGAGCATCTCTTCGTGAGCAACTCCCATAACTACCTAATGTTCTTTACTGATAAGGGTAAGGTGTACCGGATTAAGGCCTATGAGATTCCGGAGCTTGGACGGACTGCCCGGGGAACGCCGATCATCAACCTGATTCAAATTGAACAAGGGGAGAAGATTAGCGCGGTCATCCAGGTGGAGGAAGCGGACAGCGACAAGTACCTGTTCTTTGCTACCCGTGAGGGAATTGTGAAGAAAACACCTTTGGAAGATTACAACAACATCCGTAAGGGCGGCTTGATTGCAATCAATCTCCGTGAGGAGGATTCACTGATTGAAGTGAAGCTGACGGACGGTGAGCAGAATCTGATTATCGGTACTGCACGCGGAATGTCGATTACCTTCTCGGAGAATGATGTGCGCTCCATGGGCCGCAGCGCTACCGGGGTTAAGGGGATCACGCTTGATTCCAATGACCATGTTATTGGCATGGACTGCGTAGACCCGGAGCTTGAGGTGCTGATCGTAACCACCAAGGGCTATGGTAAACGGACACCTGCCGGCGACTACCGGTCTCAGACCCGCGGCGGTAAAGGCATCAAGACCATTAACCTTACAGATAAGAACGGGCCGGTTGTCGGGCTGAAGGTCGTCAAGCAGGACGAGGACCTGATGATTATTACGACCAGCGGTACCCTGATCCGTACCAGTATGGACGGAATATCTACAATGGGCCGTTACGCGCAGGGTGTTAGACTGATTAACATCCGTGAGGATGATGCAGTAGCCACACTGTGCAGAGCGGATAAAGAGGATGAAGAACTGTCTGAGCATGAGGACGGCGAAGACATTCAAGGAACTCCGGTAGAAGGCGATGGCGAAGTCAGCCAGCCTGAAGCGGATGCCGTGAACGAAGACGACAACCTCGAATAATGATTGCAGGAGAGCATGGGTTTCTGATGTATAGAAATCCATGCTCTTTTTTTTAAAAGATTTGTATGTTTTGGGGCCCCCGCAAAGTACCTGAGTTATCTTCGAAGCTAAAGCCTCACTTTGTGGGGTTATTTTATACCCAATTACCTGATGAACGGGGAATTCTCTATCTAGCCGCTTCCCGGGTTCCATACTATAATTAGAGAATTACAGGTGTCACCGACATAAAGGGGCTTAGGCTTATGCCAAACATATCCGTTGGAGAGATTAAAGCGGGTTCAAAGATTATTAAAGATGTGATCACTCCATTAGGAGGAGTGTTGTTCGGAAAGGGCAAGATCATTCTGCCCCGGGATATTGAGATTTTGCAGGCTTTTTTGATCGGACAGGTTGAGGTTGAAGGGGCGCAAGGGGAAGACAAAACTACGGAGAGCGCTAAACCGGCAGTAAAGCAGCAAGCAGCAAAGGCAGGTGCGCTGATCAATGAGTCGGTGCTGGCCAAGAGTAATTCTCCGCTTCACGATGAGTATGAGAAAATGCTGGTGCTTATCAAGCAGAGCTACCGTGCCGCCGCCGCTGCATCACTGCCAATCTTCGAACTGCGGAGTCAGCTGGATCTGCTGATTACCCATTTGAAGGATTACCATGTCTTAAAGTTTGCGCCGCGTGTGTTGTTTGACCAGGAATATAATTATCATAATGCTGTCTTATCTGCCTTGACTTCATATAGAATTGCCCAGTGGTGCGGATATCCCCAGAAGGATTGGATGCAGGCTGCTTTTGCCGGCTTGCTGCATGATGTAGGCAACACTAAAGTAGACGAAGCTCTGCTACAGAAGCCGACTCCTCTAAGCGCTCCAGAGATTGACGAGGTACGCAGGCACACTACATACGGATACCAGCTGCTGCGCAATGTCACAGCCATTAACGAAGGGGTTAGACTGGCCGCCTTGCAGCACCATGAGAAGATAGACGGTTCAGGATATCCACTTAGGCTGGATGGCAGCCAGATTCATTTCTACGCCAAGATTGTGGCAGTCGCCGATATCTTCCATGCCATGACGCTGGGAAAAGCCTACAGAAAGGCACAGTCGCCTTATCTGGTATTGGAGCAGCTGCAGAAGGAGAGCTTCGGAAAGCTCGATCCAGTGATCGTACAGACCTTCATTCAAAAGACGACAGACTTGTATAACGGTACACGGATACGGCTCAGCGATGGGCGTCATGGGGAAATCATCTTTACCGACCGCAACAACCCGACAAGACCCATGGTTCAGGTTGAAGGAAACATCGTTAATCTGATCAATGAGCGAGAGCTGCATATTCAGGAGATTATTGCTTAGCACGAGTGGATAAGGGATCAGAGAGCTATGCTTGCTTGCTTGGCTAGGGCGGTTATGGATAGCATAGCTTTATAATAATCATTTCAAAATAATGCTTGCAATGAGTTTCTAACCATGATATATTCTATTTCTGGCCGCGAAACATCAACGGTTTGCTCGAAAAGAAGTTAAAAAAAGAGCTTGCATTGATCGGCTGGATGTGATATATTATAAGAGTTGCTGGTGACGAAGTAATCGTCGCTGACAACGAGCTTGATCTTTGAAAACTGAACAACGAGTGAGTATCTGGAGATCACTTCGGTGAGATCCAAAATGAGAGAATGTAACAATTCTCGTCAGATGTTTCAAAATGAGCAATCGCTCTTTCTAAATACCAATTTGGAGAGTTTGATCCTGGCTCAGGACGAACGCTGGCGGCATGCCTAATACAT